>JBPCVQ010000028.1:0-53544 GCA_051010395.1 Geminicoccaceae bacterium | reverse complement strand
CCGATCTGCATTCCGGCAAGGCGCACGCTGATGACCGGCACCACCACGCGCACCCACGGTGATCGCATCTTCGGCACGGTCAACCGCATGCCGGCGCTGCCGACCATAGCGCAATGCTTTCGGGACGGCGGCTATCAAGCCTATGCCGTCGGCAAGCTCCACGTCTATCCGCCACGCGATCGCATCGGCTTCGACGACGTGCTTCTCGCAGAGGAGGGGCGCCCGCATCTCGGCACGATCGACGACCACGATCTCTATCTTGCGGACCGCGGCTACCCCGGCAAGCAGTTCGCCCATGGCATGAACAACAACAACTACATGCACCGCCCCTGGCATCTGCCGGAGGACTGCCACGTCACCAATTGGACGACCGAGCAGATGTGCAGGGTGATCAAGCGACGCGATCCGACACGGCCTGCCTTCTGGACACTCTCCTACACCGCTCCGCACCCGCCGCTGGTGCCACTCGCCTGTTATCTCGATATGTACCGTCAGTTCACGATCGAGCCGGCGCTCGAGACCGAATGGGCGAAGGATCCGACAAAGCTGCCGCACGCGCTCAGGATGATTAGGAATTTCTATCCCAACTTTTCGCCTGAGGTTGTCAAAGAAATCCGCCGAGCGTTCTATGCTCTCTGTACTCACATCGACCATCAGCTGCGCGTCGTGCTCGGCACCCTTCGCGAGGAAGGCCTGCTCGACGACACGATCATCCTGGTGGCCGCCGATCACGGCGACATGCTCGGCGACTTCGGCCTGTTCGCTAAACGCACTTTTTTCGAACGCTCGGCCAATGTGCCGATGATCCTGATGGGCACCAAGGATGACCAAAGGGTCGGCGTCGACCGCGTCGACCATCGCCTGGTCGGCCTACAGGACATCATGCCGACACTGCTGGAGCTCGCGGGCTTGCACGTACCGCAGAGCTGCGACGGTCAAAGCATGATCGCGGATACGATCCGCTCGTCACTCTACGGAGACTGTCTGGAGAACGCCGGCGCCGCGCGCATGCTGCATGACGGCCGTCACAAGCTGATCTGGTATCCCGCCGGCAACAGCTTTCAGCTGTTCGATTTGGAAAGCGATCCGCAAGAACTGATCGATCGCGCAGATGATCCCGACTACAGGGCGACGCGCGAAACCATGGAGCAGCAGTTGATCGACCGTCTCTACGGCGCAGACATCGATCAAGGCTGGCTCAGAGACGGCAAGCTCGAAGGCTTCACGCCACCGCCCTTCGAAGCGAAGCCCGATCGCAGCTTCTCCGGCCAGCGCGGCCTCCACTTTCCCGAGCCGCCAAAAGAAGCCCAGGACCAGTCGGTCGGCTTCCCCAGCTGAAGCCGATGGTCGGCCGGCCTTGACTTGGGCCGGTGCATATTTGTCAGCGGGCGCGAAGCCCGTGACGCCTGCACAGCAAGAAGCCGAGCATAACGACGAAACAGGCGAGGACGAACAGCTTGTTGATGAACCAGTTGGTCTGCCAGAGCGTCCAATCGGGTGCTTGAAAGAAAAAGAAAAACTTGGTGACGATGATGACGATCTCGATCACCGAAACGACCAACGCGAGTGAGTAGGTATAAGACGGCCAAGTCAGCAATGACCAGGCGAGCCAGAGATGGATGACCCACCAGAAATCCCAGTAGATGTGGGTGTCGAGAGGTTCGCCATAGGCGGCGTCATAGGCCATCGGAAAGATGAACTTGATCACCAGCGTCCAGGCGGCGAGCAGGATCAACCAGTGGGCGAGAAAGCGTGTCACTCGCCGGCCTTGACCATCGAATGGCCGGTCATTTGGTAAACTAAGCGCATCATTGAGCAGGCATACTATGCTGTAGGCCTATCTGGCTCATGCTCAAGGTCGTACCGATTCAGGAGGATGCAGCCCAACAGCGCGGCCAACGCCAAACATTTCAGGAATGTATTGATGGCGAGGTTCAAGCTTAACCAGGAACCATCCAGAACGGAAAATAACCAATAAAACTTACCTAATAAAAATACCAATAAAAGGCTCGCGAATATTGCTTTACCCAGGCGATATCCTGTTGGGTCTTTCAGAATCCACCAGCTGAGAACGCAGATGGATATCGACAGGGAGTGCATGTCGCTTCGCTCAAGCCCTGATGGCACCAACAAGAAGATTTCCGACGTCGACGCCCAAATACTGAGCACGATAAGACCGCTGGCCAGAAACCGCACCATCATCCCAGCCTCCGCGCCGCATCAACCGTAAACTCGGGGACCGGTATCCCGAACGGACACGCATTCACGCAAGCCTGGTGCTGGCAAGTTAGGCATGCAGCGGCATCGCTGCCGCCGAGCTTGGCGTAGTCTTCGACGGCGAGGGCGGGATTGCGATAGTCGACGTCGTACATGCGGGTTCGCAGCACTTCGGCGATCGCGACGCCCTCTGGGCATGCTCCCTCGCAGCCGTTGCAGCCCTGGCGGCAATAGCGGCCGGACTGCAGCGATGCGTAACGGCCAAGAAGTTCGGCATCCCCTGCCCTGTCGTCCGCCTGACCGGATGCACCGATATACTCGTCAATATTATCAAAGCTGGTCATCGAAATCAGGGCGGCGTCGACGCGTGGGCTCGATAACACCCAGCGGAGCGCCGCCTGCGCATAGGTGCGACCTTCCTCCTCGAAGGGACGCATGTCGTTCAGGCGCGCACCCATCAACGTCTTCATGGCGATCACACCAATGTTCTTTTCGCGCGCCTTGTCGAGCACCGGCGGAAGGTCGGACTGGATGGCGACGAAGTGGAAGGTGTGCTTGAGCCTGGCGACCAAATCGGGATCCTCGCCGAAGCTGAACGCGCAGAGGATGACATCGACGAGATCGTTGTCGATCGCATAGTCCAGACATTGGGCGAGGCGGCTGCCATGGCCGGACATGCCGCGAAAACGGATTTTTCCTTGTTCCTTCGCGCGTTCGGTAAAGAGCGCCCAGGCCTCGTTCTGCATGCGGTCGACGCTGTTGACGGCGTGATTGAAGTAGACGTCGAGATAATCGGTCTGCAGGCGCTTCAAGCTGCCTTCGAGCGCTTCCATCATCTCGGTCTCCGAGGCGGAGGCGCCGGCCTTGGTTTTGGAATTCAGCACGATTTGATCGCGAGGAATGCTCTTCAGCCCCTCGCCCATCGCTTCTTCGGACCAGCCGAAGCGATAGCTTTCCGCCGTGTCGAAAAAGGTAACGCAGCGATCGAGAGCGTGGCGGATCAAGGAGGCATCCTGCGAGCTTGCGGAACCGAAGCCGATTTCCGAAACCTTGAGGCCGGTCCTGCCAAGCGTGACATGCTTGCGGATTGACAGCGAGGCATCGGCCTTGGCCGGTTGAACGACCGCACCCAGACCGGCGGCCGTCCCAGTTCCAAGAAAGTTTCTGCGGCTCAGCATAGATGTCACCTCTTATCGCGATCGGCGGCGATAGTTTAGCAGAAACGTCGGCGGGTGCGAGGTGCAGATCGGGATCGATGGCGTACCTGGCACCGCAGCACCCATCGCGCTCAACTTCATGAACGTTGTCGGCTCACGCACCGGCAAGATGTTCCCGACGGGCAAGGCTCGAGAGCGATCGACGGCATCGACGTCACCTGCATCGATGTCGCCATGCCCATGCTGATCGGTCGGGCCGCCGACTTAGGTATTTCTGGTTACGAGAGCCAGCATGAACTTGACGAAAACAAGGCGCTGTTCGAACGGATGGAAGCACTACGCCTCGAAGCGGGCAGGCGCATGGGCTTAGGCGATGTCACCTCCTCGGTCACGCCGAAGATTGGGTTGATAGCCGCGCCTAAGGCCGGCGGTCATATCACGGCGCGCTATTTCATGCCCTGGGCCACCCACCCGACCATGGCTGTGACAGGCTCGCAGTGCCTGGCCGCCTGTGCACTCGCACCGGGCACGGTTGCCGAAGGGCTAGCACGAAAGGCGGAAACATCACCAACCGTGATGTCGATCGAGCACCCGATGGGTGCGATGGAGGTCACGGTCAACTATGCGCTCGATGACCAAGGCCTCCAGTTCAAATCGGCGGGCGTGGTCCGCACAGCCCGTTTGATCGCACGAGCCGAGGTGATGGTGCCGGCCACGATCATGTCTGCAACGCAATAGCGACGAGATGAACAGCGTGGGCGAACCCGGACCGGTCCAGTGATCGCGAAATGCTCTAACGCGCCTGATGGTGCATTTCGACGCGATCCAGCATGCCGTGCCATTTGATGGCGATGGAAGCGCCGATGGCGTGGAAACGGTGGAACGGGAATGTTTTCGGCGTGGTGACCGGGAAGGGCAGCGCGTTCGCCTCCTTGCCGAGCGCGAAATCGGCGAGAATACGCCCCATCATTGATCCCATGCCAACGCCCCGGCCATTGTACCCCATGCCGGCGATCAACCCTTGATCGATGCTGTGGATGAAAGGGAGCTTGCTGCGCGTCATCGCCACGCGGCCGCCCCAATGGAAATCCCACCTGGCACCGGCCAGGTCCGGGAACACGTTGACCACCCGGCGTTTCAGTGCATCGTAATCTTCAAGCGCGAAGCCGTCGCGCATCGGTCCATGATCGCCGGCGCAAAGGCGTCCGTCTCGGTCGTAGCGGAGATAGAGAATGAGGCGACGCTTGTCGACGAACGTGACCTCGTCAGGCATCACCTTGGCCCGAAGGTTTGGCGACAATGGCTCTGAGGCCATCAATACGCTTCGGACCGGCACCAACGTTTCTTTCAAGCCTGGGATCAGCCCGTCGGTATAGGCATTGGTGCAGATAAGCGCGGTCTCAGCCCTGACGCGGCCGTCCTTACAGTCGAGCCGCCAGCGATTTCCATCCTTTCGGAGCGCTTCGACCCCGGCTTCCGTGAACAGGCGCACCCCCTTCCCGATGGCGACGCGAGCGAGCTCGCGGGTGTAGGAAAGGGGATGGAGCGATCCAGCGGATGGGCAGAATAGCCCTCCCTGATAGCCATGAGCGCCACTCCGCTCCTTGACTTCCTCGGCATCGAGAACCTCGAAGCCTGCGCCATGGCGCTCGTAGTCACGCGCAAGGTTCTCTTGCTTGCGCCGCTGCGCCGACGTTGCCGCCCCTTGCACCCAGCCATTCTGCACGGGATCGCAGTTCAGCCCATGACGCCGGATCAGACCGAAGACCTCATCCGGCACCTTGACGATGGTCTGGATAAGCCGTTCGCCCGCCTCCGCACCAAACAGCTCGATCAGGTCACCAGGGCCAAGATTGAGACCAAGATTGACCTGCCCGCCGCTTCGGCCCGAGGCTCCATAGCCAAGATGGGCAGCCTCCAGAACGGCGACCGATGTGCCGGCTTCGGCAAGCGCCAGCGCGGCGTTCAGGCCAGTGAACCCCGCCCCGACAATGGCCACGTCGACATCGAGATCGCCCGCGAGGCGTTCGGTTGCTGGCTCGTCGACGGCGGTCGCCCGCCAAAGTGCGTCTCTTGATCCTTCGATCGGATAGCGCTCGGTCACAAAACCCGCCCCGTCGTCACACTGCCCACCGATGCTCGGCATGATCCTATCATGATGCTTCGGGCAGCCCATGCTGTCGACCTATGCCACAGAGCATTGATTGACGCCCGATCCTTCATATGCCTAGCGGTTGGACGGCTTGATGCCGTCCGGAACACGGCAGGGCCTCCGCTGCCTACTCTGTCACCTCGCTGGGATGGTGATTGGCAGCGTCAGGAGGTATTATTAGAGATGTTGAATACTGGAATGAAAAATCATGCCGGGCCTGTGATCCCGGCTCGATTAAACAACTGGAGGCACGACGATAATGAAGACGATGACCTGGCGGCAGCACATTGGCGCCGTGACCGTAGCGGCCGCGACGGCTTTTACCCTGTCGCCCGCCCCGGCCCGGGCCCTCGACGAAATCACGGTCGCCTATTTCCTCGAATGGCCCTCGCCGAACCTCGCTGCCAAGGCTGATGGCAGCTTCGACGAAAGGATGGGCGTCAAGGTCAACTGGCGCGCCTTCGGCAACGGCAACGAGATGTCCGCTGCGATGGCATCGGGTGACGTACAGATCGCTTATTCGCAGGGCCTCGTTCCCTTCGTGGTCGCAGTCACCAAAGGGCTGCCGCTGAAGCTGGTGAGTTCCGCCGTTTCCTATGCCGAGAACGATAATTGCGTCGTGCACAAGGATGCAGGCATAACCCAGGAGAACGCCAGGGATCTTGAAGGCAAAAAGGTGGCAACGCCGATCGGCAACGTCACTCACTACAAGCTCTTGCGCACCCTCGATCACCTGGACGTTGACGCCAGTGCTGTGAACCTTCTGCAGATGAATCCGGCAGAAGGCGCTGCAGCCCTGGCGCGCGGTGACGTCGAGATGGCCTGCGGCTTCGGCGGCGCACTTCGGCGTATGATGGAGTTCGGCGACGTGTTGATGAGCGCCGAGGAGCAGGAGAGCATCGGCATCCGCGTGTTCGACATCGTCTCGGTCACCGAAGAGTTCGCGACCGAACATCCCGATCTCGTCACCAAGTTTCTACAGATCACCGAGGACATGAACAATGCGTTCAAGGCCGATGCCAATGCCATGCTCCCGGCGATCGCCAGGGAGTCTGGCCAGGAATTGGCGGACTCGCAATCCATGGTCGGCCTGTTCAAGTTCCCCACGCGAGACGAGCAACTTTCCGATGCCTGGATGGGCGGCACGGTCCAAAACTTCATCAACGAAGTCGCGGCCTTCTATGTCGAACAGGGCGAGCTGGACAGCGCCCTCGACGACTACGGTCCAACCATAGACGCCAGCTTCATGGAAGCGGTGCAGTAGACCGTTTTAAGGCTGATATGTGCTGATCGACCGGTCTTGTCATGAGCGGGGCCGGTCGTTTTGCGGCGAACGCGCGCCTTGGAGTCGTTAGCATGCGGGGCTTGACCGTCGACAATGTCTCGATGATCTACGATCTCCCGAATGGCGGATCGGTCGAGGCGCTGCGCAATGTTTCCTTCAGCCTCGATCCAGGCGACATGCTGGCGGTGCTCGGACCCAGCGGCTGCGGTAAGACGACGTTGCTGAACATCATCGCCGGCCTCTTGCAGCCGACCACCGGCGATCTGATGCTGACACCGCCCAGGGGATCGAGTGAGCAAGGCAGGCCCATCGCCGGCCCCAGCCCCGAGCGCGGCATGATTTTTCAGCAGGGCGCTCTCTTCGAATGGCTGAACGTCGCCGAGAACATCGGCTTCGGTCCGGCGATGAAGGGCACACCGAAAGCCGAGATCAAGGACAAGGTCAACGGCCTTTTGGACATTGTCGGCCTGAAGGGCTTCGGCGACAAGGCCGTCTACGAGCTCTCCGGCGGCATGCAGCAGCGGGTCGCCCTCGCCCGCTGTCTCGCCAACGACCCCGACCTGATCCTGATGGACGAGCCGCTCGGCGCCCTCGATGCGCTCACCCGCGAAAAAATGCAGGGGCTGATCCTGAAGCTTTGGCACGAAACGGGGAAGACCGTCGTCTTGATCACCCACAGCGTCGAAGAAGCCCTGTTCCTCGGCCAGAAACTTTTTGTCATGGCGCCGAGGCCGGGCAGGATCGAAAAAACCTACGAGCTCGATTTCGCCCGCCTGGGGCTCGGCGCCGATTCGCGGGATATCAAGGCAAGCCCGGAGTTCACTGAACGGCGCGAGGAGATCCTGTCCATGATCTGGGAGATGGAGGAGGAGATCATGGGTCGTCAGGAGCAAGGCGCATGAAGGCGCTTCTCGCCAGGCTGGGCCTGCCCCTATCCGGAGTGAACGCGCGAAAGACGGTGACCTTCGGCGATGCTTCAGCCGTCACCGGCAGTCGTCTCTGGAGCGTGATCGCCGTGGCGGCGCTCGCTACGCTCTGGCTGATCTCCAGCGCCAATGAGTGGGTGAACCCGCTGTTCTGGCCGCATCCGGCCGATGTCTGGAAGCAGTTCATCAAGATCGCGAGCGAAGGTTTTCGCAATTTCACCCTTTGGGAACATGTCGGCTGGAGCCTCTATCGCATCATGATGGGTTTCGGCTTCGGCTGCCTGGTCGGCATTCCACTCGGTTTCGCCATGGGCTTGTCCAACGTGATGCGCGGCATCTTCGATCCGCTGGTCGAATTCTTCCGCCCCATCCCTCCGCTTGCCTTCATCCCGCTCGTGATCATCTGGTCCGGCATCGGTGAGCGTTCGAAGATCCTTCTCCTGTTCCTTGCCGCCGTCTGGATCATGACCCTTGCCGCCCGCTCCGGCGTCGCCAGCATTCGCCTTTCCAAGGTGCACGCCGCCTATACGCTGGGCGCCTCTCGCTGGCAGGTGCTGCGCCACGTCATCCTCCCGAACGCATTGCCTGAAATCTTCACCGGCATGCGAGTAGCCATGGGTGTATGCTGGGGCACGGTGGTCGCAGCCGAGCTGGTCGCCGCCGAGAGGGGCGTCGGTTTCATGATCATGGTCGCCAGCACGTTCCTTTCGACCGACATCGTGGTTATGGGCGTGATCATCATCGGCATCATCGGCTATTCAATCGATATTCTGATGAGAAAACTCGAGGCGAAGCTGATCCCCTGGAAGGGCAAAGGCTAGTGGCATGTTCATAGATGGAGAGAGGATGACCGTTCCGCCCAACCAGACCTCTTCGAATACATTCTCCATTGCCTGCGGGTACAATATGGCGGCCGAGTCAAACACCCCATTCCTTGAAGCTGAGCCGCTTCATTCGGCAAACTGGTAAAAAAAAGAATGTGGCGAAAGACAATGCGATTTGCCAACATTGGCTGCCATTCAACATTACACGCACCTATGCGGTGCGCCCAGGATCGGGACACTGCGTATCTAAGCGTTGAAGCGTGATCTGAAGATGTGGGCAGAGCTTCCAGGATAAGAGCCTTCATGGTGGAAGTCAGGTATCAAACGGCCTTTCAACTCTACCCCTACCAACGGTCGCCGGATCAAAGCCGCGATACGCCAAGACGACATCCAGTGGTTATTGTCGGCGGCGGGCCGATCGGCATGGCGCTGGCGCTCGACCTCGGCAAGAAGAACGTGCCCTGCCTCGTCCTCGATGATCATGACGGTGTTGGTCAAGGTTCCCGCGCCATCTGCTTCGCCAAGCGTACGATCGAGATTTGCGACCGGCTGGGTGCCGGTGATTCAATGGTCGATAAAGGCGTGGTGTGGAATTTGGGGCGGGTCTACCGCGAAGAACGCGAGATCTACAATTTCAACCTCCTTCCCGAAGAGGGTCACAAGCGCCCGGCCTTCATTAACCTGCAACAGCCTTTTTTCGAGAAGTTTCTCGTCGATGAAATTCGCCGTCAGCAGGCCAGAGGCGCGCCGATAGAAATTCGGGGCAAGAACTGCATCACGGCCATCCACATCCTGGACAATTCTGTCGGGCTTGACGTGGATACGCCGGATGGGACTTACGCAATCGAAGCCGACTGGTTGGTGGCCACAGACGGCGCCGGCTCCAGCATCCGTGAAATGATGGGACTTGGCTTCGAGGGCCGTGTCTTCGAGGACAATTTCCTCATCGCCGACATCAAGATGGAGGCGGACTTTCCTATCGAACGGAGGTTCTGGTTCAACCCGCCATTCAACCCGAATGAAACTGCGTTGCTGCACAAGCAACCCGACAATTTCTGGCGGCTGGACTTTCAGCTGGGTTGGGACATCGACCGACGGGAGCAGCTGGACGATGCAAAGGTGCGCGATCGCGTCCGCGGCATGATCGGCTCGGATATTCCGTTCAACCTTGAATGGACATCGATCTATACCTTCCGCTGCTGCACCATGAAGGACTACCGGCATGGACGGGTTTTCTTTGCCGGCGATGCCGCGCATCAGGTGTCACCTTTCGGCGCGCGTGGCGCCAATGGCGGAATCCAGGACACGGATAATCTCGCCTGGAAACTGGCCCTGGTGATAGAAGGGAAGGCACCGCATCATCTGCTCGATACCTACCACGAAGAACGGAAGCTCGGCGCACTGGAGAACATTTTGAACTCCAGCCGCACCGCTGATTTTCTGACGCCGAGATCCTATGCCCATCGCCTCTTCCGTGACGCCGTGCTCGACCTCGCTGAGAACCATGACTTTGCCCGGCCGATGGTGAACTCCGGGCGTTTGTCGGTGCCCTGCATTTACGATCAATCGACGCTAAATGGCCCCGATGAGCTCGAACATGGTCCTCCGCACAATCGCCCCGGCGCACCCTGCACCGATGCGCCTCTGGGCGATGATTTCCTTCTTTGTCGCCTTGGAGGCCGGTTCACGATCTTGACTATCGATGCCGATGCACCTGCTTCGATTGAGGAAGACGGAATTGTTGTGGAACGCATTCTGCTAAGCGCTGGAGATGATGCGACCGGCGCCTTGGCCGAGCGCTATCTCGGCTCTTCATCGTCGGCAGTCTATCTGATCCGCCCCGACCAGCATGTCGCGGCCCGCTTTGACAAATTCGATGAAGCCGCCATCCGGTCATCTCTGCGCCGAGCGGTGGGAAAGGAATGACGTCATGGCAACATTGAATGTCAGCCCCAACCTCGAACGATCGGACGATTTTTACGCCGAACTGCTGGCTGCTCACGAGGGTCTGAATGAGGCGGAAACCCAGGCGTTGAATGCCAGGCTCATCCTCATTCTCGCCAATCACATCGGGTCGCATGAAGTGCTGACCGAAGCTCTAGCTACCGCTGCTCGGGAATCCAAGGGGAAGTAGAGGGCGGCAATGGTCGAAGAGCGCTCTCTGAGCGCAGGAGTGAGTCTGAAACTGTGCAAGACATGTTTCCGCCACTGCGGGACTGGCAATCATGAAGGAGACGGTTCGATGAACATGTCTGCGACAGAATTCGTCGTGGCTGAAAGCCGTGTGAAATACAATCGAGGTTACATGCCAGGCTTCGGCAACGACTTCGAAACCGAAGCCGTCGAAGGCGCACTGCCAATCGGGCAGAACTCGCCTCAGCGTTGCCCCTACGGCCTCTATGCTGAACAAATCTCAGGTTCTCCCTTTACGGCGCCCCGGGCTTCGAATAAGCGATCCTGGCTTTATCGCATGTTGCCGACGGTGCAGCATATCGCGGACATGGCGCACTTGGATCTTCCGTGCTTTCGATCGGCGCCGACAATCGACGAAAGCGAGCTTCCGCTTGCCCCCTTACGTTGGAGTCCCGCCCCAATTCCAGATGACGCTGGGACATTCCTTACAGGCATTCGCACCATAGCTACCGGTGGCGACGTACTTACTCAGATCGGCTATGCGATCCACACATACGCCGTGACCGAGAGCATGGACGATGAGGTCTTCTACAATGCCGACGGCGAAATGCTGATCGTACCGGAATTAGGACGCCTGCGATTCTTCACAGAGATGGGCATCCTCGACGTAGCGCCGGGAGAAATCGTCTGCATCCCGCGAGGGCTGAAATACAAGGTGCTTTTGAAAGGCGATGATCAAGCGCGCGGTTACATCTGCGAAAACTACGGCGCAGTCTTCACGTGTCCCGAGCGCGGCCCCATTGGCGCCAACTGCATGGCCAATCCACGTGACTTCCTGGCGCCGGTCGCAGCCTTTGAACGGAAGGATGGCACGACCCACAAGGTCGTCGCGAAATGGTGCGGGAAATTTCATGCTTGCGAGATCGACCATTCACCTCTCGACGTCGTCGCATGGCATGGCAACTATGCTCCCTATAAATATAATTTGCGTCACTATTCGCCGGTAGGGCCGATCCGAAACGACCATGCCGATCCATCAATTTTCACAGTGCTCACAGCACCTTCGAGCGAAGCTGGAACAGCCAACATCGATTTTGTGATCTTCCCACCACGCTGGTTGGTGGCCGAGGACAGTTTCCGCCCGCCTTGGTATCATATGAACGTCATGTCTGAATTCATGGGCCTGATCGAGGGCGTATACGACGCCAAGCCGGAAGGTTTCACGCCGGGCGGCATGTCGATCCATAATATGATGCTGCCGCACGGGCCCGACGCGAATGCTTTCTATACTGCTTCAATGAAAGAGCTGGGGCCGGAGAGGCTGGAGAACACGCTCGCGTTCATGTTCGAGACACGTTTCCCGCAGCAGCTCACAAAATATGCCGCCGGGCTCGATACGCTTCAGGTGAAGTACCCTGATGTCTGGCGGCCGCTCCGGAACCATTTCGACCCGAAACGCCCGGTTTGGAACGGCAAATGATCGAGCATAGCGATCTGCGATGCGACCGTGGCCGGATGATTGCAAGGAGTTGCCCCCTCAAGAAGTTTAAGCTCAGACGATCATGAGCCCAGCAGCGGTAATGCCGGCAATGGCAGGCGGATTGGCATCGATCTCGGCAGCATACGCGCGCGCCTTTCAACGATCACTTCTGCCTCCGAGAGTTTGATCTTGAACAATCAGTTCCTCCCTCTTTCGACCGTTTAGGCAGTGGGCCTCCCCCGCTCATCTCAACATGAAACCTGGCAGCCAGGTGGCAAGCCAGGGCATCAGGAGAACGATGAAAGCGGCGAGGAGAATTAAGAAGAAATACGGGACCGAGCCAATGAAGATGCTCGCGAGTGACACCGTCGGATCCGTCACCGAACCTTTGACGGTGTAGACGAGGAGGCCGAAGGGCGGCGTCAACAGGCCCGCCTCGATCACGAGGATGCCGAAGATCGCAAAGGCGATGGGGTCCAATCCGAGAGCTGCAGCGATCGGCGCGAAGATCGGCACGGTCAGGAGAATGATCGAGACAGAATCGATCAGCATGCCGAGTATGATCCAGATCACGACCATCAAGGCGATGATGACGAACGGATCGACACCCAGACCGAGGAAGAGCGTCTTGATGTAGTTGACGGCACCCCCCATCGCCAGGAGGCGTGAGTACATCTGAGCCGTAATCAAAAGAAACATGATCGGCGCCGTCGTCTTGCCTGCCTGAAAGATCGCCTCGATGATCTCCTTGCCGCGCATGCCCTTGATCACGCCGATCAGCAAGGCACCGAGTGCCCCGAAGCCCGCGGCCTCGGTCGGCGTGAACAACCCTCCCCAGATACCGCCGATCACGAGCATGATGAGAAACAGGATGCCGAGCCCGCCGGTAAGCTCAGAGCGCATTTCCTCACGTGTCATGTCGACCAAATTCTGCTCCGACACCGGCGCGATCTCGGGATTTCTTACAGCCGAGATCACGACGTAACCGGCAAACAGCAGGGCCAGCAGCAGACCCGGCAATAGCCCTGCGATAAAGAGTGCACCGACGCTCATCTCGGTCAGGATCGCCCAGACGATCAGAAGAATGCTCGGCGGTATGAGCATACCGAGACAGGCCGAGCCGGCCACTGCACCAAGTGCAAAGGTCTGTTTGTAGCCGAGCTTCTGCATTTCCGGATAAGCGATACGCGAGAATGCGGCGGCGGCCGCGATCGACACACCGGTCACGGCGGCAAACACGGTATTCCCTGCAATCGTGGCGATCGCCAGACGGCCAGGCAGCCGTTGCAGGCCACGATCACAGATCCGATAGAGATCACCCGCCGCCCCCGACCTCGAAATGACATCGCCCATCAACACGAAGAGCGGAATGACAGCAAAAATATCCTTACGCACCGCCTCGTAGGCGGTGTTGCCGAGGATCGCCAGCGCCGTCTCCATGCTGCCGATCATCAGCCACACGCCAAGCGCGCTGCAGATCGCAAGCGACACGCCGATATGGACGCCGAGAAGAATCAGGAAAATCAGGAGCGCCAGCATCCAGAGCGCGATATCACCACCCATCAGCGCTCACCGTTAGGTAAGGATGGAGCGGCGCTCTCGTCAATGAGCCGGCCCTGCCAGTCGAGCAGGATCATCATCAGATAGGCGACAGCGCCAAAGGCTGACATGACGAGGACGAGCCCACGCACCGGCCATGTCGGCACCCGCAGCGCGCCCTCGCCTTCATATTCACCGATACGCCAAGCATCAAGCAGCGGTTGCCAAGTGCTCAAAACAATGCCGATCAAGAATGCGATGCCCAGCAATGCCGTGAGCGTACGCAGCAGACGCCGTACTGTCGGAGGGACGGCGTCCGCGAAAATCGTGGTGCGCAGCATCGACCCTGTATAGATCGCAAGCGGCAGCTGCAGAAAGGTGATGGCGACCACCGAATTCTGGATGATTTCCTTGGTGCCGGGGATTGGGCTAGACAGCATTCCGCGGCCGGTGACATCAAGGAAAATCAGGAACGCTAGGCCGAGAGTCCAAAAAGCGGACACCAGATGGATCGATCGTGCCAAGCTTATGGCAGCACCCAAATGCCGACCTCCCTCATACCACGACCTTTGTCGCGATTTTCTTTCACTTGACGCTAAAGAAACATCGCTGACCACTCAACCCCACAAGCGGAGGTGGACATCTGCAGGCGCGTTGACACATGATAAGGCAGGTCGAAAACAACAAAATTGCACCCACAGCCAAAGCCTGAACGCAAAAGCGTCATCTCGCGGGTGGAAAAGGGAGGAACGAAGGATGTCATTTCGTCAGCAGCTAGGAGTTGCGACCACACTTCTGGCCACCACAGCCTTTGCCGGCTCGGCAATTGCCGACGACATCACCCTTCGCATCGGCGCCGGACACCCCAACGGCCCTGCCGTCTACGTCGCCGACGTCGCCAACTATTTCGTGCCCACAGTCAAAGAGCGCGTCGCCGCCGAGACCGATCACACCATCGAGTTCGTCGAAGGCTATGGCGGCGCGATCGCCGGTGTCGCCGAGACGCTCGAGGCCGTGCAGAACGGCATTCTCGACATCGGCGCCTATTGCTTCTGCTTCGAGCCGGCGAAACTCTTCCTCCACAATTTCCCCTACTACGCCCCCTTCGGCCCGCAAGACTCGGACCAGCAGATGAAGGCCGCTCGCGCCGTCTACGATGACGTCGCCTGGCTCACCGAGGTGTTCGAAAACGACTACGGCCAAAAGCTCCTCGGGCTTCACGGTTGGGATAATTATCATCTCGGCACCACTGATCCCTGGGACACCGTGGAAGACCTCCAAGGCGTAAAAGTCGGGGGTGCAGGTCCTAACCTTCCCTGGCTCGAATTCGCCGGCGCAGTTCCGGTTCAATCAACTCTTCCAGATGGTTATCTGGCGCTGCAAACCGGCGTCTATAATGGCTGGCTGATGTTCCCATCCGCCTATCTCGGCTTCAAATTCTACGAGCCCGCCCCCCACTACACCCTGATCGGCTTCGGCGCGATGGCAGTCAATGGACTGACCATGAACTCCAACAGCTTCGACCGTCTACCTCCCGAGGTCCAGACCATCATCTCAGAGGTCGGGCGCGGCTATGAGGACCAGGCCGGCGCCACCCTCAACGCCCGCCAGGAAGCCGGCCTCACCGGCCTCAAAGAAGTCGGCGCCGAAATCAAAACCCTCGGAGAGGAAGCACGCGCCGGCTGGGCGAAGTCGCTCACCGGCTTTCCGTCTCAGCAGGCGAAAGACGCCGACGGCCGAGGCATGCCCGGCACCGATGTGATGAACGCCTATCTCAAGGCCGTTGAAGGTGCAGGCTACAGCTGGCCGATTACATACGAGATCAAGTGATTTGTGGCGCGGCCACTTCGTTGACTTGCCCGGTGTCTTGGCTTTCAGTCTAGGCTCCGGGAGGCACACTCCTCGCCCAGCGGATCATCCAATGAGGGCACGGTCTTGAGTGCCCTCAGTGACCGCATACCTTATCAGGCGATCGTCGATCGGCCGAAGCTTACCCTGCCCGACGGCAAGCGCATCGCCGTCTGGGTGATTCTGAATGCCGAGGAGTGGCGGATCGAACGCGCCATGCCGCGCACCGTCCTCCCACCACCCATGGGCCAGCCACTTCTCCCCGACGTCCCCAACTGGTCCTGGCACGAATACGGCATGCGCTCCGGCTTCTGGCGCCAATGGCAGGCCCTCACCACCCGAGATATTCCTGTGACTTTCGCCGTGAACGGCAGCGTCTGCACTGCCTACCCCCGCGTCGCCTCGGCTGCCAAGGACGCAGGCTGGGAATTCATGGGCCACGGCTTCCAGCAAGGCCCCATGCACAAACTCTCCGACCAACGAAGCGCCATCCGGCACACGGTTGACGCTATCGCGAGCTTTTGGGGGAAGCCGCCGCGAAGTTGGGAAAGCCCCGGCCTCACGGAAACAGAAGAAACGCTCGACCTCCTGAAAGAACACGGCATCGACTACATCGCCGACTGGGTCATCGACGACCTCCCCGAAACCATCACCACCCCCTTCGGCCCGATTACCACCATCCCCTACACCGTCGAAACCAACGACATCGCCATATACGCCCTCCAACACCACCGCTCCGACGAACTCCTCAAACGCGGCATCGACCAGTTCGACCGCCTCTACCAGGAGAGCTCGGAAAACGCCCGAATCATGGCCATCTCCATCCACCCCTACATAACCGGCGTCCCCCACCGCATCCGCTATCTCGAAGACCTTTTGGACTATGTCGGCAGCCTTGAAGGTGTTGTCTGGATGACTGCGTCGGAGATCGGGGATTGGTATCGGGGGCAGGTTTGATACGCCTTTCTACCAGCAAACCGGTTTTTGACGCGGTTGTGTCCGAGGCCGACGGCGAGGAGCCTGGCGAAGCCGGCATGATGGTTGCCGCGCCGATTGAAGCGGAACGTGAACTCATCGAGATAGGCCTGAAAGTGAGTGCGGCGTAGGCCGCCTTCGACCTCGATCGCGCCGGCGATCAAAAGCTTGCCTTAGGCGCTATGACGTTGGTCCCTGGAGCCAAGAACGGTCGGGCGGCGGCTCACTGCCCATGCCTTGTCATTCGAGCGCTGTATCGTTAATGCGAAGCCAATATTATCGTGCAGGAAAGATCCCGCCTTCTCGGCGAGAAATCAGAGACGTCCCGCGGCCATGCCGATAAACGGGACTTGGGGAGAAAGACTGATGGCTCTTCGTACGACCTGCATCGGCGCCTATCCGAAACCCGAAGACTTGCCGGTTCAGGACTGGTTTCAGATTGAGGAGGGGTTAACGTCCGGCAGCGGCGCCATCACGCGGCGCTATAGTGAGGCCATGTCGAATGCGGACGCTGAGACCGAGACGTTGCTGGTCAAAGCGACGCGCTGCGCCGTCGAGGACCAAATCGCATGTGATATCGATATCCCGACCGATGGCGAGCAGCGGCGCGAGAATTATATCCACTATCATTGCCGCCACCTCGAGGGGTTCGACTTTGACAATCTAAGCAAGGCCGTTCTCCGGGATGGTGCCTACACCGCTGAACTGCCGACCATTACCGGAAAGATCGAACCGAAGGGGAACAATTTTCTCGATCGTGATTTCGAGATTGCGCAGTCATTTGCCGATCGCCCCGTCAAGATCACCGTGCCCGGTCCGACGACGATCATGGATACCACGGTTGACGATTTCTACCGGAATGAGCGCCAGCTGGCCTTCGATCTAGCCGATGCTCTGAATTTCGAAATCCGAGCATTGGCGACGGCCGGATGTCGCTATATTCAGGTCGATGAGCCTTTGTTTGCGCGCAATGTCGAACGCGCGCTCGATTTCGGCGTCGAGTGCCTGAATCGCTGTTTCGATGGCGTGTCAGATGATGTCACACGTGTGATGCATATGTGCTGCGGATATCCTGGGCACCTCGACGATGAGCATTATCATAAAGCTGATCCGGCCTGCTATTTCCAGCTGGCAGAGGCGGTTGATCGATCCTCGATCGATCAAGTCTCCGTCGAAGATGCACACCGCTATAATGACTTGTCCCTGCTCGAAAAATTTTCTTCTTCGACAGTCATTCTAGGCGCCGTCGCCATCGCCCAAAGCCAGATCGAGCCCGTTGAACAGATTGCAGAACGTTTGCAGGCCGCCCTTCGCCATATCGATCCCGAGCGTTTGATCGCAGCACCGGATTGCGGCCTGGCAATGCTTGGCCGAAGGCTTGCGATGCAGAAATTGACCAACCTCACCGATGCCGCGCACGCCATTTGATACCCCTCCCATCAATGAGCTGAAAAGACGATGCGCGTTTACAGATGCTGGCAATTCAAACTAGGGTGAATGTCAGGCGTCGACGAATTTTCATGCGAGTGTCACAATCGTCATCTAAGACGCGGACAGAAGACTCCTCGTCAACGCGGAGTCCTTAGGGAGGGGGACTAGGTGGCCTCGATTGCGCTTCGCAACATCTCGAAGAGCTACGGGACGACACGCGTCATCAATGACATCAATATCGACATTGTCGACGGCGAGTTCCTCACGCTCGTAGGTCCTTCGGGCTGCGGCAAATCGACGACACTGCGGATCATTGCCGGGCTGGAGACGCAGGATGGCGGGGATGTCGAAATCGATGACAAACCGGTTAACAAGATCAGGCCTAGCCGCCGTGATCTTGCGATGGTTTTTCAATCCTATGCGCTCTACCCGCATCTAAATGTGCGCCAGAACCTGGCGACGCCGCTGATGCTCAGGGATTTGGATTTCTGGGAGCGGTTGCCGCTGATCGGTCATCTCATGCCCGGTCGACGGGACAAGGTCGGAGCGATCGATACGGCCATCCGCGAGACCGCAGAAACATTGAAAATCCAGGAACTCCTCAGCCGAAAGCCAGGCCAACTATCCGGCGGACAACGGCAGCGGGTTGCGCTCGGGCGAGCGATGGTGCGAAAGCCAGCGGCCTTCTTGATGGACGAGCCCCTCTCCAACCTCGATGCAGGCCTGCGGGTTCATATGCGCGCCGAGCTTGCAGAACTCCATCGTAGCCTCGGCGCCACCTTCGTCTATGTCACCCACGACCAGGCCGAAGCGCTGACGATGTCGAGCCGGATGGCTGTCATGATGGACGGCGACATGCTGCAGATCGGCGAACCTAGTGAAGTCTACGATAATCCAGATGACATCCGCGTTGCCGAATTCATCGGCAGCCCCAAGATCAATATCCTGCCGGCCGAAGCTGATGCATCCGGCCGTCTGACAAGCTTGAATGTAGCCCTCACGAGCAGGCTAGCGAAGCCTGAGGGCGTCCAAAATCTGTCCGTCGGCCTTCGGCCCGAACATCTCCATATGCATGATGCGCGTGGGGCTGACTGCTTTTCGGGACGGCTCGCCTACAAAGAAAACCTGGGTGCGGACGTCTATCTGCATGTTGTTGTCAGGGACGACATGGACCGGATGGTCGTTCGCGCCAAGCCCCATGAAGCGGATGGCGTCGCCATCGGTGACGAGCTCTGGATCGGCAGTGATCCTGGCAAGGCTTTGTTCTTCGACAACAAGGGCGAACGGTTGGCGACGAAAGGTGACGAAAAAACGGAGCGCGTCGCCTGATGATCCACTCCAGGGCGCATATCTGGTTCGTGGCGCCCGCCATCATCTTGATGTTCATCATCCTGATCGCGCCCATTTTCATCGCCGCCGCTTTGTCATTCACCGACTACAGTCTTGGCAATCCGAGCTTCGAGTGGGTGGGCCTGGAGAACTACGAGAAGCTCACCAAACGCTCCAGCTACCAAAAAATGTTCACGGCCTCGTTGACTTATGTGCTTGTCGTCGTACCGGTTTCGGTCGCACTCGGCCTCGGCGCCGCCCTCCTGATATCGACCCTCCGTTTCGGCGGCGAGGTCTATAAGGCCGTGTTCTTCCTGCCGGTCATGGCGACCCTCCTGGCCATGGCCATCGTCTGGGAATTCGCGCTGCATCCTGTCGTCGGCGTGGTCAACGACGTTCTTGGAAGCGGCTGCGATATCGGCTGGCTGCACAGCTTGCTAACCAGCTCGTGGCTTGGCGCAGATCCGCTGAACAGCTGGTACGGCCAGTCCTGCGCTGAAGATTTTCCGCTTTGGCTTGGTGATAAAACATACGCTCTCGGCACGATCGCCTTCATCGGCATCTGGCAGGCGTTCGGCTTCAACATGGTGCTCTATCTCGCGGGCCTGACATCGATCCCACGCGAACTCTACAACGCCGCGAAGATGGATGGCGCAGACAACGGCTGGGAACGCTTCAAGCTGGTGATCTGGCCGATGCTCGGCCCCACTCATGTGTTCGTCGTCACTATCACCTCGATCCGATCCTTTCAGGTATTCGATACAGTCGAGGCGTTGACCAGCGGCGGGCCAAGCAAGTCCACCTACATGATGGTGTACGCCATGTTCGAAAAGGGCGTGAAGCAGAACCTGCTCGGTATCGGTTCGGCGATCACCGTCGTCTTCTTGGTGTTCGTGCTGATCCTCACCATGGCCCAGATCTATTTCGTGAACCGGCGGGTACATTATGGCTAGTGGAATGTCCACTTCATTTACCCCTCACCGCCACAGAAAGAAGCGCCGAGATTTCCAGGGTATTCGGGCTTGTTTTCACATGCCACGCAGACAGGTTTGTGCCGGGCGTACCATGAGCTCGCGAAAGGCCAAGCGATGACCGAGCACGGAAGTTGGTTTGGCGAGGTTGCGAAGCATGTGACCCTGCTCGCGGGCGCCGTCATCGTGCTGCTACCGTTTTACCTTATGGTTTCCTACTCCCTGAAGTCACCCGCGGAAATCGAGAGCAATACAGGCGGGCTGATCGGCAGTCAGGAACTGATGACCGATCGCCGCTGCATCAAGGAAGGCAACCCCGTCGAAGCCTGCGAGATGCGCCCGATCGTCTACAACTATACCGCAGCCTTCAACGAGGCACCGCTGCTTCGCTATATGCTGAACGGCGCCATCGTCACGATCTCCATCTTCGTCATCCAGGTGATCGTCGCGCTCCCCTGCGCCTATGCGCTTGCCAAGCTCCGTTTCTGGGGGCGCGAGGTCGTGTTCGGCCTCGTGATCTTCTGCCTGCTGATCCCGGTGCATGCGATCGCGCTCCCGCTTTACATCATGCTGGCGAAAGCGGGGCTGACCAACAGCTATGCGGCGCTGATCATCCCTTGGACGATCTCCGTCTTCGGTATTTTCTTGATGCGTCAGTTCTTCAAAACCGTGCCGGACGATCTCATCGATGCGGCGCGCATGGACGGGATGAGCGAGTTCGGTATCGTCTGGCGGGTCATGCTGCCGACGGCGATCCCGGCCCTCCTGGCCTTCGCAATCTTCTCGGTGGTCGCCCACTGGAATGATTATTACTGGCCGCGCGTCGTCATCACCGGCGACCGTGATCTGATGACGCCGCCTCTCGGCCTGCGCATGTTCAAGTACGACCTCGACGGCAATGAATACGGCCCGATGATGGCCGCGACGACCGTGATCGTGACGCCCCTGGTGGTGGCGTTTCTTCTTGCTCAGCGGCGGTTCATCGAGGGGATCACCATGACCGGCATGAAGTAAGGTTACCGTTAAAGGAAACTGGATGTTCAACAACAGGGAGAAAACGAATGAGACTGAAAACCGCGTTTGCTGCGATGGCCGTGAGTTCACTGGCCATGATGTCCATGGCAAAAGCCGTAACGATCGAAGTCGGCTATCCCTATTCCGCTCTGTTTGATGTCACCTTCAAGCGAATCATGCCCGAGTTCCAAAAGGCGCATCCGGACATTGAGGTGGAGTTCCGTGCAACCTATGAGAATTATGAAGATGCCACCAATTCGGTGTTGCGCGAGGCTGTTGCCGACACGCTTCCCGATGTGAGTTTCCAAGGGCTTAATCGGCAGGCCCTCCTCGTCGATAAGGGGATAGCCAAATCGCTGGAGCCGTTCATCACCGCCGAAGCCGACTTCGAAAAGGATGGCTACCACCAGGCCATGCTCGATCTCGGCACCTTCAATGATGAGGTCCATGGCTTGCCCTTCGCAGTGTCTTTGCCGGTGGGCTACTACAATATGGATGCCCTGGCGAAAGCAGGCATCACCGAGCTTCCCACGACCTGGGACGAGGTCATCGAGAACTGTAGCAAACTGCGCGAAGCTGGTTATAAGAACCCGCTGTTCTGGGGCTGGAACATCACCGGCAACTGGTTCGTCCAGGCTTTGATGTGGAGCCAGGGCACCCCGATGATGAAAGACGGCCAGATCAACTTCGATGGTCCGGAGGGCCTGGCTGCACTCGAGACCATGAAGAAGCTGTTCCGCGGCTGCAAGATGCTGAACCTCTCGGTTGGTGATGCCGGCAAGCCCTTTGCCGCAGGCGAAGTCGCCATGCACTTCTGGTCAACCTCAGCCGTCGGCGCGATCGAGCGTTCCAAGGGCGATTTCGAGCTGCAGACCGGCGAATTCCCAGGCATGGGCAGTGCACCAGAAGGTCTTCCGGCAGGTGGCAACGCAGCGATGCTGGTCTCCACATCCGATGATCCGGAGGTTGTGGATGCCGCCTGGAAGTTTATCAAGTTCACGACATCGGGCGTCGGTGCAGCAGCCGTTGCCGAGACCACTGGTTACATGCCGCCGAACAAAGCTGCGAACGACCTGCTTGCCGACTTCTACAACGAAAACCCGAACAAGCACACCGCGGTTCGTCAGGCAGGACTGCTGCGCGACTGGATCGCCTACCCCGGCGACAATGGCCTCGCGATCACCCAGGTGATCTACGACTACCTCGAAGAGATCGTCACCGGCGATGCCGACGACATGGAAGCGCTGCAGGAAGAGATGGTCGAAGAAGTCGCTGACCTGCTTCCGTAGTGGTGTGACCACTTCATTTGATTCCTTCCGCCATCACCGAGATCGACGGTATGCGGCCAGGTTTGAGAATGTTGTTGGGCCTTCATGTTGAAGACGCACCACGAGTTGGTGGAGCCTGTCGTAAGTTTGCTTCGTTAGCCCCGACCGGGGGCCAGTCCTCCGGTCGGGCATGTTTCGAGAAAATGGGATGGCCATGGCGACCAATGAAGAGTTCGAGAAACGCCGCGATGAGAGTGTCGCTCGTGCTATCGCCTATTCTGCGACATTCACAGCCAAGCATGCGAATAATGCCGAAGTCTGGGATGTCACCGGTAAGCGCTATATCGACTTTTGCGGCGGCATCGGTTGTCAGAATGTCGGCCATCGTCATCAGCAGGTCGTAGAGGCGATTAAAGCGCAGCTGGATGACCTCACTCATACCTGTTTCCAGGTCAGCCCTTATGAGAGCTATATCGCTCTTGCCGAACGGCTGAACGCGCTCTGTCCTGGCGACTTCACAAAAAAATCGTTGTTCTTTTCCGCCGGCGGCGAGGCTGTGGAAAACGCGGTGAAGATCGCCCGCTACCACACTGGACGGCCCGCCCTCGTCACCTTCACCAACGGCTATCACGGACGCTCCTATATCGGCATGGGATTGAGTGCGCGCATGGTGCCGTTCAAGGTTGGCTTTCGGCCGTTCCCAACCGAGATCTACCGCATCCCGTTTCCCGACGCCTATCACGGCATCACCCTTGATGACACGATCAAAGCGTTCGAAACCTTGTTTCGAAGTGATGCGCCGCCGGACCAGATCGCGGCCATGTTCTTCGAACCGGTTCAGGGTGAAGGCGGTTACAATATCGCCGAGCCCGAATTCCTGGCCTATCTCCGGAAGCTTTGCGATGACCATGGCATCGTCATGGTTGCCGACGAAATCCAAAGCAGCATGGGCCGAACCGGCAAGATGTTCGCGATGGAGCACTTCGGTATTGCCGCCGATCTCACCTGCGTCGGCAAGAGCATCGGCGGCGGCCTGCCGCTTTCCGGGATCGTCGGCCGCGCCGACATCATCGATGCGGTGCCGCCCGGCGGCCTCGGCGGGACGTTTGGCGGCAACCCGATTTCCTGTGCGGCAGCCCTTGCCGTGCTCGACGTCATAGAACGTGACAACCTTCTGGAGGCCGGCCTAGCCCTTGGCCGACAGATCGATGGACGGCTGCAAGCGCTCGCTCAAAAAAATAAGCTCGACTTCATCGGCGATGTTCGCAGCCTCGGCTGCATGAACGGATTTGAGATCGTCAAGAATAGGGAGACCCGTGAACCGGACGGTGATTTGACCTCAAGGATCGCATCGATTGCGCTGGAGAAGGGACTGGTTCTGGTAACCGCTGGACCAACCAGGAATGTCATTCGAATTCTCGTGCCGCTGACCGCCTCGCCAACACTTGTCGATGAGGGACTGGACATTCTCGAAGCTTCCCTCGATCAGACAGCCGAGGAACGCGGTCACTGAGCGAAGGCCAGCGAAATCGGGAGCAATGCCTTGAAGATCAAAGCTGCTGTATTGTGGGAGAATGCAAAACCTCGCCCTTATGCGGAAAGCCTGCCGCTCTGTATCGATGAGATCGAACTTGACCCTCCAAACGCCGGCGAAGTTCTCGTGCAGATCAAAGCCGCTGGCCTTTGCCACTCCGACCTGGTCGCGATCAACGGAGAGCGCGCCAAGCCGACACCCATGGTCATCGGTCATGAGGCAGCAGGTATCGTCGCCGAACTCGGCCCTGGCGTCGACAAATTCAAGGTCGGCGATCATGTCGTGCCCGCCTATGTCTCGAGTTGTGGGCAATGCGAGATGTGCAGCCAGGGCCGCCCTGCCCTTTGTGCACCGGCGACGGTTGCCAACGCCGCCGGCACGTTGCGGGATGGCACCACCAGGTTGCATCGAGATGGACAGCGCATCCATCACCACTCCGGCGTCGCTGCGTTCGCTGAATATGCGGTGATCTCCAAGGACGCGCTGGTGAAGATCGACGAAACGATCCGGTTCGAGCATGCGGCGCTGTTCGGCTGCGCCGTGGTGACCGGCGTCGGCTCGGTGGTCAACACGGCGCAGCTCAGTGCTGGGCAGTCGGTTGCGGTGGTCGGTCTCGGCGGTGTGGGCTTGAGTGCGCTGCTCGCGGCAAAGGCGGCAGGTGCATCACAAATCATCGCCATCGACATACACAAAGATAAATTGGATCTCGCACTCGAATTGGGTGCCCATGATGCGGTCAATGCCGGCAAGGTTGGCGTCGTCGAATCCGTCAGAACGATGACCGATGGCGGCGTCCACCTCGCGATCGAAGCTGCGGGCTCGTCGCGTGCGCTCGATACCGCCTATGCGGTGACCAGGCGGGGCGGCACGACCGTCGCTGCTGGAATGCCAGGCCCCGACGCTGCCTTTACCATTCCCCATCTCAGCCTTTCCGCTGAGGAGCGCACCCTCAAGGGTTCCTATATGGGAAGCTGCATCCCGTCGCGCGACATCCCGCGCTTCCTTGCACTGTTCAGCGACGGGCGATTGCCTGTTGATCGCCTGATGTCCCGCTCGATCGGTTTCGACGGGCTGAACGCAGCCCTCGATCGCCTGGATGATGGGGCGACCGTGCGTGAGATCTTGGTGCCATGACAAAAGCCCCACAGATCGGCGGCAGGTTCAATGAATACTGAAACTACAAAAATTCTGATCGTCGTCTTCGATGCCCTTCGCCCGGAATTTGTCCGGCCCGGTCTCATGCCGAACCTTTCTGCGTTCGCGAAAGGTGGCGTTCGTTTCGAGAACAGCCGATCGACTTTCCCGACCGAGACGCGGGTCAATCAGACCGCCGTTCTGACCGGCTGCTATCCACGAAAGCACGGCATCGTCGGCAACAAGTTTCCCGATGCGGACATCTTCCCCGACCGCGTCATCGATACAGGTATCAACGAACACATTGTCGAGGCCTTTGCGAAGGCTCATGGTGGGCTCATCAAGATGCCGACGCTAGGTGAGCGACTTGCCCTTGGCGGGCGGCGCTATGCGGCGCTCAGTGCTGGAACGCCCGGAGGTGGGCGGCTGATCAACCATGCCGCCGAGCAGCATGGTAGTTTTCGCCTCGCCATGCGCAGCCCGGAGGCGACGACGCCGGCATCGGCTCTCACCGAGATCCTCAAGCGCATCGGGCCGCTGCCGGACTATGAACTGCCGGCGATCGATTGGATTACCTGGGCGGTCGATGCCTATCTCCAGCATATCGTCCGGAACGTCGCACCGGATGTCATGCTGCTCTGGCTCTGCGAGCCGGACGAGAACTTTCACTTCAAGGGCATCGGCAGCGACGACTCACTCACCACGATCAGACATGTCGATGCCGAATTCGGCCGCATCCTCAAGGCGCAAAAAAACGCCCTTGAGGCCGGTGGCCTCCAAATCATCGCCATGTCCGATCACGGACAGATCAGCCTGGATGGGCAACCACTCGACCTCCCGACCTTACTAAACGACGCCGGCTTCGCTGCCGCAACGGCACCCGGTCCGCACGTCGACTACACCGTTGTCGTTGGCAATGCTGGTGGGATCTGGGCACGCGGCCGCGATGACATCCTTTTGGAAAAAATAATCGCCTGGCTGATCGAGCAGCCTTGGTGTGGTCCCATTTTTTCGCGGACCGGCGCAGGGGGCACTCTTAAGATCGACGAGATATGCGCAGATCATGGCCGAGCGCCAGATCTCTACATCATGATGCGTAGTGCTGATGCCGCGAACGCCTGGGGTGTTTCCGGAACCACGCCTCACGACGCCCCCTACCCGGTGGGCGGTGGTTGCCACGGCGGCCTGAGTTCGTTCGAGTTGCAGAATGTGCTGACCATGGCGGGAACACGCTTCAAGACTGACCAAGTCGTCTCAACCCCAGCCGGCAACATCGATATCCTTCCCACCATCTTCTATCTACTCGGCATGGAACAGCCAACAGGCATCGACGGCCGTCCCCTGATGGAGGCCATTTGTGACCAACCCGATACAAATCCGGCGGCGGCTTCAAGCCGTCTCATCAAGGCGCCGAATGGCCAGACACAAATTTCCGTCACCGACTTTGGTGAACAACGCTATCTCAACAAGGCTTGGGCGACATAGTCGAAACATACAGCCTGCGGCTTCGTTGGCGTTCTCGAATTTGTCACGCGTATCAGAACTATCCTGAGCTCAGCTTTCCGGCGGGGCGCCGCCTTCCTCGGTTCGCTTCGCGATGAAGGCGTCAAGTTCTTCGACCCTGCTTGGGTCCATTGAAGGCGGCTGGAAGTCGCGGAGCACCTGTTTCCAGATGCCATTGGCACGCACGGTCGCCGTCTTGGCCCCTGCCTCCGTCCACTGACCGAAGTTCGACCAGTCCGAAACGAATGGTGCGTAGAAGGCGGTGCGGTAACGCTCCATGGTGTGAGCAGCGCCGAAGAAATGACCACCTGAACCCACTTCCTTGATGGCCTCGAAGGCGAGTTCGGCCTCGTCGAAAGGAACCGGTTGCATCAGCTCCGCCATCTGCTGCAGCATCTCGATATCGATGATGAATTTTTCCATCGATGCGGTGAGCCCGCCTTCCATCCAGCCCGCAGCATGCAGCACCAGATGCGCGCCGCCAAGGGTCGCTCCCCAAAGCGCCATCTGGCTCTCATAGATCGCCTGGGCATCGACACAATTCGAGGCCGATGGCATCGAGGAGCGCCAGGGAATGTCGACGAAGCGTGCGAGCTGGCCGCTGGCGAATGCGGCGCGCACGTTTTCTGGTGTGCCAAAAGCGGGAGAGCCCGACTTCATGTCGACATTGGATGTGAAGGCGCCATAGACGACGGGCGCTCCCTGCCTCACCAACTGAGTGACGACCAGAGCTGCCAGGAACTCGGCATGCTGCTGCACGAGGGCACCGGTGACCGTGACCGGCGCCATCGCGCCCGAAAGCGTGAACGGCGTGATCACCGACGGCTGCCCGGCCTTTGCAAAATCGATCAGGCCTTGCAGCATGGGAATGTCGAGGATCAGCGGCGAGTTAGTGTTGATCACCGTATAGACACATGGCGTCTCTCGAAACGCCTCCTCGGAAAGGCCGCGCATAATGCGCATCATCTGAAAGCCGTCTTTGACCTGCGGTGCGCCGCGGCTGAACAGGAAAGGGGGCTTCCGTGACAGAACGATCTGCGCGCGCATAGTGGCGTAATGACGGACCTCTGGTGGGACGTCCTGCGGTTCGACGTTCGGGCTCTGGATGTGCATGACATCAAAATGTTCGGCAAGTCGGATGATGTTTTCCGTCGCTTCGAGCGTACCCGGCCGCTTGCCTCCATCCAGGTCCGAGATATGCGGCGCACCGCCGACCGGGCACCAGGTGACCCGACGGCCACCCCAGGTGAGCGAGCTGTCATCATCAGCACCAATAAGCTGGATTTCCGAAGGCGCCGACGCGATTGCGCTTTGGACGATCTCTCGATCAAACCGCGCCATCATTGATGCCTCGTCGACATCGACGCCGCCATCTCTCAAGAGCTCTTGCGCGGCGGGCAGAAGAATCTTGACACCGAGCTCTTCGAGCACACGAAGGGCCGTCTGATGAATCTGCGCGATCTGATCGTCGGAATAAACGCGCGCAGGTTCGAAAGGATTGGTCAGGCGCCGATAGTCGACCATGCGGCCGGCAGCGGCCGGTGCGTCGACTTCCGCGCGTCTGCCTCGCCGTCGTCTGCGGTCGTTGGACATGGCCCTCCTATCCGCGCATTCTCGATCCCTTGGGATCATGCGGGCTGGGTTCGACCACGCGCGCTCTGCGTTCGACGCCGACGATATGCGTCGTCAACTCAACCCCGGCCATGGCATGGCCAGGCTCAATCAGCGCCATCGCCAGACTTTTGCCAACCGTGTGCCCGTAGCCGCCCGACGTGATAAAGCCGACCCGTCTGTCATCCTTCCAGACCGGCTCGAAGCCCGATGCGTCGGCGTCATCGGCATCAACTTCCAGCGTCACCAGCTTCTGCGGTGCGCTGCCCTCTTCACGTTCCGCCCGCGCGGCATCGCGCCCGATAAAGCCATGCTTCTCGAAGTCGATCCAGCGATCCATGCCGGTCATACCCGGCGTGTAGCCTTGGGTGAATTCCGCGCTCCAAATACCAAAACTCTTTTCCAGGCGAAGTGAATTCAGGGCGTAATAGCCATATTCCCGAAGGCCATGCGCGGCGCCAGCCTCCAGCAGCATCGCACGAAGCGCAATATGTTCGGCAGCACTGCAATTGATCTCGTAGCCAAGCTCTCCCGCGACCGAGAGCCGCCCGACCTTGGCACGGATCAGACCGACGTCGAGGACAGCGCAGCCCATGAACGGCAGCGCTTCGTTGCTGACATCTTCATTGGTAAGGGCTGCCAGAACGCCTCGAGACTTCGGACCTGAGAGCGAAAAGCCCACTGTCCCATCCGAGATGTCTCTGATATCGACGCCGCCTTCTTTATGGTCCTGGAACCATCGCATGTGCCACTGGCGAAGATAGTAGGAGCCCATGACCCACCAGGTGCCATCGCCCCAGTTGAAAATGGTGAGATCACCCTTGAGGCGACCGTCTGGCCCGAGCATGGGAGCAAGGCGGGCGCGGCCCGCTGCGGGCAGACGTCCGACCATCAGCCGGTCCAAAAAGGCTTCGGCGCCATCGCCGATGACTTCAAAGCGGGAAAAGCCTGACGTATCGAGCAAACCGACGTCCTCGCGCACCGCGTGACATTCCTCGGCAACGATCGGGAAGGCGTTGGAGCGCTTCAGCGTCGGCGTTTCTTCGAAGTCCTTGGGCGCGAAGACGAGCGGAATCTCGAGCCCCCAGCTGCAGCCCCAGATGGCACCAGCGGCGTTCATGGCATCGTAAGCCGGCGCCTTCTTCAGAGGCCTGCCCGCCGGCAGTTGTTCGTTCGGGTAGGTCATGACGAAACGGCGCGAATAGAATTGGCCTGTCGTCTGCTTGATGTAGTCGCGGTTCGAGGCGAACGGGCCGTAACGCGCGATATCCATCGGCCAGACATCGGCTTCGGCCTCCCCATGGATCATCCATTCGGCGAGCGACTTGCCGACGCCACCGCCCTGAAGGAAGCCGGCCATCACACCACACGCCAGCCAATAACCGTGCCGACCCGGCACGGGGCCTACTAGCGGATTCCCATCGGGTGAGAACGTAAACGCCCCATTGACCCAGCGCTTGATGCCAGCCTTTTGCAGCACGGGATAGCGCTCATAGCAGAGCGACAGCTCGTCCTCGATGCGATCGATATCCTCCTGGATAAGCTCGAAGCCGTAATCCCAGGGCGCACCGTCCATGTTCCAGTGTTTATGCGTGATCTCATAGATCCCGAGCAGAACCCCCTGCCCTTCCTGACGTAAGTAAGAAAAACCTTCGAGATCAACGGTCATCGGCACTTCGAAGTCCATCGCCGCCACTTCGGGGATGGTATCGGTCACGAGATAATGATGCTCAAGCGGCGAGACCGGAAGATCGAGCCCGACCATGCGGCCGACCTGTTTCGCCCAAAGGCCGCCGGCATTGACCACATGCTCGGCGAGGACCGTCCCATGCTCGGTCGTAACTTCCCAGATTCCGTCGGCGCGCTGCGTCAGCGCCTCGACCTTGTTGTGCTCGATCACCTCGGCGCCGCGCATTTTCGCAGCGCGCGCATAAGCGTGGACGACGCCGTTAGTGTCGATATACCCCTCGCGATCGGCCCAAAGCCCGCCGATCACGCCCTTGACGTCCATGATCGGGCATTTCGCTTCGATCTCATCGGGCGTCATCAGATGGCAGTCTTCGATGCCGATTGTCTGAAAGATGCGGTAGGCGGACTGCAGCCACTCCCAGCGTGCGGGTGCTGAGGCCACCGTGATACCGCCGGTCATATGCAGGCCGATATCCTGACCCGACTCCTCCTGGATCTCGGAGAGCAGATCGATGGTGTAGGCCTGAAGAGCCGCCATGTTGGGATCGGCATTCAGCGCATGCACACCACCGGCCGCATGCCAGCTCGAGCCCGCGGTCAGCACCGAGCGCTCGATCAGCGCCACGTCCGTCCAGCCGAACTTGGCGAGATGATAAAGAACTGAAACCCCTACCACACCGCCACCGATCACCACGACCCGATATTGGGATTTCATCCGATCTCTCCCCCGATTGGCGATGGTGGCGCTTACCCTCAGTCGGTCGCCGTCCGCATCGCAAGACCTCAGAGCTTATTGGTAACCTCCCGCTTGGGCCGCAAGCTTCACATGAGCGACATCCGAGGTCGGAATTGGAAGGGCCGGCGACGCGCCGGAGCGATTACCGGACCCTGCCTACTCGGGGGCCGTCGTGGCGATCGAGGGGCGTTGGGAGAAAGTTTCGTACCAGACGGTGAGTGTCGGGCGGGTGTCGCGCCAGCGCTCGTCGGCATAGCGGAAGTCCATGTAGCCACAGGCACAGGCGGCAGCGATCGTGCCGATATCGACGGTATTGCCGAAGCTCGCCGCTTCCTGCTCGAACTGGTCGAGACCACGCATGAACTTCTCTTGCTGGCCATCGATCCAGGCATCCCATTGCAGTTCCTTCGGTCGAAGAAACGTCTCGTAGCGCCTGCCGACAGCAGCATCCAGAATCCCATCGGCGAGGGCTTCGCGCCTGAGCGCCTTCCAGCGGGCAGCCCCCGTAGCGGGAATGACGCTCTTGCCGTCGGCCAGGCTGTCGAGATAGCTGCAGATCACGCGCGAGTCGTAGAGCGCTTCACCATCATCGGTAATTAGGCAGGGGATCTTGCCGAGCGGGTTATCGGTATTGAGTTCGGCATCCGGCGAGACCGGCGTCATCGCTCGCGTCAAATGCTCGATCCGATCATCAAGGCCGAGCTCGATCGCAACGGCCCGCACCTTGCGGACATAGGGAGACGGCAGCGCATAGTGCAGCTTCATTGATGGGTTTCCTTCTCATGTTGTCGGCTTGGTTCAGGTCGTTCGTTTATCTTGGCCTAACGTCCAGGCATGTTCCGAGGCAAATGGCGTCAACCCTCTGACCGCTTTGAACGGTCGGCCTCGTAACGCTTTCGATTGTCGTCGTTCGGTGGATAGAGACCGAAGATCGATTGGTCCTTCTTCACCTCATCGAGCACCCAGCTTTCCAATCGTTCCTGCTCCGCCGAGCCGCTTGCTACCTCGACCGCGAGATGCCTCGGCACCACGACGACGCCCTCGCCATCCCCAACCAGAATGTCGCCTGGGAATATAGCGACGTCGCCGCAGGCGATCGGCACCTGCAGATCGACGGCATGATGGACATGAAAACTGGCGGGCGGCGACGCGCAAGCCGCATAGACGGGAATGGTGAAATCTTCCATCGGCGTCAGATCGCGCATACCGCCGTCGGTGACCACGCCGGCGACGCCGCGATCATGAAGCCGGGTGATCAGAATGTCGCCAAGGGCTCCGGACCGCGTGTCCCTCCGGCAATCGATCGCGAGCACGGCCCCCGCCGGGCACTCCTCGATAGCACGGCGCTGCGGATGGCTGTTTCCGTCGAACATGCCAGGCCCATCAAGGTCCTCACGTGCCGGAATATTGCGGAGCGTGAACGCTTCGCCGATCATCACGCCAGCCTTTGGCGTCACCAGACCGACCCCCTGGATGAACTGGTTGCGCAGGCCACGCTTGAAGAGCTGCGTGCAGAGTGTGGCGGTCGTGGCGGCCTCAAACAGCGCCTTGGTCACGCTCGTCAGCACGTCTCCATCGGTCACGGCACATCTCCTCCTGGCACCCTGCGTTGCCTCGCAACATCATTGATTATCAGCCGGGAATGGGGGCGGAAACAAGCGTTCTGTTCAGCTTCCTGTTAGCCAAATGCTGGAATAAGGCAGCTCAAGGTGCTCGTAGCACTGATCCGGCGGACCGACCAAGCACCCGCCACGTTCCGATGAAGCCGGCAGCCAACGTCAGTGAAAGGGCCAGGATCAAAATTCCAGCCAAGGTCCCAGGTGTCCAGACCCAGGGAAGCTGCATGATCGAAGTGACGACGACGAAGGCTCCGATCAATCCCAGGAGCCCCCCGACCAGTGCTGCAACAACGCCAAGGCTCAGATATTCGATTGCGAACTGCCGAAGGAGATCTGAGCGCCTTGCGCCAAGCACCTTAAGTACGGCCGCTTCGTAGAGGTGACGTCTGCGCGCAGCGGCGACGGCACCCGCCAGCACCAGAAGGCCGGAAATCAACGTGACACCGGCGACAGCGAGAATAGCGAGGCGAACCTTGTCCATGATGCCTCTGATCCGACCGCCCACCTCACGCATGGAGATCGGCGTCACATTCGCCAAGCCGTCGGCCACGGCATCGAGCAACGCCGCTTCAGCTGCGGCATCGACGTCGACAGCGGCGGCATAGGCATGCGGTGCCGCATCCAGCGTACCGGGGCTGAACAGAAAAGCCGCATCCAGGCGCCCCTGGCTCCAGTCGATCTCACGACGGATCACCGCGATCTCCGCTTCGATCATACGCCCGAGTACGTTGAAGGTCAGATGGTCGCCGATGGCGACACCGTAGGCTTCGGCAACATCGTCCTCGATAGCGAGCTTCGATGGGCCGTCATAATCAGCAGGCCACCAAGCTCCGTCGACAATCTCTGTTCCATCGGGCATCGTCGCCGAGTAGCTGAGGGCTCGATCGCGACGAAGTGTCCAGTGATTGACGCCGGACTGATTGGCGGGGACATCTTTGATGCGGACGACGCGCCCACGGATCGTCGGCAGGAGCTGCAGATGGTCCGCCCCCGCCTGTTGACTAACGATCGTCTCGAACGCCTCCAGCTGATCGCGCTGTATGTCGATAAAGAAGACCGAGGGCACGCGGTCCGAAAAACTCTGATCGAGTTCGGCGCGCATGTTCTGATTAAGAACGGCAACTAAGGTGAGCACGGTCAGCCCAGCACCGAGTGCCACCACGATGCTCGTGGTATGGGCGCCGGGTCGATGGAGATTAGCGAGCGCCATCCGAAATCGCGTACTGCCCCGGCGGGCCAGTCGTTTGGTGACGAGCAGGATGAGCTTGGCGACACCCGTCAGTAATAGGGCCGATGCCATAGCAACAGCGACGAAAACCAGAGCAAGGCGCTTGTCGCTCACACCAATGATCGCGAAGCCGACGAGAGCTAGAAGACAAACGCCAAGCAGGAAAAGCATGGCAGTGTCTGGCCAGCGTTTCGGCGGCGCCAGCAAGGCGCGGAACATGCTGGCGGGCGAGACGTCCTTTGCACGTGCCAGCGGCCAAATGGCAAAAGCGAGTGTGGTTGCCAGGCCGCATCCGGCGGCGATCGCAAGCGGCAGAGGATAGAACCCGGTCCTGATCTGCACCGGCAGCAATCCATCCGTCAGCGCACGAACCAGAAATGGCAGCGCCTGACCGATGATGAGCCCGGCGGTAACACCGAGCAGGGCGAGTGACAGTACCTGGAGGAGATAGATCCGAAAAATCGTCTGGCTCTTAGCGCCCAGGCACTTTAGCGTCGCGATGTTTCTTATTTTGCCTGTGAGGTAGTTTTGGATGGCGAGCGCCACGCCGACACCGCCGATCAAAAGCGAGGCAAGACCAGCGATGGTGAGAAAGCTCGCGAGACGATCGACCACACGCGTCACACGTGGCTGGATGTCTCGAACGCCATTCACCTGGAAATCAGCTTCCGCGTATGCGGCCTTCAGCTCGCCCACCCAGACCTCGGGATCGATATCAGGTGGCAGCGCGAAACGATAATCGAAACGCGCGAGTGATCCGGGCTGGATGATGGCGCTCGCGGCGAGATCGTCCTGATGGATAAATACCCTTGGGCCGATGCTGACAAAGCCGCCGATCCGATCCGGCTCACGCTCGACCACCGCACGTACGACAAACTCAGCCTCACCGATGCTGATCCGGTCGCCGAGTTCGACGTCCAGCCTGGCTAGAAGGCCGCGTTCGACCGCAGCCCCCCGGCCCGAGAGTGCTTCGGCAAGACGAAGATCTGGTGGATCCAATGTCACCGATCCGTACAACGGATAGGCATCATCAACCACCTTGAGACCGACGACCACACGTCTATTACCCCGCCCGTAGGCCATGCCGTTGGTGCGAACCACATCGCTTCGGCGCGCATCACCGGGAACAAGATCTCCAAGCAACGCATCATCGACTGGCCGATTAGTGCTCTCTATTTTGAGATCGCCACCAAGGAGAGCGGCGGAGTCCTCCTCCAGCCCTTCGAGGACACCCGCATTGATCACACCCACAGCAGCGATTGCAGCAACACCGAGGGTTAGGCAGGCGAGGAAAACAATGGACCCGGCAAAACCACTTCTGAGCTCCCGTCTCGCCAAGCGCCAGGCAAGGCGGAGATCGGCTATCATGCGACCTCATCCGAACGAATTGGGGATTCGGTCATGACCTCGCGGTCGGCATCAACCGTCGGAGCCACCGGCTGCAGCTGGCCATCCGCCATGCGGTATCGATGATCACAACGTGCTGCCAGCGCTGCCTCATGCGTAATCAGAAGGAGTGTCATGTCACGCTCTTGCTGAATGCCGAACATCAGCTCGATGATATCAGCACCGGTGGCCTGATCGAGATTGCCGGTCGGCTCGTCCGCGAGCAGGAGTTTCGGCCGATTGGCGAGGGCACGGGCCAAAGCGACACGCTGCTGCTCGCCACCTGAAAGCTGGCCTGGATAATGATCGCCGCGCGCGGCCAGATGAACGGCGGCCAATCCATCCGCCGCCCGTTCGAAGGCATCGTCGACACCCGCGAGTTCGAGTGGCACGGCGACATTTTCCCAGGCGGTCATGGTCGGGATCAAGTGGAAGGACTGGAAGAGAATGCCGATCTCGCGACCACGGAACGAGGCGAGGTCATCCTCGCTCAAGGCGTTCAGGTCTTGGCCGTCGACCCACACCTCTCCGTTGGTAGGCCGCTCGATTCCGCCGATGACCGACAACAAGGTCGACTTGCCTGTACCGGAGGGGCCGATCACGCTGACGGAACGGCCGTGTTGTATGGAAAGATCGACGCCCTGCAAGATCTTGACCGGCCCTGCGGCACTGGTCAGGGTCAGGTGAACGTCGTTTAGGGTGATCATCGAAGAGGGAACGGGCTCGGAAGACATGATGCATCAGATGGTTCGTTTGAGTCGGCTTCTCAAGGTCTGCTCTACCGGCATGGCGGCCTTTATCGTCGCAGGCACTGTCATATCCTCAGCTGCGCAAGCCTGCAGGGTCAGTGTCCTGGGCGACAGTCTTACGGCTGCCTATGGAATAGCGATCGAGGATGGTTTTCCCGCGCAACTGGAAAGGGCGCTGAGAGCGGAAGATTTTGGCTGCACGGTACTGGACGCCGGGGTCAGCGGTGACACCACGGCCGGCGGGTTTGCGCGGCTGGATTGGATGCTGGCTGATCAGCCTAGTCATGTCATTCTGGAGCTTGGCGCCAATGATGGGCTGCGGGGTCTGCCGACCGAGCAGATGGAAGCTAATCTCGATGCCATCATCTCCCGGCTGCAGGCGGAGGGTCTGCCTGTGCTTCTGACCGGCATGCTGCCGCCGCCCAATCTCGGGAAGGACTACACGCAAGCGTTTGCACAGGTTTTTCAAAGCCTTGCCGAGCGCCATGAGATCCCACTCTATCCGTTTTTTCTGGATGGCGTTGCCGGCCAGCCATCGCTCAATCAGCCGGATCAGCTTCACCCGCTGCCGGAAGGCGTTGCCGTGATCGTTGAGCGTATATTGCCGGTTGTCATCGACTGGCTCGGCTCGACATCCAATCAGAATTAAGGGCTTTTGCGTCAGATCTGCAAGCCTGGCCGACCGCATTCGACCACAACTGTGCGTTCTTCGCGCATCGGACGTCCCGGTTCGGTCACCCGGTCGACGGTCTTGAATTTCGCGGTCCAATGCGCTGCCGTCACCTCGGAAACGAGGTAGCCGCGATGGTTGCTGTGGTGGTGAATGTGGGGATTGTCGGCTTCGATTGCAGGCCAGATGCCGAGGGTATCGGAGCCGTCGCCGCCTGAGGTGATCGAGGTTGCCGTCAGCTCGGTGCCGAGGATAGGTGTGCTGGCGTCTTCCGGCCGGGCGCGGATGTCGGCGGCCCAATGGGTGTGGACATCGCCGGAGAGGATGACCGGGTTGGCTGGATTGCGCTCGGCGAGTGCCTGGAACAGGCGGGCCCTCGTCGCCTCGTAGCCATCCCACTTGTCCATGTGGTATCGGCCAAGGCCGGCGCCGCTTTGATCCAGGGAGAACATTGGCACCTGCTGCGCCAGTACGTTCCAGGTCGTTCCCGATGTGCCGAGCCGGTCGAACAGCCAGGCTTCCTGTTCAAGTCCGAGAAGAGAGCGTGTCGGATCGAAGCGGTCCGGGCAGTCGGAGAGATAGCCACCGCGGCAGACCTGGTCGGAGCGGTATTGGCGGGTGTCGAGGACGTTGAGGTTGAGGAGCTGGCCGAAGATGATCTGGCGGTAGAGCTGGAGATGCATCGGCGTCGGCAATGAGCGGCGGCGAAGCGGCATGTGCTCGTAATAGGCCTGAAAGGCGGCAGCGCGGCGCAGGAGGAAGAGCTCGGGCGGGGTACCGTCCTGGTCCTGATCCGCGGCCCAGTCATTGTCGACCTCGTGATCATCCCAGGAGACGACGAAGGGTGCGGACGCGTGAGCTGCCATCAGGTCCGGATCGGACTTATAGAGGGCATAGCGGTTTCGATAGTCGGTGAGCGTATAAGGCTCGCCACCCCGATGACGCCGCACCCGCCCTGCCCTCTCGCCGCCAATCCCAGCCTCGTAGATGTAGTCCCCTGCGTGGTAGATGAAGTCCAGGTCTTCCTCGGCCATATGCCTATAGGCGGTGAAGTAGCCAGCCTCGAAATGACTGCACCCACAAGACGCAAACCGCAAACGGGCCGTTTGATCGCCGGACGCTGGCGCGGTTTTGGTTCGGCCGGTGGGGCTTACGGCGTCACCGTAGAGAAAGCGGAACCAGTAGTTTCTGGCGGGCTCCAGGCCCTCGAGTTCGATGTGGACGGCGTGACCGAGTTCCGGCCTGGCCAGGACTGCGCCTGTTCGCTCGATCCTTTTGAAGCCTGGATCATGCGCGACTTCGAACCCGACTTCGACGGGAAACGGCGCCATGCCACCGCCGGTCAGGGGGTCCGGGGCGAGGCGGGTCCAGAGGACGACGCCGTCGGCAGCGGGATCGCCGGAAGCGACGCCGAGTTTGAAGGGATAGCGATCGAGACGCGCCGACATGCCTGGTGCGTAGCGGCTGGCGGCCAGGCCGAGGGCAGAGGACGAGAATGTAGCGCAAAGGGCGGCGGCGCGCAGCAGGCTGCGTCTGGAGAGCTGCGTTCGGGCTCGATGACTTCGGTCATCTCGCGACATTCGCCAACCTCCCGGATCTACATCGTCTTCCGGACGATCTCGGCTCGATCAGGATCTCAGCGTTGCTTTTTCGTTCTTATTATCACCTTGTTGCGTGATTGGCCGAGGGCAAGACATGGACATTTCGACGACGACGCACATGAGGCAGAAGAATGTGCCTTATCAACGAAATAAGCTGGCGCACTCATTTCGAGTCCGGGTGCCTCCAGCGATGTAGCCTCAACCATAAAACGATCCTTTGCAGAATATTTCCAGATCTATGGTTTATCTTGCGCAAGGTTAAGGAAGCGTTAATTTCGCCCTCGATCGATCAGGCAAGTTCACTGCCGAGTTGGCGGCCTATTAGGCATTTGGTGAGGATTGGGGCTATACTGGGGAGCGAAGGGGACATGGATGCGCGCAAACTTAGAGCCGCAGATGTCGGTCGAGGATTTTCCGGCCTGGTTGAAGACCAAACCTCGCCATCCGCGTTACGAGCTGGTCGAGGTTCTGTCACCGTCGATGGCAATGCGGGATGCCTCGATCAAGCTGGAGGACTCTTTTCGTTTACCGACGATCGCCCACGACCTGATCATCGCCCCAGACCGTGAGACTGTGTTTCACCATCGACGGCTCACGAGCAAGATCGAAACCGAGATCCTTCATCAGGGCAGGCTACGCCTCGATCCGCCTGGTATTGAGGTCGAGGTCAAGGATTTCTTCGGGAAGTCCTGAGGCAATGCCCCATTTTCAGGCAGCAAATTTGCTTGCGACTCGGACCAAGCCCAACCCCAAAAGCCGACATGACTGAGTAGTGCCATTTCCGGTCCCTTGTAATGTCTTCGACGACGGGGTAACCGAAAGGCCTTATTCTTTCTCCTGCTGCATCCATTCTCTGACCTCGTGTGTCCTCCTGTTTGTTCGGCTACTCATCGAGCGGGTGACAAGCTCGCTTCTATCACTCTAAGGAGAACCTTCGGGATGAGACGTGTTTCCCTACTGGCGTTGTTTTCCAGCCTGATCGCAGGAGGCGCTCTGGCAAGCGACATCGCGCTCGAACTACCTGTCGACTACAAGACCAGCTTCGACAACTACCTGATCTCCGATCGCCTCGGCCAGGAGGATCAGGTCATCTCGCTTTTCGCGAATTCAACAGCCCGTGAGGGCGCCCGTGCCGATGGCAAGCTCCCGAATGGCTCAATTCTCGTCGGCGAGATCTATGAGGCCAAAGCTGAGACCGACGGCACGATTGTCGAAAGCCAGCTCGGCCGGCGAATTCCGGCAAAACTGAAAGCCATCGTCATGATGGAGCGACGTGCCGGCTGGGATGATCAATATCCCGAGGAACTCAAGGTCGGCGACTGGGAATTCGAGATCTTCAGTCCAAGCGGCGAGAACCTAGGGAAGGACACGACGGCTTGCCGCGAGTGTCATCATCCCCTGACGGACACCGAGTTCACCTGGACGTTCGACCATATCGCGGCGGCCAATTGAGGAGGCATGACATGAAGAAATCGCTTATCGCCGCTGCCGCTCTCTCGACCGCACTGACCGCCTGCAGCTTCTTCGGGGGCTCGGATGAGGTGGCGACTACCGATGCCGACAAGTTCGACGATGTCGTGCTTAACCTGCCCAAAGAGTACAAGAAAACGGGCCCCTACCTGATCTCAGATCGACTTGGCCAGGAGGATCAGGTGATCGTGCTTTATGCCAATGCAACGGCACGGTTTGGCGCAACGACGGATGGCAAACTGCCCAACGGCTCGGTCCTTGTCGGTGAAATTTACACCGCGAAGAAGGACGCTGACGGCGAAGTGATTGAGAGCCAAGTCGCCCGGCGAATTCCCGATAAGCTGAAGACGATCATCATGATGGAGCGACGTGCCGGCTGGGATGATCAATATCCCGAGGAGTTAAAGGTGGGCGACTGGGAGTTCGAGGTATTCAGCCCAAGCGGTGAAAATCTGGGCAAGGAAACCACCGCCTGTCGCGAATGCCATCACCCTCTTACCGATACGGAGTTCACGTGGAGCTACGATCACATCGTAGGCATCAATTGATCCTGGATCGACAGTCGACATAAGTCACTTGAGATCACCCGTTGGATAGCAGGGCGATGGCCACGTCGCCCGGCTACCATTCGACCCGCCGAGCCAGCGCGACACGCAAGCCGCCTCGGCCGCAGAAAACGCCTTACGTTCGCAACTTGCCCGCCCCCGACGAGCCGGGCTTGGCCTGTCACGATCCGACGGTTAAATCTGCTCGCGAAGTCGCCCGGCGAATCGAAGGTCATCGGGCGATCGACACGATGCGGGTTTGTTGAGCATGTTGAATAGAAATGTCGATCAGATCGATCACGACAAGCTGCTTTTGGCCATTGCGGCCGGCGACCGGTCAGCTTTAAAGGCCCTCTACGAAGCTGAGGCACCACGGATGAAGGGCGTCGCTCGGCGCATGCTGCGACGGGACGATCTTGCCGAGGAAGCGCTGCAGGATGCCTTCGTTCGTATCTGGCAGAAGGCCAGACAATGTGATCCGGATCGAGGATGGGCACTCGGCTGGATCTACACGGTTCAGCGCAGTATCGCGCTCAACATCCTCCGTTCCGGTGAGCGGGAGGATGTTCTGCCCCCGGATGAGGTGGGTTCTCTCAAAGACATGCAGAGCGTCTTCCAAACGGCCGACGACATCTGGGAACGGCTGGCGACGCGGAGCCGTCTGCGGCACTGCCTTTCGAGCCTGGATCCCGCGAAACGGCGGGCCGTGCTGCTTTCTTACGCTCTCGGCCTTAGCCACGGCGAAATCGCCGGGCGTCTGTCGTCGCCGCTCGGCACGGTCAAGGCCTGGCTGCGTCGCGGGCTGGCCTCGCTGAGGACCTGCATGTCATGATCGGCCCCGACCTCCTGACACTGGCCGACGAATATGTGATCGGCCTCCTCGATGATGCCGATAGGCGAAAAGCGGATCATCGGCTCACGGAGGATCCGGACTTTGCTAAGGCGGTCGCCGATGCCCGTGAGCGCTTCCTGGATGTAGACCTGACCGAAAGCCCGCAACCCATAACCGCTGAGAGCTGGGCACGCATCGAAGCGAAGCTTGACATCCCTCTTCCCGAGCCGAGCCGCGATGACATGACGGTCGTTCCGTTGAGAAGACCTCTGCCGTCAACGGAAGCATCCAGCCGACCTTGGAAGGTCACGGCGCTGGCCGCGGTCGCCGCATCCCTGGTTCTGGCGTTTGGCCTAGCCTGGCAGATCGGCCGCCCTGCCCCACTCGTCATCGCCGTACTGCTGGACAGCCAAGGCGAGCCAAGCATCTTGATCGAGGCGTTCGACGACGACCGAACACGCGTCGTCCCGCTCGATGATGTTGACATACCCCAGGGAAAAACCCTTGAGGTCTGGACCTTGCCTGACGTTCCCGAGGCCAAACCCGTGTCGCTGGGCCAGCTTGACCGCATGCAGACCCGACGCTTGCGGGGACCTGATTTGCCAGAACCTCGAAAGGGGCAGCTTTACGAGATAACGATCGAACCGGAAGGAGGATCGCCGACAGGCTTGCCTACGGGTCCCATTGTTGGGAAAGGCTTCGCCAAGACGACGCTCTGAACGCCCTCAAGTGTGCTGGGGCATCCACCCAGCGCCCGCTTTCTTGAATTAAAAAACGGCGACGACCGAAGCTCAAAGCCCCAGCCGCCGCCTGCCTCAAGTCAACGCTGGCGCGCGTCCGCGCCTATTGGATGAGGCTGGTTTCCCAAGTGCCGTCGGCGCCGACGGTGTTGACGGAGTAGATGCCGCCGACGTCGCCGGCTTCGTCGAAGTCATTATTGCCGGAAGCGCCTTCGTAGTTGATGTCCTCACCGGCGGCGATGGCTGCCTTGGCTTTTTCCCATTCTCCCGGGCGGATGACGGTGCCGGGGCCGCTTGCGACCTCGCGGAGGGCGGCTGCGATGGCGCCGCGGTCGGCGGAGCCTGCCTTTTCGATGGCGAGTGCGATCAGGAAGCTCGCATCGTAGCCGTGGGCAGCATAGGGGGCGACGGGGTCGTTGCCGGTGGCCGTGAAGGCGTCAGCAAAGGCCTTGTAGCTGTCATCTTCGTAGTCCGACGCGGACTGCGTTATGAAGATATTGTCTCTGAGCGTATCGGCGCCGATCTGCTCGATCACGGAGGCGTCGAACATACCGTCGGCCGCCATGAATTTGTCGAACAGGCCGTTTTCGAGAGAATTTCGGATGATGGTGATGCCGCTGCCGCCGTAATAGGCGAAGATCGCCAGGCCTTCGGCATCATTGCCACTGAGCGTCGAGATCTCGGAGCGGTAGGAAGCTTTGTTGGGCTCGTGCGCCTGGTTCGCGGTGATCTCGCCGCCGAGGTCCTGGAAGGCCTGCTCGAACACGGTGGCAATGCCGGCGTTGTAGTCGTCGTTGGAGTAGGTCATCGCGAGCTTCTTGTAGCCCTGATCGATGGCGAGCTGGGCGATGGCGAGGCCCTGATAAGCATCCGAGGGGGCGACGCGGAAGACGGTGTCGTTGTCCTCGAGCTCGGTGATCGAGGGGGCGGTGGCGCTGTCGGACAGGGCGACGACGCCGGCCGGAATGGTCACGGACTGGACCATGCCGTTGGTGGCGCCGGAGCAGCTTGCACCGATGATCGCGACCACCTGCTCGACATTCACGACCTTGCCGCCGGCGTCGACGCCGGCTTTCGGGTCGCACTGGCTGTCGGAGAGGATCAGGTTGTAGTTGTCACCATCAAGCAGGCCGCCCTGGGCGTTCACATGCTCGGCTGCGAGGTTGCGGCCGGCGACGATCGGGGCGACCAGCTCGGCGATCGGACCGGTGACGCCGGCGACCGAGCCGACATTGATGTCGGCAGCCTGGCTGGTGCCTGCCATGAGGGCGAGCGCCGAGGCGGCATAGGTGAGACATTTGATGGGTGTCTTCATAACGTGCCTCCTTGTTTTTTTACATCGTCAGATTGAAACGTCAGTCTGGCGAGCGGGGCGCCCGCTCGCCAGCCAGGGCCTTTTCCCGTTTTTCGGGCAAGATCCCGTTAGGAAAACGCTGTAGCACGATCTGCAGCAGAAGTCCGATCAGAAAAACTCTGACATAGGCGGTGCGGATCGCGAACTCGTCCGGAAGCCGGCTGGTCAGGAGCTCGGTCGCCGACCAGATGGTCCAGATCAGGAGAGCGCCGACGATGGCGCCCTTGTTGTTGGCGCTGCCGCCGACGATCAGCATGACCCAGATGAGGAAGGTGGCGGTCAGCGGGTCGGCGGCGTTGGGATCGATGAATTTCAGGTAGTGCGCGGTGAGCGCGCCGCCGAGGCCCATGAACATGGAGCCAAGGACGAAGGCCTCGATGCGCAGACGATCGACGTTCTTGCCGGCAGCGCGGGTGGCGGGCTCGTTCTCGCGGCTGGCAGCCATGACGCGGCCCCAAGGGGCTTTTCGCGCGCGCTCCAAGAGCAGGTAGATGCCGAACACGATCAGGAGGACCATGGCCATGAAGCCGATGTGGTTCCAGGGCTCGGGCAGGCTCTCGAAAGGCTTCGGGATCAGGGAAACGCCGCGCGGGCCGTTGGTCGCCCAGGTCTCGTTCTTGAACATGAGGCGCAGGATTTCGGCGATGCCGAGGGTGGCGATGGCGAGGTAGTCGCTGCGCAGGCGGATGCAGATCTTGGCGACGCCATAAGCGATGATCCCGGCCGTGATCATCGCGGCGATGAAACCCAGAACGATCGGAAAATCGAGACCGCCCAGATGCCGCTCCGACGCGGCCGTCGTCAGCATGGCGCTGGTATAGGCGCCGACTGCGAAGAACCCGGCAATGCCGGCGTTAAACATGCCGGTGAAGCCCCACTGCACATTGAGGCCGAGCGCCATGACCGCGTAGATGCCGCCAAAGGTCAGCAGCGAGATGACATAGAGCCCAATCCCATACATCTGTTCCATTAGTGGGACGCCCACATCGTTGACTTTGCGCCTCTGCCTGGTCCGACGGTTTGCGCCCAGGTTTGACTGGTGACGTCCAAGAAGGAAAGCGCGAACCGTGGGGCCTGGTCATGGCGCCCCAGGAGTCGATGGTATGGCCACGCCATTAAAAAACCCTCCCTTTCAAGAGGCCGCTTGGGCGCCAGATCAGCATGATCACCATGAGAGCGAAGGCGACGCCGGCCTTGTAGCCGGGGGAGACCAGGGGGGCGTCGCCGATCCAGGGGTAGGTCGAGATTTCCTCGACGATGCCGATCACCAGCCCGCCGAGCATGGCCCCGTAGGGGCTGCCGACGCCGCCCAGGATCGCGGCGGCGAACAGTGGCAGGAGGACCTTGAAGCCCATCATGGTCTCGACATGGGTGTCGATCGCGAGGAAGCAGCCGGCGGCGGCGGCGAGGCTGGCGCCGAGGATCCAGGTCGCCTTGATCACCCGCTCGGTCTCGATGCCGGTGAGGCGGGCGAGTTCGGGGCTGTCGGCCATGGCGCGCATGGCTTTGCCGATTTTGGTGCGCGTCAGGAGGTAGTGGACGGCGGCCATCAGGACCAGAGCCGCGATGACGATCATGATGTGCTTCGGCGAGATGCGTAGCGCATCGAACAGGATATAGGGCTTTTGGATGCCAGGCTGGAAGCTTTGCAGCTGCACCCCCCAGCTGAACTGGGTAACCGAGCGCAGCATCAGCATCAGACCGAAGGACGCCATCACCAGGATGATGGTCGGGCTGGCGCGCAGCGGCTTGTAGAAGACACGGTCCATGCCGAGAACCGCCAGGGACGTGATCGCCATGGCAATCGGCAGTAGAGCCAGCGGATGCCATCCGCTCAGCCAGATCAGGGTCAGGGTGACGTAGACGCTGAACGTCATGACCTCGCCATGGGCGAAATTGGCGAAGCGCAGAATGCCGAAGGTGAGCGTGACGCCGATCGCGCCGAGCGCATAGATGCTGCCGAGCACGATGCCGGGGATCAGGTGAAAATTGATGAAGTCGATCACGACCCGCCGCCCAGAAACATTTTTCCCACTTCCTCGTTGGCGAGCAGGTTCGGGCCGGTGTCCTCCAGCCGATTGCGGCCATCCACGAGGATATAGCCGCGCGCTGCGATCGAAAGCGCCTGCTTGGCGTTCTGCTCGACCATCAGGATCGGCGTGCCGGCGGCGTTGATGTCCTTGATGATATGGAAGATTTCACCCCTGAATTTGGGTGACAGCCCTGCCGTCGGTTCGTCCACCAGAAGAATTCTGGGCTCCAGCATCAGCGCCTTGCCCATGGCCACCATCTGGCGCTGGCCACCGGAGAGCGTGCCGGCGACCTGGTGACGCTTTTCCCTGAGCGGCGGGAACATCTCATAGATTTCGGCGAGGCGCGGGCGGATGTCGTCGTTCCTGACATAAGCGCCCATTTCGAGGTTTTCTTCCACTGTCAGCGTCGGGAAGATGTTGGCGGTCTGCGGGACGTAGCAAACGCCTTTCTTCACGACCTGGTCCGGCGGCGTGTTGGTGATGTCCTCACCTGCGAGGCGCACCTGACCGCTTGCCAGGCGAAGCAGCCCGAAGACGGCTTTCATCGCGGTCGACTTGCCGGCGCCGTTCGGACCGATGATCGCGACGATCTCGCCAGACTCGACGCGAAGAGACACGCCATGCAGGATCTGGGTCTCGCCATAGCCACCGACGACGTCATTCAGTTCGAGAACCGCCGTCATGCTGCGCCCTCATCTTCACCGCCGCCGAGATAGGCATCGAGGACCCTCGGGTCCTTGCGCACATCCTCCATCTTGCCCTGGGTGAGTACCGTGCCCTCGGCAAGCACGATCACGGGATCACAGAGGCTGGCGATCAGGTCCATGTCGTGCTCGATGATGCAGACGGTGTAGCCGCGCTCTTCGTTGAGCCTCCTGATCATGTCGCGGATCTCGCCGAGCAATGTCGGGTTGACGCCGGCGCCGGGCTCATCGAGCAGCACGAGCCGTGGCTCGGTCATCATGGTGCGGCCGAGTTCCAAAAGCTTCTTTTGACCGCCAGAGAGGTTCTCGGCCAATTCATCGCGGACGCGGGTGAGGTTCAAGAAGTCGAGGACGTCATCCGCCCTCTCCTGAACCTCCCGTTCCTTCTGGCGCACGGCCGCCGGACGCAGCCAGATCTGGAATAGAGCCTCGCCTGGCTGGTCGGCAGGCACGACCATCAGGTTTTCGAGCACGGTAAGCTTGCCGAATTCATGGGGGATCTGGAAGGTTCTGACGATGCCGCGGTGGAACATCTCGTGGGTCGGCAGGCCCGTTATATCCTCGCCTTCGAGATAGATGTTGCCGGCGGTCGGCGGGAGTGCGCCGGCGATCATGTTGAAGCAGGTGGTCTTGCCCGCACCATTCGGGCCGATCAGCCCGGTGATGGTTCCGGCTTCGATCTCGAAGCTGCAGTCTTGCACGGCGATCAGGCCGCCAAACCGGCGTTCGAGTTTTTCGACCTTCAGCATCGCCGACGCGGCTGCAAACGGATTTCGAGGACGGACAATGATAAGGTCACGGATACTCCTGATTGCCGGCCCGTTGTTTCCGAACCTAGCTTCTAGTGATCAAAGCATGCTGCAGCATCGTTCGTCGTCAAGAGAAGATCAAGAACATGACGTAAAATCGGCGTGTCCGCTGTCTCACTCCCTGAAAAAGATCAATACGACACCCTGTGATCCCGATCATATCCGCCAATGCCGGCCTTGCCCGATGATCAACCTTGGCGGTTTGGAGCAGCGATCGGCTCACGGCAGTATCGCCAGCTTCAAGCGAAACGCCAATGTTTCAAGGGAAAAGGTCGGAGATTTCCATGAAGATACAAACAGTGACGCTCGCCTTGGCAATGGGGACCCTGCTCAGCGGCTGCCTCGGCCAGGACCCCCTGGTCGGCAAGGGCGCCGTCAACCTCAGCCCGGATGTGCAGCAGGGCTTCGAACAATATCTGCAAGAGCGGTCGCCCGGACATTTCGCTGTTTCAGCTGATGGGCGGTACGCCCAATATAACTATTGCCCTGATGGTCGCTGCCTTCGTGGTTCGAAAAATTCGGTGATCTATGCTTGTGAAAAGCGCAGCAAGGGTTCGCCCTGCAAGATCTACGGGGCCTATGGCGAGGTCGTCTGGCAAGAGTCCAAAACGACCGTGAACTGACGACCTAGGGGTACGACCACATCTATTGATGCGCAAAAATGATTGGATACTTATCGCAATATCAAAGTGTTATACATTTCGCTAAAAAATCTATCGATGTGGTCGACCCACTAGCTAAGCGCCAAGATTGCATTAAGCCCGATCGGCCTGCCCTTCCACTCGGCCATGGCGTCCAAGAGGCAGTCCCACATATAGCCGGCTGATGCGCTGTCGCCGAGCAGGTGATAGGCTGGCGTCTCTCCTTGATCGTCCCGGATGACGATCGCATTGCTCCGGGCAACGCTGGTTTGAGCTATGGCTAGGTCCGAGAAGCTCTTCTGCCGGAGGTCGACGCCGCAGATCTTGGCGAACATCGAAGGCGCTTCCCGACCAGTGATCATGAACCAGAAATGGCTGTCCCGGCGTGGCACCGGGTAGCCACAGTCCGCTTTTTCGATTGACCAGTCGGCACCGAGTTTTTCCAGCGCTGGCGCCTTGCCAGAAAGTGGCGACAACAACAACACCTCGGTCATCGTGAGCACGGTTACAAGCGTGCCATCTTTCTGACGAAACGCGTGATTGGGGCGGAACTCAAGGCTAGCACCCCGCGTATTCATCTCCGAGAGGACAGCATTGCCCTTGAAGCCGATGCGCGGAAAAGGAGAGAGGTCGGCAAGACCAAGGTCTCCCGCGGCCTCCTCTTCTCCGTCTTCGCGGTAGCGGACCGGGACAGCAGCATCTCCGACTTCGCCGAAGACTGCGCCTTCAGCGCGCAGTCTCCGATAGATCGGGCTTCGAATTTGATAGTCGGAGGACAGCGGCAACGCCGTCAGACTCTCGGAGATGCTCATGCCTTCCTCTCCCCTTCGAGTAAGCGCTCCGCTCGCAGCGGACGCTCCGGCGGCAATAGCTGGCGCTCGTTGTCAGGATCGTAGAACGGCATCGGCGCGACCACGGCCTCGATCATGCGCCCGCCTTCGATCTTGATCTCGAAGCGCTCGCCGAGTGCGGCTTGATCCGCGGCGACATAGGCAAGCCCGATGACCTTCTTCAAGGTCGGAGAGATTGCTACCGAGGTCACACGGCCGACGATGTCACCGTCGCGGATCACGAGATGGCATTCCTTCGGGCAAGGATCCCGGTCATTGGCAAGAGTAAAACCAACGAGCTTTCTGACCTCGCCATTGCCATTCTGGATCTCGACCGCGCGCTTGCCGACATAGAATGCCTTCTTCTTGCCAACCGCCCACCCCATGTCCGCCTCATAGGGCTGGGTCAGCCCATCGGTATCCTGCCCGATGATGATGTGGCCCTTCTCCAAACGCATCAACCGCTGTGCCTCGACCCCGAACGGCCTGATGGCGAAGGGTTCGCCAGCCTCGACAAGAGCATCCCAAAGGGCCTCGCCCATTGTGGACGGGCAATGGATCTCATAGCCGAGCTCACCGACGAAGCCGACGCGCAGAACGCGGACGGGAATGCCGGCGATATGTCCTTCGCGCACCCCCATATAAGGAAAGGCGTCGGTGGACAGATCGATATCCGAATCCAGCGTGGAGAGCACCTCCCGGCTGCGCGGGCCGGCGATGTTGACGCCGGCATAGGCCGATGTGACGTTGGCAATATCGACGTCGAGCTGCCACTGTGCGTTCCACCAGAGCATCTGCCGATAGACGGCATCCGCACCAGAGGTCGTCGCGGTGACGTAGTAATGCCGCTCATGAAAGCGACAGGCGACCCCATCATCGATGATCACGCCGGTCTCGTCGCACATCAGGAGATAGCGCGCACGGCCAACCTGCTGCTTCAGATAGGCCCAGATGTAGATGCGGTTGATGAACTCGGCTGCATCGGGACCGCGGATGTCAAGCCCGCCCAGGGTCGAGACGTCGATCAGCCCGACATTCTTCCGGCAATTGGCGACCTCGATCGCGATCAGTTGCTCGGCCTGGCCTTTCGGACCGTAGAAGGCGGGCCGCATCCAGGGGCCCGCCGTCATCATCTCCGCACCCGCTTCGATATGGCGGTGATGCATGGCGGTCAGGCGCATCGGCTCGAAGCTGCGACCTGCGAGATGTGCAAATTTCTCAGGCGCGAAAGGTGGCCGTGCCGTGGTGGTGCCGACCTCGTCAGGCGACGTTCCGGTCGTCGCGGCAACCAGGCGAATGCCGGCGATATTGGAATTTCGCCCCTGGCTCGGCCCCATGCCCAGCGTCGAGTAGCGCTTGACCAGCTGAATGTCGTCGTAGCCGTCCTTGACCGCGTCTACGATATCCTTGATCTGCAGATCCTCGTCGACGTCGACGAACTCGCGTCCCTTGGGGTGGGGGAACATCGGGTAGGCATGGGTAACGCCGGCAGCCTGCAGGTCGGGAAAGGCGTCTGGCGGTTCTCCATCGACTTTGCCCATCGCTTCGGCGGCCTGCCAGCCGATCCGTCTGCCGTCGGCCAAGACCGACAGAAGCTGATAGACACCGTTCAGTGAGCCTGCGGCGGCCACGCCGCTCGGCAGGTTCGAGATCCGATGCATGGCAGTCTCGTCGTCATAGGCGAAGTCGCCGCCCGCATACCAGACGAGATTGCCGGCCGGGCTGTAGCCGGTGGCGGTGCAGACGAAGTCGCAGGCGATCTTCCCCCCAGGCTCGCCGACCCCGCCCTCTTTCTCGATCCTGGCGAGACGAACGCCCTGTACGTGATCCTTGCCGATGGCCTCATACACTGTTTTGCCGCGCTCAACGCGTATGCCGCGCTCGATCATGAAGTCGGTGAGAGCGTTGGCAAGGGGATCAGTGCGCAGATCGACCACGGCCGCGACCTCGATCCCCGCTTCCAGGAGATCGAGCGCCAGTTCGTAGCCATGGTCGTTCGCCGTCGCGATCACGCCGCGCGTTCCTGGCGCTACCGCGTAGAGACGCATCAACCGCTGAGCGGCCGAGGACAGCATGACGCCGGGAAGATCGTTGTTGCGGAAAACCATCGGCTGCTCGAAGGAGCCGGTCGCCAGGATCACCTGCTTGGCTCGGATCTTGTAAAGGCGATTACCCTGAAGCACGGGCAGCCAGTTATCCCCGAAAGCGCCTGTGCAGACCGCGGATGTCATGACGGTGACGTTCGGGCTCGCCTCGATGTCGGCGATCAACTCCCCGCGCAAGCGCCTCGGCGTCGTGCCGCCCAGGGTAAAGCGAGCATAGGCGAGCGAGCCGCCGAGCATCGGCCATTCATCGACGAGGAGCACGTCAAGCCCGGCCCTTCCGGCCTCAAGCGCCGCCGACATGCCGGCCGGTCCGCCGCCCACGACCACGACGTCGTGAAAACCATAGACCTTGTCGTAATAGCCGTGCTCCGCCTCCTTGTTGATCCTGCCGAGGCCGGCCATGGCCCGGATGCGCGGCTCCCAGCGCTTCCAAGCACCCTTCGGTTTGAAGAAGGATCGGTAGTAAAACCCGACCGGCATGAACCGCCCGAACTTGTCCAGCCAGGCATAGTCGTCCTTCTCGAGCGACCCCTGGTAGTTCTGTCCAAGGACCTCGAGGCCGCCCGAGATCGGATGACGGTCGGCAAGGACGTTTGGTTCGTCCGGGAGCTGCACCAGCGTATTGGCATCCTGTCCTGCCATGGTCAGCACACCCCGCGGCCGGTGATATTTGAAGGAACGGGACAGCACCCATTGGCCGGCAGCCGCGAGCGCAGATGCAATCACATCGCCCTCGAGGCCATTATAAGCCCGCCCCTCGAACGAAAACCAAACAGGCTTCGCCCGATCGATCAGCAACCCAAACCCCTTCCCCAGCCGGCCGCGAGCCGAAGCCTTCCGGCTGCGAGCCGGGGCGTTCTGGCCGTGGGCCGGGGCGTTCTGGCCGTGGGCCGGGGCGGTGACCTGGTGCGGTCTTGGCGGGAGCGCCGGGGCTTCTTTGGTCATAGCCATCACTCAGATTCCAACTTCAGTTCGGCTGTGGGCCAGGCGGTGATCCGCCGCAGTCTTGGTGGGGGCGCCGATGCTTCTTTGGGCAGGGCCACCGCGCGGTTTCCAACGTCCTCTCTGAATCCAACTCGGTGTGGAAGGGCGTAAACGAGACCCCGCATCAGACGAGAACTTCGATAAAGCGCTGGGAAACCGACAGAACCGGCCGACAGCTCCTCGAAACGCCTTCGACACCATCTTTGTCGTGCTTGGAATTAGCCGCCATTTCGCTAACCCGATTTTAATCTTTGAGCCCTATCATCCCCGGTGAATTCAGGTCCATGCGATCCTGGGAATCCGTGCGACTTGGAGGTGTTTTTCGGGCGGATTCCCAGGAGCGCATGGATCATGGGCGAGAATGGTGGTTTGGAATGAAGACTGCGTTAACATGACCGGATTTCTTTGAAGGCGGGGAGCGTCAAGATCGAGGGTGCCTGGAAACGAGGGCTTGGCAATGGCAAGATCGGCGATGGTGGCATCTTGGGTCGTCAGCCGGCGCCGCGTTTTCTGTCAGTCAGGATGGCCCCTGGTGTCGATTGGGAACGATGTGACGAACAGGGTTGAAGCTGGGCGACCGCAGCCGCTCAAGCAGCCACCTTGTCGACCCCGGAGTCGGTCGACGCCGCTCCGAAGAAATCTTCGACGGTGTAGGTCTGGATAATGTCCTCGGTGACGGTGTTGCGGCGCGCGATGAACCAATAGGACGTCGGGGTGTGCATCCACCACTCGCAGACGTCGCCCGCAATATTATCTTCCATGAAGAGATGCGCTGCCCAGGTCTCGTTGCTGCAGGTTGACGGATCCGGCATTTCCTTGACTTCACGCCCGCAGATGAATTCCGAGATGTTGCGAGGGCCGTTCAAAGGGCAGGTCATGATCTTCACGCACATTCTCCCAAAATTTCAACACCTGACGACACAGGCAAAGTCAACAACCCAGGCACGGTCCAGGCCGTGCCTGGTTAGTGGCCGACGGAGGCAGCACCCTTTTCGCCGACCAGGTCGAATTTTTCGAACCGGTTCATGGCAAACGGCGCCAGCAACGCGGGTTGTTTTCCGCTGGCAACACACTCGGCCATCCGTTTTCCGGAGACCGGCGTCGCCTTGAAGCCCCAGGTGCCCCAACCGGCGTCGATGTAGTAGTTCTCGACAGGCGTCAGACCCATCACCGGCGAGAAATCCGGGGTCATATCGGCCATTCCCGCCCATTGGCGCAGAACCTTCACCTCGCCGAGATAAGGGAAGAGTTCTAGCATGTGACCCATTAACTCTTCCTTAAAGTCGAGGGAGGAGCGGGTCGAATAGAGGGGATAGGCGTCGGTCGATCCGCCCATGACCAACTCGCCGCGCGAACTCTGTGAGACATAGACATGGAGCGAGCCGGAGACGATGATCGTGTCGAGAAAAGGCTTCAAGGGCTGAGAGACGCAGGCCTGGAGCGGGATCGTGCGAATTGGCAGCTTGAGGCCGGCCATGCCGGCGACGATCGAGCTGGCCCCTGCAGTCGCCTGCATCACCTTGCCGGCGTAGATCTTCCTGTCACCGACCTCGACCCCTTTGATGCGACCGCTGCCCCTGCCCTTACGGCCTTCAATAATCAATCCGGTCACTTCGGTGTGCTGATGGACCTGCACGCCCATCTCCATCGCCCGGCGCGCATACCCCCAGGCGACGGCGTCATGGCGCGCGATGGCGCCTGGAGGATGATAGAGCGCCCCCATGATCGGATAGCGGACATCCTCCGCGAGGTTCAATTCAGGGCATAGCTTTGCAATTTCGTCCGGAAAAACCAGCTCGCTGTCGACGCCCAGATGCTTGTTGACTTCTGCCCGCCAGCGAGATGTGCGCACGGCCGCATCGGTGTGAGCGAGCGTCAAGTGGCCGCGTTCCGAATACATCAGGTTGATGTCGAGCTCGATCGAGAGATCGCGGTAGAGTTCCACCGACTCCTTGTAGAAGGCCACACCCTCCGGCGTGAGATAGTTCGAGCGGATGATGGTGGTGTTGCGTGCGGTGTTGCCGCCACCGAGATAGCCTTTGTCCAGCACTGCGACATTGGTGATGCCGTAATTTTTGGCGAGGTAGTAGGCGGCAGCGAGCCCATGACCGCCGGCGCCGATGATCACAACATCGTAGCTGTTCGAAAGCTCAGGCTGAGCTGGGAAATGAACCTTGCTCGGATGCTTTCGCTGCAACCCGTATTTCAAAAGGGCCAAAGGCACGGCCGCCATTCTCTCCGTTCATGTTGACGTGACGGGGTCTGGGCGTGTTCGCCCCTCAAGATGTCGGACGTTTTAGCTTGAAATGACTAAAATGCAATAAACCATACTGTTTTCGCTGCGGAATGACCGATCAGAATGCCGAAAACGCCGCAGTGCGATCCCCCCCGCCGTCATCGTGATGGATTTGCCGCTGACAAGAAAAGGCCGCCTCCCTTAGGGTGGCGGCCTTTCTCGGTTCATGGGCTGTTTCAGTCGAGCCTGTGC
>JBPCVQ010000027.1:0-3973 GCA_051010395.1 Geminicoccaceae bacterium | reverse complement strand
CTAGTACTACAGTTGCGTTTTGTATCTTTGTCGATGGCTGGCCGCGGCCTTGGCCTGATGATGGCGTCTCCATCGAGACCAAAGCCAGACGAAGGCCGCACTGGTTTTCGGAATGAGGATAAGTTTGGCGAAGAGACGCTGTATTTCTGGCGTCGTTAACAACCCTGCGAGGGCCAGCGTCACGCGGCTTCGGCCTTTAGAATCGCGTTTTTCGGTTTGCCGAAAGCTTGGCGACGTTGGTCAGCTGCGAGTTTGGCAAGAAAAGCCGCGGCGGCCATGACCAGGGTCATGTGGCGATGCCATCCATGCCAGGATCGGGCTTCGCAGTGATCGAGACCAAGATCGTCCTTGGCGCGCAGGAAGCACTCCTCGACGGTCCATCGCAGGCCGGCGGCGCCGGCGATATCGGCAAGCGACGTACCTTTGGGCGCATGGACGAAATAGTAAGCGAGGACTTTCGGGTCGCGCAGGCTTTTGCGAAAGAACACCCAGCGTTCGAAGTCGTCGTTCTTGGAAAAACCCATCGGCAGCCTCGCCCATTGATAGAGCCTCGGGCCCTTGGCGCCTTCGCCGGCGGACAAGCATGACCAGTCCTCGACGTCGATCTCTTCTGCCAGGACGGCGGGGTCGGTCTGAATGAGGCCGTCCTCTTCCAGAAATCGCAGCGTGTGGTTCGAGCGCACGGCCAGGACATAAGCCTGACGGCGATCCTCGAGCATGCGCCTGATCCCGGAATCCGCGCCATAGAGCGCATCGGCCAGCACCCAGGCGCAGGGCAGGCCCGCATCCAGCGTCCGTGCGATCATGTCCCGCGCCATCGCCGGCTTGGTGGCGAAGGCGACATCGCCTGGAACATGCGCCTTCTTGCGCCGCGCCTCGTCCACCGCCCAGTCCTTGGGCAGGTAAAGCTGCCGGTCGATCAGAGCATGGCCAAAGCGGCTGGCATAGCAGGCGAAGACGCCGATCTGGCTGTTCTCGATCCGCCCGGCCGTCCCCGAATATTGGCGGCCGACACCGACGGAGTGGCTGCCTTTCTTCAAAAAACCCGTCTCATCGACCACCAGCACACCGTCAGAACAGCCAAGCGCTTCGGCCGCATAGTCGCGCACAAGATCGCGCAAATGATCGGCCGACCAGGAACTGCGGCCCAACAGCGACTGGATCCGATAAGGACGATCCAAGCCCGCCTCTTCCGCGAGCATCCAGCCCGTCTTGCGTTCGGTCGCGGACAACAGCCCGTCGATGAAGGCGCCAGCCGAAAAACGCGTCTCCGCACGTCCCAGCGCAGGAGCAAGATGACCCTTCAATTCAACGAGCGCCGACTTCCAATCGATCAGCGTTCCAGACCAAGCCGCAACCAACATCATTTGATCCCCTGGCAAACAGACGCTTCAGAGAATCACAATAAGATACAAAACGCAACTGTAGTACTAGAACAAGCTTGTAAGGGGCCGTCCGGAAGGTTTCCGAGCTAACTCATGCCGTTTTCCATGGGCAACAAGGAGGAACTTGGCATGCCGCGATGCCTGAAATCCACCCCAGGGCATCGCAAGGAGCAAGGGACGAAGCAGGTGCCAGGGAAACGGCATCCGCAAGGTCGTCTTGCAGTCGGCCCTGGCGTCGTCATCCGATCAAGGCATCGCTCTTTGCCCTCTTCTTTGTCTGATCTCTACCGCAACTCCTTGCAATTATTCGAAAACTTGTCGGGCCGGCTCTAAGGGACCAGCGGCAGCTGATCGTCGTCCGTCCCGACGAAGGATGTATAGGCAGGATGGGAAAAATCATGATGCAGAAAGATCTGATGATGCCATTGGGTGCGATATTTTCGCGGCGCGAGCAGCGAGCGATCCTGGTCCAACTTCTTGCAGTTGCGTGCTTGATTGTAGTCGTCGATCGCCAGACATTGCCCCGTAAATTGATTGACGCCCGCAATCGGATCTCCGTGAATGACATCGTCGAAATAGCAAAAAACCCGTGGCAAGATCCGTTCCGGCGGCAGGTCGAAGATGCGAAAGGATGAGAGAGCAGAGGAATAGAAATCCAGATCGAAGACCAAAGCGCCCACGGGAGACCGTCGATCATCGGCAATTTATTTTTCGACTTCGGACCTGACTTCGCCCGGGAGCAGGTCGGCATGGCGCAGCTGCGCTTTCAGGCGATCCAAATCCATCCGATAAAGCCGGTCTGCCAGACATTGGGCATGTCTCTCTAGTCTTTCAGTTCCGGCAGGCCCGAGCCCAGGTCGAAACCTACGATGTCGATCTTGATCCCGATTTCCCGAACGACCCGCTCGGCATGACCCTCCGGCACCAGGAGACCGCTCCCGCCGGCTACTCCGAATTCGATGGCCGTGATCCGATTATGGCCCATACGGGCCGCCATACGGGCTGCGTGATCGACGCAGTAGCCGTAATGCGGGCGGAGATCGCCTCGAACATCAGGCTGATGTCATAGGGCAGCGCACGGTCACGCTTTAGCAGTGGGTGCAATAGACGAGCCCGGAAAGGCTCCGGACGCATGACCAGTTGGATCAGGCGGCGAAAAGTGATGGCCGCGTAGCTCATGAATACGATTTTGGCTTCAATGCTGTGCTCGGTGATGGCGCGTGGCCAAACAATCGGCGCGCCAATCGGCAAACACCAGGTCGGGCAATCGTTTCCATTTTCATGGGGTGCCGTTTACTTGCCAGGCCAAGCCCAGCTGCTAAGCTCAGCACACGCTTAGCTGGTCCTTTTTTGGTCCAGCCCAACGGATCGTCTATCAGCGAATGCGATGACCGAGACCATCGCGGTCGACCGCCGAGAGGAGGTCAGAAGATGACAATTGATTCGCCCTCCGAACGGGCAGAAGCGGAATCTAGACTCAGACAACGTCGCCTCGACGTCCTGGCGTTGATTGAGGGCCATGGCGACGATGGCAAACCAGTCGAACTTGATCAGACCAGGGTCGGCCGTCTTTCGCGCATGGACGCATTGCAGAACCAGGCCATGGCGCAGGAGACCGAGCGACGTCGGCAACAGGAACTTACCCAGATTGACAACGCGCTGCGACGCCTTGTGGACGACACCTACGGTGATTGCATCGAATGCGGCGAACCGATCGCCGTCAAACGTCTGGCACTCGATCCAAGTGCGCCCCTTTGCATCGATTGCGCCGGCAAAGAGGAACGCTGAGCCGCTTTCCTGCCGCTTGATAGCCCCGGCTGTCTGTCCGTCTGGGTCTGATTTTGGGGAAAGGGGTTGACCGCAATCGCCATTCATGCGGAAAAACGCCCCTCACCGTCGATCGTTCTGACCAAGTCTCACGCAACAGGAGCCTTGCCGCATGCGACGCCTCGCTCATCTCTTTTGGAGTCTCGCTTTCGCCATGACCATCGCCAACGGCACGACCGAGGCCGCCGACCTCGAAAATCAGATCTATCTCGACACGGCCAATGGCCGGGTCGTCATTGAGCTTCGCCCCGATATTGCGCCGAAGCATGTCGAGCAGATCAAGGCGCTGACGCGCGAAGGTTTTTACGACGGCATCGTCTTTCACCGGGTGATCGATGGGTTCATGGCGCAGACTGGCGACCCCACCGGTACCGGCACTGGCGGTTCCGACAAACCTGACCTGCCTGCGGAATTCTCCAACGCCAATTTCGAGCGCGGAACCGTCGGCATGGCACGGTCGCAAAGTCCAAACAGCGCGAACAGCCAGTTTTTCATCAACTTCGCCAAGACCCCATTCCTCGATGGTCAATACACCATCTGGGGGCAGGTGATTGAAGGCATGGAGCATGTCGACGCCATCACTCGCGGCGAGCCGCCGGCCAGTCCCGACAAGATCATCAAGATGCAGGTGGCTGCCGACGCATCTTAGAGCAAGGCTCTGTTTTCAAAGCTTATGCATTTGCGATTTTACGCCAACCCCAAGTTTGCATTGAGGCAAGCTCTTGGAGAAGGGGTGATTTGTATGCCGATGAGATGGAACC
>JBPCVQ010000026.1:0-3229 GCA_051010395.1 Geminicoccaceae bacterium | reverse complement strand
GATCCCGATGGGGTATTGCGCCAGATACTCTTCGAAGGCCTGCAGTGTTCCCTGGTTCAAGGCTTCGGACCACGCTTGGCGTTCGGCAGGATTTTGAGCCATGGCCTGGCTGCTCATCACGCCTTGGGCGCTGAAGACCGACATGAGCATGGCCAAAAGGTTTTTCAAATAAGCCTTCATCAGAAATCCCTTAACGCCCGGAATACAAAGCCCGGATCGTTCTTGATCGGCCTTCGCTCGATCCTTCCGTCTTTGCCAGAATCGAAGCCTTCAAGCCGGAAGCAACGTCGAACATTGCCAGCATTCAGCTTTCAAAAATTTTCATCGGTTTTTTCTTGCGGGGGTGAGTATAGACGAGGTCATCGATCTGACCAGCCTGTATTCTACCAGCTTTGCACAGGGTATCGTCGAGCGTTGTGGTCACGCCAGCTTGACAAAATCTCAAGGGATCTTTTACCCAGCGGCACGATAGAGATGGGTCGCCACTTCAACACCAGAAGATCGAGGCGGCGAAGAGCATAGCGCTCCCAAGGCAGATTGCCGCCGACCATGGACTGGCTCGTGGTCGATGGGAAATGTTCGAAGAGATAATTTTTCTCGGTCAGGGGATGAAAATCGATCTGGTCCGTCAGGAACAGTTGCAAGGGTGCATTGGGCTCAGCAGATGCCGTTTGGTTGATGGCTTGGTGAAACGTGCAGTCATCGAGACCGATGGCGATGATCAGCGCGACGTCGCGCCGCGGCATCTGATTCCGTCTCGCGACAAGAGGCTGAAGGCCGTTTCGAACGTTGGAATGGCGAGCATGGTCCCGCCGGTCCGCCGTCCTAGCCTGTTGACGGGCGGCCGTTCTGGAGAACGGCGTGGAGTGGGGCAGGGCGGATGCTTTTTCGGTAAGCCAGCGCAGGAGCTTTGTCGTCCAGGCCCAGGCAGGGGGACGTGATTGGTGGCTGAAAGGGTCGACATCCTGATCGTGGGCGATCTTCGCTTTCCCGGGGGGACCGGAACGGTCATGGGCCGCGACACCGAGGCGGCGCTGGCCGCCGGCTATCGTCTGGGGCTCCTCAACATTCGTGGTTCGGTGCGTCGGGTAGCCGGAACAGGTTACCCTGTCCCAGCCCCCTAAGAACCGCCCGTGCTAGTTTCCCAGCAAGCGGCTCAAGCTTCTGCAAAGCCCCGTATGACTGGAGCCGTCCGTTCCCTTCTCATGAGGCTGTGGATTTGTCGATGGCAGTTCGGGTGCATGAGCACAAGGTTTGTCAGCTTGTCGGTGCCGCCTTGAGCTTTGGGAAGGATATGATGGAGGTTCCATCCGGTTTCCTTCGTGATTGGCTCGCCGCAGTTCGTACATCTGCTTTCTTGTGCACGCCAAAGATGGAGCAATAGTTTTCGCCCCTTGAGGTCATCCTTCATGATCAGGCCGAGCCTTTTCTCGAAGTATGGCTCCCAGGCAGGGTCAAACCGATTGGCCTCACCTTTGATCTTGATGTGGCGTCGAAGCTGGGTGTCGCGAGCTTGAACTAGCGTCACGAACCTCTTCTCGCCATCATCTCCAGTCACCTCCGTGCCGAACACCCAATTGTGCGATCCTTTCCTAGGAAAGTAGCGCTTCTTTATCCACGTGAGGGGTTTGCTCGGGTGTCGTCGACATGCCCATCGCCAAAGCTTTTGCCAGGTGAGGTGATCCACCTTCTGGAAGGTTTTACTCGCCACCTGGTTTTGGTGATAAGCCGCCCATCCTCGGATGATTGGGTTGAGCATCTCAATCACCATTTCCTGCTTCGCTGTTTTTTCCTCTTTGAGGATTGCTCGGACTTTTCGCAAATGCGCCTGCACATTCTTCTTGGCGGGTTTGATGAGAAGTTTCCCGTTGTATTTGCGCAGGTTCCATCCGAGAAAGTCGAACCCGTCATCGATATGCACGATCCTGGTCTTTTCGGGAGCCAGGACCAAGCCTCGCTCCTTCAAGAAAGCCTCGATCAGCGTCTTGGCTTCTTCCAGCACGTCCTGAGTTGCACCGGTCGCCACGAGATCATCAGCGTATCTGATCAGATTGACCTTATTTTTCTTGGAGTTCTCGCTGTTCTTCACGCCAAAATGTCGGCACAATAACGCTTCCATGCCGTCCAGGGTCATGTTGGCGATCGTTGGTGAGATGATACCCCCTTGCGGGGTACCTTCGTTTGTTGGGAACAGTCGATTTTTCCAAACAAAGCCGGATGTCAGCCATTTCCGGAGCACCACCTTGTCCATCGGGATGTTTGCCAGTATCCAGCCATGACTGATTTTGTCGAAACAGCTGGAAATATCCGCGTCTGAAATCCAGGCAGCACGATCCTTCTTGGAAAGTACGTTAAAGCATTGCTCAGCAGCATCTCTACATGCTCTCATTGGTCTAAAGCCATATGAATTCGGATCGGCTGTGGTTTCCGCAATGGGTTCCAGAGCTAACAAGTATAACGCCTGTTGAGCTCTATCGATCATTGTCGGAATTCCTAGGGAACGCAGTTTTCCATTTGTTTTCGGGATGTATACCCGTCTCAGGGGTTGAGGCCGATAACCTCGTCGCCTGAGCGACATGACAGCTTTGGCCTTTGTCGCCGGTGTGCCCCAGGTTTCCCTATCGACCCCCGGCGTCTTTTTGCCTCGATTTTCAGTAACCCGTTTTATGGCGAGGGCTTTGCCGCAAAACGAGTGGGTCAAGAGCCATTGCAGGGCGTTGACCCTGTTCCAGCGCTTGTCCCGAACGGCCTTTGCAATACGCATCTGTAGCCTTCTGACCTGTCGGTGGGCTTTGGTCCAGTCGATCCTGTGCCAGTCCACTTTCGAGCCGGAGGCCGCACCAGTCATGACCATGACCGTCATTTGCCTGTCCTCCTAATGAAGGTTCTACAAATTCTCTTGCAACGAGAAACCAGCCGGAAGTCTGCTCCCTTTCGGGCGGGGTGATGTCGGCATACCCCTCAACCCCTATCCAAACAGTTACAGGATGGCCTTCGCTTTTTCCGGCCTCCCTTACCCACATCCCCAACAGCGTTCCTTGCGGGCAGCCTGTCCATTCGGACGGGAATATGGGCTTACCGTGTTCCGTGTAAGCGACACGAGAAGGTTAGGTGCCGGCTGTTCCCCGGTGGGCTCGTGTCCCCGCTTCGGCAAGACCACACCGAAGTCCGCCCACGTACCTTTTGGTCCATGCCTGACAGCATCTTTGGCATGTGCTGTGGTTACGAG
>JBPCVQ010000025.1:0-8889 GCA_051010395.1 Geminicoccaceae bacterium | reverse complement strand
CGTCTTCAAGGAGCATGGCAGCGACGATCCCTGGAACTTGAAACATGCGTGCGGCGGCTTGGTGGAGGCTGAATTCCTGGCCCAGTTCCTCCAGCTTCGCTTTGCCGCCGAGTATCCGGAAATTCTTACACCGGAAACCATCGGCGTGTTCGAGCGTGCGGCGGGACAAAGTATCCGCAGCGCCGATGCCCGGCTTTTGATCCGCGCGGTCTGCCTCTACCGGCGCCTGCAGGCCTTGCTTCGCCTCTCCCTGGATAAGGCGATCGATCCGAAGACGGCGCCCAAAGGATTGATCGAGGCGCTGATCCGTGCTGCCTCGATCGACCCCGAGATCGACCGTCCAGGCCTTGACATCGATGGGCTTAGCGAGACGTTATGCAGCCTGCAGCGGGAGGTGGCCGAACTCTTCGATCGCCATTGCCCGGCAGAAGATCCAAACGACCGGAACTGAGACCCAGGGAGCCGCCTTTCCATGACCAGTGAAGACCCAAAGCTCGGCCAGAAACTGCCCGCATTCGACCTGCCAACCGACGGCGACGGCCGCGCGACCCCTGCCGATTTCGCCGGCAAGCTGCTGGTGCTCTATCTCTACCCAAAGGACGACACCTCGGGTTGCACCAAGGAAAGCATCGGTTTTTCGGAAAGCTACCGGGAATTTCAAGCAGCCGGCGCCGAGATCGTCGGCCTTTCCAAGGACGGCGTCAAAAGCCACGACAAATTCAAGGCCAAATACGACTTTCCGTTCAAGCTGCTCGCCGACGAGGACAGCAGCCTGATCGACGCCCTCGGCGCCTGGGTCGAGAAAAGCATGTATGGCCGAAAATATATGGGCACCGATCGCTCGACCTTTCTGGTCGATGCCGATGGCGTCATCCGAAAGGTCTGGCGGAAGGTCAAGGTGCCCGGCCATGTCGACGAGGTGCTGGCAGCAGTCAAGGCGATCGGCTAGTGGTACGACCACATCGAATGATTTACGGATGTGTGCGCGTCCCGACTGGAGACGATCGGGACGCGCCAGGCAAGTAACGGCTGACCGGCCTCCGGTCAGGGATAGCAGTAGCTGTCCGAAGAACAGTCGCCGCCTTCCAACCTGATCTGGTGGGGGCGGTGGCCTTTGGGCCAATCGAGAAAGAATCTGCTGTCCAAGGTCATGCCGCCGTTTTTAGTGTCGACGTCGAGCTTCACCATCCAGCCGTCGACGCCGTCCGGATAGAACTGATCGTCCCAGGCACCGTAGAGCGAATTGGTGAAGTAGACGCGTTTGCCGTCCCGGCTGATCTCCAGCATTTGCGGCGCGCCGTTCAACGGGCGGCCATCGGCCGCGGGATGACCGGCTCGGCTGACGATGCCGCCGAGGCGCACCTTGCCGGTAAGCTTCGGGTTCATCGGATCGGACACGTCATACTGGTGGAATTCGCCGGTTCCCCAACAAGAGACGTAGAGGAAGCGATCGTCCATCGAGAGATCGATGTCCGTGACCAGCGGCGGCACCGCGCCGAAACCCTTCAGTAGATCCGGCAGATCATCAGCGTCAGCCGGCTCCGGCGGGATCTCGATCACCTTCTTGATCGCCCATTTGTCGCCGTCCCGATACCAGGTCCAGATGGAGGCGGCGAGGTTGGCGGTGCTGACCACCACGCCCATGAAACCGTGCGACTTGGTCGGATCATGCGCCGGCCTTAGTTCCAGCGCCATCTGATGCTCGGCGCCGATGTCGATTTCCTGGACATGTTTTCGTGTATGCAGGTCCCAAAAATGGATCTTGTGGCCGTATTTATTGCCGAGCAGCAGTTCCGGCACGATGCCATTCTCGATCATATTCGGCGTGCCCCATTCCGAGGTCACCACCGTGTCCTGGCCGAGATGCCACCAGAAATCGTAAGCCAGTTCCTGCGAACCGCGCTCGATCTCCCACTGACCTCGAACTTCGAACGTCTCGTGATCCATCAGAAAAATACCACCCGGGCCATCGCCCGCGGGGTTGCCAAGGGCGCTCACATAAATGCCGTCGGGGCCGCAATGAATAGTGTGCGGGCGGGAATAGCCAGTTTTCTCGGCAAGCTCGTCCGCCTCGATCACCTTCACGATCTTCGGATTTTTCGGATCGGGCTTGACGTCCAGAATGTGCATGCGCGAGGAGCGAAGGCCCGGCACTACCAGATAGCGGCGTTCGGTGTGCGGGTGCGGCGCGTTGGGACAGAGGCAGGAACTGCAGGCGTTCCAGCCGAAGTGATGCAGCTCGTCGCCGGCATTCGGCATGTCGGTCTTACCGACGATCTTAGCATACTGCTTCGACTTGGGGTCGACATCGACCACGACCATCTGATCGGGAATTTTGCCCTTGGGATCGAATGCGACGACATAGGCAAGAGTTTCTGCTGGCGCCTTCATCGCCATGCGTGGTGAAGGATAGAACGTGGGATCGGGTCGAAGTGTGGCCATGGTATTCCTCGCCTGAAGTTTTTTCTTCGTTCCTGTCGGTGTCGACCAGCGCGAAAAAATGATCAGCCGGTGAAACCGGATTCCAGACATTCAGCATAACGAAAAAACCGAACCTGTCGCTTCGAAAAAACAGACGCTCGACTATTCCGAATAGTTCAATACCTTAACAGTAGCGCTTCGAGCCTGAAGCACCTTGGCGCACATGCATGCTGCTCGCCGCCTGGGGGAATGAAGTGTCGTGAAGACTGTTAACCCTTAATAGGGGAACGACCATCCGACCTTGCCATTAGCAGGTCTGACAACGCCATATAGTCTGAACAATAGTCGGGGGAACACAATGTGGAAGAAGAAAGAACGAAGCGAATTTGACGCCACTGTCTGGAAGGGACCGATCGACCTCACGACGGTGACTGTCAGAATTTCCATGCTGCTCGGCTTGGGGCTTCTCTGGTTTGGCTTAGCTGCCTGGATCTTTTTGGGAAGTTAGTTGTGCCGGCATAACGAACTCCTCCCTACTCAAACATGTAACATGCTGATTTCGCGCATTTAGGCGTGCGACATGTATGAAGCGGGCCGCTTGCCTATCGATAGACAGGGTGGTGAAACAGATCACAAAAATACGGACATCCGATCTCTATAGTGCTCATCGACAGGCCAGTTTCAGCCATAGAGGCTGACGCGGTCGATTTCAGCACTAAGGATTGAACCCATGTCCGTATCCTGTGAACTCGCCAATCGCAGCTCGATGCGTATTCTCCAATGTGATGGCACGATTTTGATCTGTGCCGAGGGTGACCTGCCTTCCCCAGGCTTCGAGATCAAAATCGAGCAAAGCCCGCTTCGCATATTTCCACCGCAGTTCAACATCGTCAGGTGCAGGCAGCCCGGTGTTTTTCCACAGGTGATTACCCCCTACCGGATTTGTAAGAGCTTTCCCTTGGGCGACAAAGTGCCGGAAATCACGGTGAACCATGCAGAAGGCAGCGACAAGGTCGCGATTGAACCCTGCGGAAAAGACCATTACGGCTATGAAGAAAGCTGCCGTTACAGCGACGATGACCAAGGCGGTGTGCCCGCGACAGGCCGATCGGCTTCGCTGTCTTTCGACCAGGCCTTTGCCGATGCGCTCGCCCAGCTGCCGCCATCACCGGTATCCGATGGTCAAACCCGGGTCAGGGTCACGGAAATCGGCGGGCTGTTCGGCGGTATCGCCGGATTCCACGAACTTTTCGTCAAGATCCGAGCCGATATCGACGGTATTAGCTGAACGCTGTCTGATTGGAGGGCTTCGCTTAGGGATCGCGTCGCCTCTGAACGGTCGGTCGATCGGGTCGACGGGGCAGGGGCGGCGGCTCCGGCTTCTGAAGCGGCTTCAGGCTGGTGGGGCGAGGTTCGGGTCGGCTGTCCGGAATGCGCGAACGGCCTGTGGGCTTTGCCGGTTCGCGGCTTTGGGGCACATAGGGTTCCAGGGTCGACGCTGGGTCTTTTTGGCGAAAGAGATGAACCAGGGCCATGCCAGCCACGAACCCACCGACATGCGCCCACCAGGCAACGCCGCCGCCAGACGCGTCCGAAGCGACGCCGCCGAACACCTGAAACGCGATCCAGATACCAAGCAACCAGCCCGCCGGTATTGTGCGCGTCATGAAAAAGCCGATTGGAATGACCACCTGCACCTGTGCTTTCGGGAACAAGAGCAGATAGGCGCCGAGAACGCCTGAAATCGCACCACTTGCCCCGATCATCGGTACGGTCGAGCCCATGTCCGGGAGTGCCTGGGCCATGGCGGCGGCGAGTCCGCAGACGAGATAGAATACCAGATAACGGACGTGACCCATAACGTCTTCGATATTATTCCCGAAAATCCAGAGATAAAGCATGTTGCCAGCAAGGTGCATGAATCCGCCGTGCAAGAACATCGAGCTGAAAAGGGTGACCCAGGCGGGAACCAGGCCGCCATCGGCGCCAAAGGTTGCCTCGTCAAACAGCAGTGCTGGAACAAAGCCGAATTGATGCACCATCACTTGACCGGAACGCGGATCGAGCGACATCTGCCAGAGAAAAATCAAAATGCAGGACGCGATCAGGAGAACGGTAACATAAGGTCGCCTCGTGGCCGGGTTGTAATCTCGGATCGGGATCATAGTCTTCTCAATGTGAAGGCGATCGGCCCTCGATTTTGGCGACATTCGGATCGATTGGCCAGATCGGCAGAAGACGAGGGCATTGCAACGCCTAGCATCATCAAATTGGAGGGCTATGCCCCCTATCCGGATTTGATAGACGATCGGGAACAATGATGCGTGCAGCCGTATGCCGAAACTTCAGCCAACCCTTCATTCTAGAAAAGATGAGGCTTGCAGCTTCAGGCCCTAAATTGTTCAGCCACGAGGTGTAGTGATACGAGAGGCCGCCCTATCTGGAGGGATGAACTTTGGGCCAGCTTCTGCACGGCAGCGCCAGAACGACGGGGGCAACTCGTCTCTCGATCCAGCGTAGTCAAAAGAGCGTGAAGGTTCTTGCGGGACGTTACGGCGTTAGCCCAACGACGGTGCACAAGGGGAAGAAGCGTGACTTCGTAACGGACGCACAGATGGGTCCGAAGGACATTCGAGCGACGGTTCTTTCCGTCGAGCAGGAGGCAACCAGCATTGCTTTCCGCCGTCATACGCTGCTGCCGCTCGATGACTGTCTTTATGCACTGCAGCCCTCGATCCCGACACTGACGCGATCCGCTATGTCCATATCGACATCGCTGAAGTCCGAACCGAAGAGGGCAAACGCCATCTGTTCGTTGGTATCGACCGGACTTCCAAGCTCCTCAGCCCGTACCGACTATATACCGTCCTGACCGACAACGACGTTCAATTCTGCCACCCACCACGCTATCGCGACGGACCGACAGCAAAGTTCGCAGGCCATCTGTTCGACCGCATCTGCGCAGAGAATAGAATCGAGCATCGTCTGACTAAGCCAAACCATCCTTGGAGTGAGAAAGAGCAGGCAACAGCCCGGGGGACTGTTTGCCCGCCGAACGGTCAGCTCGAGCGCATTGTTCAAGGAAATCGATGAGGCCATGGCAGCCGCAGATGCCGGCGCTGGCCTGAAGCCCGTTCTCCTCTTCGACGACAGTTGAGCTCAGGCAATCGCCGCCGATGATTCCACCCATTCATCGCTCCAACGCATGAGCCGGCAGCGGTTTGACCTCTTGGGCGGCCCTGTCCTGCGAATGCTCCCTCTCCCGCCTACACTGCTCATGGGCAGCTTCATCTTCGGCCATCACCATCGAGCGAGGTTAAGAAGGATGGTCATTTGCTCGACTGCATCAAGACTTTCAGGTGGCCATATTCAGAGATTCACTGAATAACGTTCGGAATGGGTTCTGAGCGTTCACCGGGAGGTTCTGGGTGTCGAAGATCGTAATCACCGAATTTATGACGAACGAGGCCGTCGACGGGCTGGCGAAGGACTACAACGTGGTCTACGAGGCCGATTTGTTCGATCGTCCAGATGATCTCGTCAGACTGATTGGTGATGCTGAGGGCCTTATTGTCAGGAACCGCACACAGGTGACCTCTGATCTGTTGGACGCGGCCCCTGGGCTTCGGGTCATCGGTCGGCTCGGCGTCGGCCTGGACAATCTTGACATGGTGGCCTGTGCTGCGAGGAACATCCCGGTCTTTCCAGCTACAGGCGCCAATGATGCGTCAGTGGCCGAATATGTCATCGGCAGCGCCTTTCATTTGATCAGGCGAGCCTTCGACGCCACATCTCGCATCCTCAATGGCGAATGGCCGCGTCAAGCATTCGTAGGTGAGGAACTGCAAGGTCGACGTCTCGGCCTTATCGGCTTCGGATCGATCGCTCGCGTGGTGGCAAGAAAAGCCAAGAGCCTCGATCTCGAGATCATGGCCTTTGATCCCCATCTGCCAGGGGATGACCCGGCCTGGAAGCAGGTAATCCGATCATCCGAACTTGCCGACCTCTTGAAGGCGGCCGATATCGTCAGCCTGCACATACCCCGCCTCCCGAGCACCGAAAACCTCATTGATGGCGACGCCATCCTGTCCATGAAACCGGGCGCCATCCTGATCAATGCCGCGCGCGGCGGCATTATCGACGAGGAGGCATTGGCCCAGGCACTGAGATCTGGCCATCTCGGCGGTGCCGCCCTCGATGTACTGGCCACCGAGCCACCGACCAAGGAAAGCGTTGCCAAATTCATAGGCCTCGACAACCTGGTCCTTACCCCTCACATCGCCGGCCCCACGATCCAATCCGATATCCGTGTCTCTGGTGTGACCGCCGACAACGTCAGACGTGTTCTGTCGTCAGCGGATTGAGACGCTGATCGTTGCATTCGCAGGTGCAAACGGCACCATTGAAGGCCAGCCGGGGTGGGGCGATGGTTTGCCAGCCGAATGAACTGCTGTTCCGGAACGCGGGTCCGACAATGATGGCGGCGTATCGTGTAGCCATGCCTTCACATCTCGCAAAACATGACGACGCACCGCCGTCGAAGGAGCATGGACTTCTTGCCAAACGTTCGACCGACTGATCGAATCACTTAGTTCGACGCCCCTGCATCCAACGGTCGGCGAGTGTTGCCCCCCTGTCTTTGCCGGCATGGGGCCTTGCCGGATATCAAGCTTCAGGCAACTGCCGCTTGCGGCCCAAGCCCAGCTTGGATTGAGGGCTCGGGATTGGCATCCTCCGAGACGGGCTTCGGCTGATCGACCGTCACCTCTGCCTCTTCTGGATCCTTTAGGACATAGCCACGTCCCCAGACGGTTTCGATGTAGTGATGGTTGCCAGTGGCGACCGCGATCTTCTTTCTAAGCTTGCAGATGAAGACGTCGATGATCTTGAGCTCGGGCTCGTCGATGCCTCCATAGAGATGATCCAGGAACATCTCCTTGGTGAGCGTCGTGCCTTTGCGCAGCGAGAGCAACTCCAGAATGCTGTACTCCTTGCCGGTCACATGGAGGCGTCGGCCACTGATCTCGATCGAGCGCGTGTCGAGGTTGACCACCAACTGCCCGGTTTTGATCACCGATTCCGAGTGGCCCTTGGAGCGACGCACGATCGCGTGAATGCGCGCCACCAGTTCGCTTTTGTGGAAGGGCTTGGTCAGGTAATCATCCGCACCGGTGCTGAGACCGCGCACCTTGTCGTCAATCTCGTTCTTGCCGGAAAGGATAAGAACTGGCGTTCGCACCTTCGCAGCTCTGATCCTGCGCACGACCTCGAAGCCCTCGATGTCCGGCAGCTTGAGATCAAGCACCATGATGTCGAAATCATAATGCTTGGCGAGATCGATAGCATCCTCGCCGCAGGACGCCATCTCCGCGATGATCCCCTCACCGCGAAGGGCGGTATCGATCAGCTTTGCCGAAACCGGATCGTCTTCAACAACTAAAGCCCTCATCGCCTTCACACCTTTTCGGTTCAATCAGAAACTTTCGATGAGCTAACCTTAAAATGAAGTTTCTTAAGACAGTCTTAACTCGGTTGTATTTTTTTAGAGATTATCAACTTCAAACTGGAAAAACATGGAAATGAAGACACACTAATGCAGGCCAAGATGACGAATACCAACGGCCGGACCGCCCGGGATCAACGGCTCGAAGGCCTGCTTGCCCAGCTGCAACGGCTCGAACCTTTCAAGATTCATGGGGAGGTCAGCGCCTGTAAGGGGGCCAGCTTGATCTGCAGCGGCCTGCATCATTTCCTCAGCATCGGTGACATCTGTACCGTCGAAAGACGCAGAAGGAACAAGGACAGCAAAATGGACTGTTCTGCCGAGGATGATCATCTTCTGGCCGAAGTCATGGCTCTCAGTGAAGAAGGAGCCATCCTTCTACCCTTCGAGGAGCTGGATGGCGTCAGCCTCGGGGCCAAGGTGACCTTGTCGCGGGAAGGTTCGGTCGTTCGTCCTGGTCCCGGCTGGCTTGGCCGCGTGGTCGATCCGCTCGGCCGTCCATTGGATCAGGGCCCGCCAGTCGAAAACGGACCCATCGATTACCCATTGCAGAGCCGAGCCATTGCAGCTCATCTTCGGCGCGACCTTGGAGAACGCCTTGATCTCGGTGTACGTGCCCTCAATCTGTTCGCACCGTGTCGCCGCGGCCAGCGCCTTGGCATCTTCGCTGGAACCGGGGTCGGCAAGACCACGCTCCTCTCGATGCTGGCACAGCATAGCGGTGCGGATGCGCTGGTGCTCGGTCTGATCGGCGAGCGCGGCCGCGAGCTGCATGGTTTTCTGAACGGCGGCCTTGGTGAAGAAGCGCGCGAACGAAGCGTGGTGGTCGTGGCGACCTCCGACATGCCGGCGATGCAGCGACGACGCGCTGCCCAGACTACCATGGCCGTTGCCGAAGCCCTTCGCGATCAGGGACTTTCGGTGCTCTGCCTGATCGACAGCGTTACCCGCTATGCCATGGCGCT
>JBPCVQ010000024.1:0-33170 GCA_051010395.1 Geminicoccaceae bacterium | reverse complement strand
AGCAATCAGGTCGCCGGTGACCCCTGAACCCGCGGCGTTGGCGTCCAACCGCCATAGGGCCGCCCCACCCTGGGGCACGTCTTCGGCGATGGTCCAGTCCTGGAGGAATTGGGCGCGGTAGTGAAAGGGGCGGCCTAGCCGCCCTTCGTCGACGATCTGCTTGGCCAGGCTGATGGCGGGGACGCGGCGGTAGTTGTACCAGACCATGTTGGGTACGGCTGCCTTCTCGATGGCCGCGACCATGGCCTCGCCCTCGGCTACGCTCATGGCGAGTGGCTTTTCGCAGAGGATCCACTTGCCGGTCTCGGCCGCAGCAATGGCGATGTCGTGGTGCAGGTTGTTGGGTACACAGATGTCGACGGCGTCGATGTCATCCCTGGCGATTAGCGCCCGCCAGTCGGTCTCGACGCTCTCATAGCCCCAGGTCTTTGCGAAAGCCTCGGCATTCTCACGGTTTCTCGCGCACAAGGCTTTCAGGACAGGCCGGTGCTCTAACTCCGGAAAGAAATCTCCGACGCGCTTATAGGCGTTGGAGTGCGCCTTGCCCATGAAACCATAGCCGATCATGCCGATGTTAAGCGGCTTGGTCATTCTCGACTCCTTCGTCTCCGCAAGGTTCAGCCGTATTTCTTAACTAAGGCATCAAGCGACGCCTTACATCTCTCAGTTACGCTCCAGGCGTCCTGGTAGAAGCAGAGGTCGATGGTCCACCAGTCGTGGCCGACGTCTTCCATGGCGAGGCGGGGTACGAGGGTGTCGAAGTCGATCACGCCGTCGCCGAAGGGCGGGTGGGCGCTGGTTTCGTCGTTGCCGTCGGCGTCCTTGTGGCAGGTGTTGTCGCTGTCGATCAGGTGGATGTGATTGATGCGGCCGGAGAGTTTTTCGATCAGCTCCATCTGGCCACCCTCAAGAGTTTCCTTCTCACCGGGCTGGCGCGCGCCGACGACAGAAATCATCTGTCCGTGGCAGGTGTCGTACATCACCCCAAAATTGGCATCAGGGATGCCGTCCAATACTCTAAGAATCTGTGATGGTTTGTTGAAGCAGAAGCCCGGCTCAATTTCCCAAGTGACGTAGAGACCGCGGTCTGCCGCGATCTTGGCGGCCGTTTTCCACGTCCCAACAACCCGATCGAGCGCGGTGCGTTCGTCCATTTGGTCCAGGATCGTGGGGGGCTGGACGGTGTCGACGCGGATACCTTTGATGCCGAGATCGCGCGCGAAAGCGGCATTCAGTGCGAATTCTTCGAGATAGGCGCTCTGGTCGTCGGTATCGACCAGATGCTGGCTCCAGAGATCGGCGGCGAGCCCGGAGATCTGGAGGCCCCACGCGCTGACTTTTTCTTTCAGCGCATCTCGATCATCCTTGGTCGGCAGGAGATGCGGGTTGGGATAACCGTTGAAACCGCCTAGCTCCAGACCATCGAAGCCGAGCTTGGCGAGCGTCTCGCCCACGGTCTCGAACGGGATCGGGGTCTGTTCGTAAGGGCCTATATTATAAGCCCAGGTGCCGATCGACGTTCGCTTCATGCTCGATGTCTCCCCTGTAAAGCCACGGCAATTCAACACCCGCCCCGTGGCCGTCAGTCCGCAGCTGCGGCCGTCCAAGCGGCTTTTATAGTTTTCAAGCCGACCGTGTAGACCTCTTCTTCCGTGTCAAAAAACTCGCGCCAGACCTTGGTAGCGGCAGCGAGGGCAGGCAGCGACTTGCCGAAGGCCTCAATGGTGAGCCAGCCATCATAGCCGATCGCGTGCAGCATTTTCATGGTGGCTGTGAAGTCGATGTGGCCGTTGCCAGGCGTGCCGCGGTCGTTTTCTGAGATATGGACGTGCTTGATGACATCGCCGGTGAGCGCGATGCAGCCGATCGGCTCCTGCTCTTCGATATTGGCGTGGAAGGTGTCGTAGAGCGCGCCGAAATTCGGCCGGTTGACGCGTCGGACATAATCCTGAGTGTCGGCCATGGTGTTCAGGATATAGCATTCGAAGCGGTTGAGCGGTTCGAGGGCAAGCACGAGGTTAGACTGGGCGGCGCGGTCCGCTGCCTGTCGATGCACCTCGGCGCAAAACGCAAGTTCCTCCTCGCGAGGGCCTTCACCAGAAAAGACGGCGAGCGGCTGATGGAAGGGGCCGCAGAGCAGTTCGCTGCAAAGGGCTTCGGAGCATTCAATCGCCCAAGTCAGATGGTCTACAGCGCCTTTACGGCTTACCGGATCCGCGCTGATCGCGCTATGAGCTTCGTCAGGAAGAACGGTGACGCTGGTGCAGGCGAGTCCTGCGTTTCTGATCGCGTCACCGATGGTTCGGAAATGCTCGGGCGTACCTTCGAAAAGTGGAATTTCGACGCCGTCATAACCAGCATTCTTCAGTTTTTCCAACAAAGAAAATTGTTCTGAAGTGACGTGCGTCGTCCAGAGGAGCAGGTTGAAGCCGGTCTTCATGACGTCTCGACCGCCTACAGGCCAGCCTTGCCGGCGACAAGCGATCGCCTCCCTGTTTCATTTCTTCTGTCTGGAAGTGTCGGCCTTTTCAGACGGCTTGGCAAGCCGAGCGAAAAGCCCGCCCGGATCAGTGCGGCTTCAGGACGTCGCTGTTGACGTAAACACCGTCTCGCAACTCGCCGAACAACTCAACCACCTTGGGGTGCTCGACCGGGTCACCGGTGGCGTCAACTTCCAAGTTTTGCTCGGAAACGTAAGCCACATAGTACGCATCGGAGTTCTCGGCGAGAAGGTGATAGAAGGGTTGGTCCTTCTTCGGTCGCACATCCTCGGGGATCGCCTCATACCACTCTTCGGTATTGGCAAATTCCGGATCGACATCGAAAATTACGCCGCGAAACGGAAAAAATCGATGTTTGACGACTTGTCCGATATGAAACTTTGCGAGTCGGTGGGTCATGATCGCGCGCCTTAATCCTATTCCCTTGAATGTAGGGCGTGCGATGGTGTTGTTCTAGCCCCGGACGATGCCATGATGTCGCGGTGAGCAGAACAGCCCCAATTTCTGGCGCACAGCATCAATTCTTTTCTTACGAAAATTTCCGGCAACGATAACCAACTATTGGAGTGATCGGCAATGAGTTTTCCCGTTGACGAGATTAAAGCACATTTGAGAGCCGGGCTCGACCAGTCGGCCGCGCGCCTATTCAGCCTCTTGCGCATTCCCAGCATCGGCACCGATCCTGCCTACCAGGTGCAGACGCTGGACGCGGCCAACTGGTTAGTTCAGGAGCTGAAAGACATCGGTTTCGAAGCGGGGCTGCGCGACACACCGGGGCAACCTGCGGTCGTAGCCCATCATCCGGGACCGAAAGGCATTGACACGCATGTCCTCTATTACGGTCACTATGATGTGCAGCCGGCAGAACCTCTCGAACTTTGGACCAGCCCACCTTTCGAGCCGACCCTGGTGGAGGGTACAAACGGCAAGCGGATCGTGGCGAGGGGGGCAGTGGACGACAAAGGGCAGACCATGACCTTCATCGAGGCCTTTCGAGCCTGGAAGGAGGTGCATGGCTCGCTACCGGTCGGCGTGACCATATTTCTCGAGGGAGAGGAGGAGTCGGGCAGCCCTTCGCTGGATCAGTTCCTCAAGATGCATCGTGACGAGCTGCAGGCTGATGTCTGCATCGTTTCCGATACGAATATGTGGGATATCGACACACCTGCGCTCGCCGTCATGCTGCGCGGCCTCCTCTATCTCGAACTCACCCTTTATGGCCCAAGCCAGGATCTGCACTCCGGCCTCTATGGAGGTGCCGTTCCCAATCCGCTGAATGTCCTGACGAGGATCCTCGGTGATCTGCATGATGATGAAGGAAGGGTTAAGATCACCGGATTCTATGACGATCTCGACGACCTCGATGAACTTGGCAGCGCCTGGCGCGCTTTGGATTTTGATGAAGCGCGTTTTCTGGGCCATGCCGGGCTTTCAGGCTCAAGCGGTGAGGCCGGGCGGTCGACACTCGAGCGCATCTGGTCTCGGCCTACTTGCGATTTAAATGGTCTGTTCGGCGGCTACGCAGGCGCTGGCGCCAAGACCGTTATTCCCGCGAAGGCCTCAGCCAAATTCAGCTTCCGACTTGTCCCGGGCCAGGATGCCCAGAAGGTCAAAAAGGCGCTCACGGCTTTTTTGGATGAGCGACTACCGAAGGACTGCCGTTATGACCTCATCGAACTCGGTGCTGCTCCAGCACTTAAAGTAGCCACTAGCTCACCCTATCTCAAAGCCGCGCGGTCAGCTCTTGGCGATGTCTTCGGGTGTGCGCCGATCCTGGTCGGCATGGGTGGTTCAATTCCAGCGGTGGGAGCCATAAGGCGCCATCTCGGGATCGATTCGATCCTTATGGGTTTCGGTCTCGATGATGATCAGGTGCATGCGCCAAATGAGAAATTCGAGCTCAGATGTTTTGAAAATGGGATGCTGTCACATGCGGTTTTGCTGGCGAAACTCGGCAGCAGTTAAGCAGCGTGCTGGAATTTTTCCCTTGTGGCCAAGTGAGAACCAGTTTTTGGACGATCGCTAACGAAAAATTAAGAATGATTTGTCATGTTCTCGAGGTTCCAACGTAGCTGCGGTCTTTGAGTCTGAATGGCGCAAGGGATCGCAGGTATGAGGGTGGACAAGGATAGCCGCTCGGGGCCCGTATGGTCGAAGCAGTGATCAGATCTGAAGGCAAGCCTGTTATTCTCGTCGCGGATGATGACGAGATGCAGCGCTTTTTGCTGGGCGAGGCACTCGAAGCCGAAGGGTTTCAGGTCGAGGTGGTTGCTGACGGCCTGGCCGCTGTCGAACGCGCGGAAATCCTGAAACCTGATGTCGTTCTGCTTGATGTCGTCATGCCCGGCATGGACGGATACGCGGCCTGTTCTGCCCTAAGAATGCTTCCTTTCGGCGATGGTTTGCCGATTGTCATGGTAACTGGCCAGGATGATCTAGACTCGATCGCCCGAGCCTATGATGCTGGCGCTACGGATTTTATCGTCAAACCTCTGAACTGGACGCTTCTCCGGCATCGGATCCGGTATGTCTATCGTGCGGGCAGCACATTGAAGCAGCTCCAGGCAAGCGAGGCCCGGCTCGCCGAAGCGCAACGGATCGCCCAGCTCGGCAGCTGGGAATGGACTGTTGGTAACGACCATGTTTGGTGTTCTCCAGAGGTCTTCAGGATCTTCGGCCTCCCCGGACAACCTGGCGACCCTTTGCTTACCAAGCTGCTCGAGCCCATCCATCCTGATGACCGTAAAGCCATCGGAGATGCACTCAATGGCCTTGGCCCGCAAATGCCAACATTCGCTTCTGAGTTCCGTCTAAAGGCCACAGAAGGCGGCGATCGAGTCATTGCAGTTCATGCACACGTCGATGATGATCACGTGGACGGCCAACAGACCCTGAAAGGCACGTTTCAGGACGTGACCGAGCGACACCTGGCTGAAGCTCGCCTCTATCACCTGGCACACCATGATTCGCTGACCGGCCTGCCCAATCGATCACTCTTTCAAGATCGTCTCGGCCAGGCTTTGGAACGAGCAAAGCGGGAAGGTGTGGATGTAGCCACTTTCTGTATCGATATTTACAGGTTCAAAGACATCAATGACACATTCGGCCATCGAGTCGGCGATCGACTGCTTCAGCAGATCGCCGTACGCCTACAAAGCGAAGTCCGTGGAGCCGATACAGTAGCCCATCTTAGTGGAGATGAGTTCGCGGTCGCGCAGGTTGGTTTGGTTCAGCCCTCTGGCGCAGAGCGTCTCTCACAACGCCTGTTCTCAACTTTGAGCCACCCGTTTGAAATTGATGGGCAGGAAATTTTTCTTGACGCCTGTATCGGCGTCGCCATCGGCCCCTATGATGCGAGTGAGTCGGAACAACTCCTTGTCAAGGCTGATATAGCCTTGCATCGCGCCAAGGCAGATAGTCCTGGCACCTGTTGTTTTTTCGAGGGCGGCATGGATGTCGCTTTCAAGGACCGCAAGACCATCGAGAATGATCTTCGTCGGGCCATCAGCGACGGATGGTTCGAGCTGCACTATCAGCCGCAGATAGATATCGACCGTGAAGTCATTGTCGGTGTTGAAGCCCTGCTACGCCTTCGCCATCCGGAAAAGGGGCTGATGATGCCGGACAAGTTTATCGGCATTGCTGAGGAAACCGGCCTGATCGTACCTATCGGCACTTGGGTGCTGAGAACAGCCTGCCAGCAGGCCATGACCTGGCAGAAAAACGGCCTGCCAGCACTACGCGTTGCGGTCAACCTTTCACCTCTTCAGTTTCAGGAGGCCAATTTTACCGAAACCATCGTCGGTGGACTTACCGACAGCGGTCTAGATGCTACCCTGCTCGAGGTGGAAATTACCGAAAATATTCTTATTCGGGATACTGCGACCGTGATCGATGTCCTCCATAAACTCAAAGAACTTGGTGTCCAGATCGCCATGGATGATTTCGGCACGGGTTATTCATCATTGGGGTACCTGCAGCGTTTTCCCTTCGATCGGATCAAGATTGATCGTTCCTTCATCAACGAAATGAGCGATGGTTCCGGTTCTGCCGCAATCGTCGGCGCTGTGATTGCGCTCAGTAAACGTCTGAAAATGGCAACCACGGCGGAAGGCATCGAAACGCGAGAGCAACTTGATTACCTCCGAAATGAAGGATGCGATGAGGCGCAGGGTTTTTATTTCGGCCGACCAATGCCAGCGGCAGACCTGATCAAACGAATCGGGAACGATCTGCCCATTGGTCAAGAAACGGCCTGCTTCACGATTGGCTAGCGACGTGACTACACCAATCGACTCTCAGCATACGAGTGAAAAACACTCGAATTCAGAAAGCTATGTGAGCTTTGTCGATGGCCCCTAAGACCCAAATTTTTGAAGTTTTCGAGCAATTTCATGTCCTCGCCCATCGGCAAATGCGAGGAGCGTGACACACCGCAAGATCCAAGCGACGAGGCGGGTACCAGAGACAAGGACTCGTTTTGCAACCGACTTATGCGTCGTCATCGGTCTCAAGCGATGATTTGCATCAATCGGCGCTTTCCTCCTCGCCTGATCTCGAATGGAAGGCGATGAAATCATTTGAAAACTGCCAAGTCGCTTATCCCTTCAACTCTGCTGGATCAATATTTGGTATGATGCATGGTCTCGTCTGACGGCGATGCCGAGGAGCGGTGCGAAGGCTGCTATATGGCGTACTGTTCGTGGTTCGATAGTGGACTTGGTTGTTCATCCCTTGAGATGATGGTGTGAACCTGGGTCAGGACAGGCCTGCTCCAAGCATCACTTGTCGCAATGGCACTATGGGGCTTGTCCAAGGCTGGTTTTGCCGTTGAGCTGCTCGAGACACGTCATGTCCGTGATGCGTTCGAGGCGATGCCGGTCAAGACTGATCGCGAGGACGCGCGTGGTATTGCGCAGCTGATGCGGCTTGGCTTGTTTCGATGCGTTCATTGCAAGTCACTGCCGGTGCAGGAAGTGCGAGCGATGCTGCCGGTGACCTGAGAATTTTCTCACAAAACAGGGTCCAGGTTCACGGAAGCAGGTCACAACACGCTCATGATCCTTTCCATGGCGGGACGAGAAATTGTAACGATCTGTATCAAGGACCGGCATTACGACATGTCGCGACAGATCACCTCAATATCCGACAAACTCTGGCGACAATCGACGGGTCTAATGAGCGTCGTTGAGAAACAAATGTTGGAGAGGAAGATCATGAAGACCCACACCAAAATTGCCATCGCCACCGGTATCGTCGTTATCGGCGGCGTGGCCCTCGCAGGAGCAGGCATGGCACGCGGCGGCTTCGGTCACCATGGTGGCCATTGGGGCGGTGGCGCTCGCGCCATGCTCATGGAGCAATTCGACGCGAACCAAGACGGCAGTCTAACCAGGGCCGAAATTGACGAAAGCGTCCGGGCCCGCATGATCGCCGCGGACAGCGATGGCGACGGCCAGCTCGATCTGGAAGAGTTCCAGCCGCTCCTCGTCGAGATCATGCGCCCGAAGATTGTCGACGGCTTCCAGTTCCTGGACGCAGACGGCAGTGCTGCCATCTCGTTGGAAGAACTCGAGCGCCCAGTAGAACGGATCATCAGCCGCCTCGATCGTGACGATGACGGCACGGTGACAGAAGAAGAGATGCAGAAACGCCATCGCGGTTGGGGGCGGGGGCGCCACGATCATGACGATGATGATGCCGAAAGGGACGGCTGAACCACTGTCGTACTTCGATAGGGGCTTGACCGGCGGCAGCCTTCAGCTGCTGCCGGTTGGCGTTCACTCGCCATCATGATACATCGAGCCTGCCCAGGCAATGCTAGAAGCCGCATGCCGCCAGCGACCGGAGCGAGCGATGGATCAGTCGATGGTGAGTTTGATCACCGTTGTTCTCAACAACCGAACCGCTTTCGAACGCGCTGCGGAGAGTGTATGCGCTCAATCCCATCGGCCGATCGACTATATTGTCATCGATGGCGGTTCGACGGACGGCACCGTGGACGTCATCAGAAGGTTCGCCGACCGGATCACGCATTGGGTTAGCGAGCCGGACAGTGGCATCAGTCATGCCTTCAACAAGGGCATCGCAGCTGCATCTGGTCGCTACCTCGGCTTTGTCAACGCTGATGATTGGCTGGCACCCGATCAGATTGAACGTGCCGTCGATGCTATGGAAAGTCGTAATGCGGATTTTGTCTTTGGCGATCTTGCCTATCACGACACCGACGGCATGCTACTTCACATCATCAAGGGCGATCAGCATTATGCAGATAGGATAGGGAGCTGTATGCCCGCCCTAAATCATCCGACGATGCTGGTCAGAAGCTCGGTGTTCGATGCGATTGGCGGATTTGATGAGCAGTACAAGATCGCCATGGATTATGATTGGGCGCTGCGTGCACATCTCGCAGGCTTCCGTGGTCGATACGCACCCGACGTCGTCGGTCATATGACCCTTGATGGGACGTCGGACCGGCGTTTCGTTCAGGGGTTGGCCGAGGTCAGACGGATTGCAGCCGTCCATGGTCAGTCGATGATCAAAGCGTGGCCGCTCTTCGGTTATAGAGTTATCAAGGGTATCATGCAGCGCCAGATGCAACGCTATGCACCCTCGTCGCTCTATCGACTGCTGAGAGGCTGGGTCAATCCGGACTATCGCTCGTCGCGACATGAAACTGGCTCCCCATCCGAAGCTGGAACGACGCGCTGATGGTGGAAGAAACATTCATTATACCGACCGAAGCGAAGGCTCCGCCAAAGAATCTGTTCACCATTTTGAGCGAGCTCTGCGCACTGCCCGACTCCATCAAACCACTGCAGTTCAACAGCCTGATGACGGCCGCCCAATATCTTCCGATCTACAGGCTGTCACGACGATATGCGGTGCCTGGCCAGAACGCCCTGGATTGGGGATGCGGCAACGGCCATTTTTCATATTTTCTTCTACGCCATGGTCTGAAGGTTCAAGGCTTCAGCCTGGACCCTGGAAGCAATCCGCTTCAGCATCATCTGAACGATCGATTTGGCGAAGCTTACGGCATGACCGAAGGCGATCCGGACAATCCTGTTCAGCTGCCCTATGCCGATCAGAGCTTCGACCTCGTTTTCTCGATCGGCGTCCTTGAGCATGTCCGGGAAACCGGTGGTTCGGAGCAGGCGAGCCTCGCCGAGATCGTGCGTGTGCTGCGACCCGGTGGCTATTTCATCTGCGGCATGTTGCCGAAGAAATACAGCTGGATAGAGTTTGTGGTGCGCCAAGTCTTCCAGGGAAAGCACCAGCATGCGTTTCGCTATACCAAGCGGGATATCCAAGCCATGGCTGACGATGCCGGACTCGCTTTGGTCGACACCGCCACCCATGGATTCTTGCCAAGAAACAGCTGGAACCACCGATGGCTGAAACCTGTCAGCAATCGACAGTTTCTTACCCAAGGCTTTAATGCCGTCGATCGGGCGCTCGCCTGGGGCGCGAGCCCGATCGCCCAAAACTTCCTCTTCTCGGCGCGACGCCCCGCCTGAGGTTAATCCGTCAGCGGCCGTGCCTCCTACCAAAGAGCGATGCGTGCGATCGCACCCAGTGTGATCGCGTCCTCGTCTGCGCCATCGATCTCGCTGAATGCATTGAAAAGATAGTTGGCGTTGATGTCGAGATGGATTGCCGGCAGCACTTCGATATCGAACCCGACACGGGCGGTGTAAAACGGATCGGACAAGTTCTTGCCTTGGAGTTCATCATTGTAGGTCACACCGATACCCAAACCGCCATATAAGCCGCTTCCGACAAGAACGAAGGCCTGAGGTGCCCAGGCATCGGAATCACCACCACCGAAGCCATCCGTGAAATACTCGAGGTTACCCTCTAATTTGAACAGGCCGCCAGGCACCCACTGTACCGACGCGAGGAAGGACGAACCGTTCTCGTCAATGTCGATGTCATCCACCTCGATGTCGCCAAGTGCTGTCCAGTAGTGGATGCCACCACCAATCCTGACCTCGGCCTTGGCAGTCGAATGATCTCCGATCATGCCCATGAGACACGAGGCAAAAACGGTTATGAACAACAGGCGATTCATCTGCATTTTCCTTTACAGGTCAAACATTGTCGATAGCCAGACTATACTCACCTAACGGTTAGATCGGGCGACAGTTCCTCGACGAAACGCAATTGATGTTTTCCAGCCAAACACTGTTGCAAAGGTGCTACGGTGAGTACGGCCCTTGCAATGAATAGATCTCTTGGTCATGGCTGAGACCTTTGAGCCACCATGATCCCGCCGAGCACAAGCACCAATGCAATGCCGTGGAATGGTTGGAATGCCTCGCCGAGGAGCAACACGGCGAGCAATGCACCGAAGATAGGCACGAGATTTATGAACATCCCCGCCGCATTGCCACCTATCAATTCGATGGCACGAATGAACAGCGCCTGCCCAATGATCGATGGAAAAATCGCCGTATAGAGAACGACGGCGATGCCGGTCGCCGACGTTGGCCAGATAAAGGCGGTCGTGGTCGCCTCATAAATAACAAGCGGAAAAGAAATCAGTGCCGCCACGACGAACAGAACCGTAAGAAAACTGAGCCAGTGAAGGTTGGGTTTTGCGCGCACACCGACCGAATAGGTGGCGTACACCAAGACGGCCAACAACATGATCAGGTCGCCGCGGTTGATGTCGAGGCTGACCAACAAAGCTAGCTGTCCCTGGCTCGCCACGACCAGGACACCTATCAAGGTGATGGAGTAACCTAGAATTTGGAGCCCGCGAACGGCGGTCCGATAGACCAGAAAGTTCAATAGAAAGATGATCATCGGCATGCCGGCTTGCACAATAGTGGCATTGAGCGCGGTCGTATGAACCAAAGCGGAATAAAGGAATGCATTGAAGATCGCGAAGCCGGAAGCGCCCATGAAGGCAATGTAGGGCAGGTGTTGCCGCAGAACCGGCCAATCTCTTTCCAGATGACGTCGGGCAAGGACGAGGAGGAAAGTCGCTCCAAGAGTCCAGCGAAGCCAAGTGAGGCAAAGCGGCGAGACTTCACCGACCGCAAACCGCCCCGCAACGGCGTTGCCGGCCCAAAAGACCATCGTGATCAAAAGCAGCAAATAGGCATTTTTTGTGATGACTGAAAAAGCGCGCGACACGAAGGTCCTTTGACACTGCAAGGGAGCACGATCGATACCATCAGCGATATGTTTCAGGCCAGCCCCCAGCCTTCCTTTCGACATTCTGCCCTGCAAGGAATGTTCAAACCAACCGAAAGCTGGAAGAATAAAGGAGATCCCCTTGAGCTCAATCACTCTCCAAGCCCTCGATGTTACGGTCTATCGGGCTCCCGTCGAGCGCCCCGTGAAGACTGCATTCGGTGCGATGACCGATCGGCCAGCGGTTATCATTCGCGCAGTAGAACAAGACGGAACCGTCGGTTTTGGAGAGGTTTGGTGCAATTTTCCGCAGTGTGGCGCCGAACATCGCGCCCGCCTGGTGACTAGCGCACTGGCCCCGCTTACCATCGGACGAGATTGGGTGTCGCCGGAACAGCTCTATCGGGAATTGACAGATCGCCTGCACAAGTTGGCGCTCCAAACAGGCGAGCCAGGACCGATTGCACAGGCTATCGCCGGTGTCGATATCGCGGTCTGGGATCTGATGGCAAGGCGTGCCGGACTGCCGCTCTGGCGTCTGCTCGGAGGCAAGGGCAATGGCTGGATGAAGGCCTATGCGAGCGGCATCAATCCTGACGGAACGCTGGAGCAGGCACTAAAGGCGAAAGCGGAGGGCTATCGTGCGTTCAAACTCAAAATCGGCTTCGGACGGGAACGCGACCTTGCCAATCTCGAGTGTCTTCGTAAAGGGCTCGGCGATGATGTCGATCTGATGGTCGATGCCAATCAGGCCTGGGATTTGGGGGAAGCCATGACGATGAGTGCGTTGCTCGAACGCTATCGCCCGATCTGGCTTGAAGAACCACTCCCTGCCGACAGCCCGATCGATGCCTGGACCAAACTTGCCCAAACCTCACCGGTCCCGCTGGCTGCCGGAGAAAATCTTCGGGGTGAGGCGGCATTCGATGCGGCGATCGCTTCGGGTGCCTTTGCCGTCATCCAGCCGGACCTTGCTAAATGGGGTGGATTGTCGGCCGGTCTCTCTTTGGCAGAGCGTATTCAAGCAGCTGGTCTTCGTTATTGCCCACACTATCTCGGTGGCGGCGTCGGCCTGGTTGCCTCAGCACATCTACTCGCTGCAGTGGGTGGCGATGGTGTGCTCGAGATCGATAGCAACCCCAACCCTCTTCGAGCGGGTCTCGCAACCCCCTTCCCAGCACTTGAAGATGGCTCTCTACGACTCTCTGACATGCCGGGCCTCGGGTGTGCGCCCGCCCCTTCAACAGACGATTTTGTCATTTCTTCGACAACGTCGGCACGGTCATGAAACTCCGCGTGGGAACTCAATGATGGCCCATATCTAAGGGGCTAAGACATTTCCGCCTGAATTTGAGTTAAATGTTGGAGAAAACTACGAATCTCTCCAGAAAAAAATGAGAGGCCTGTAAAATTGGATGAAATATCTATATCTCGCCACAATCCCAGCTTCTCACACTCCGACTGCCGAGGCATTGTATTCGTTCCGCTTCTATGGCCCTGAAATCTCACTCATATTCTTCCCTCCTCACGTCTTGCGGGAGAGTGCCGCCGACAAGGCGAGTGCCAGGGCGCCATTTGATGCTGCTGGCTTCTGCTTCGGTGTCTTCGACTGCCCACGCTTGGGCGCTGTCTGTCGACTTCGGCCACGTTCTTTCACTGGGGCCTTTGCCACATCGCGCTTGTCCGAACTTTCCTTCTCACTGCGCATGGAGAGTGAGATGCGTTTGCGTTTCACGTCGACTTCCAGGACCCGGACCTGAACCACATCGCCGGCTTTGACGATCTCGCTTGGGTCCTTGACGAAACGATCGGCGAGTTGTGAGACATGTACCAGCCCGTCCTGATGGACGCCGATGTCGACGAAGGCACCGAACGCGGCAACATTGGAGACCGTGCCTTCGAGCACCATGCCAGTCTCCAGGTCGTCGAGCTTATGAATGCCTTCAGCGAAGGTGGCCGTTTTAAATTCTGGTCTCGGATCCCGACCCGGTTTCTCCAACTCAGTGATAATGTCACGGACGGTCGGAAGACCGAAACGCTCATCGGCAAAGTCGGCAGGTTTAATCGTCTTGAGCGGACTGCTGTCCTCTGTCAGCGCTCGCATGTCGCGGCCACAGGCAGCAACGATGCGCGCGGCGACGGGATAGGCTTCGGGATGAACGGCAGAGGCATCGAGCGGCTCGTCGCCATCGCGAATGCGAAGGAAGCCCGCGCAGAGCTCAAAGGCACGATCACCAAGACGCGGCACTTTCTTGAGATCGCGACGGCGCTTGAAGGGACCTTCGCTGTTGCGATGGGCAACGATCGTCTCGGCGAGGCCAGGTCCTACGCCTGATACACGCGACAAGAGTGGGGCCGATGCGGTGTTGAGTTCGACGCCGACGGCATTCACGGCATCTTCGACGACAGCGTCCAGACCTCGCGCCAGACGTTTCTGGTCGACGTCGTGCTGATACTGGCCTACGCCGATACTGTTTGGCTCGATCTTGACCAGCTCAGCCAACGGATCCTGCAGTCGGCGCGCGATCGAGACGGCGCCGCGCAACGTAACGTCAATATCGGGCATTTCGGCGGCGGCAATCGCCGAGGCTGAATAGACCGAAGCGCCGGCTTCGCTGACCATCACTTTTGTCGGCTTGGTGTCTGGGAGGTCGGCCTGGAGTTCGGCGACCAGATCATCGGTCTCTCGACTGGCCGTGCCGTTGCCGATTGCAATTAGATCAACCCCGTGTGCCGAGATCAGCCGCTGCAGCTCCAGCTTGGCCCCCTTCGCATCGTTCTTGGGCTGAAACGGATAGATGGTGGCGGTCTCGAGCAGCTTGCCTGTGCCATCGACCACGGCGACCTTGACGCCGGTGCGGATGCCGGGGTCAAGGCCGATCGTCGTCCGAGCGCCTGCGGGTGCTGCCAGGAGAAGATCCCTCAGATTGTGCGAGAAGACCCGGATTGCCTCCTCCTCGGCGCGCTCGCGCAGCGTGACCATGAGATCGGTCGAGAGACGAACCGAGAGTTTCACCTGCCAGGCCCATCTGGCAACGGACATCAACCAGGATGACGCGGGATCGTTTGCCGTCTTGTCGATATCGAACGTTTCAGCAATCATCGCAACGATCGGTTTGATCGGGGCTGGATCGTCCTCATCGACCACGATCTCGACATTGAGTACACCCTCTTTGCGCGCCCTGAAAAGCGCAAGGGCACGGTGGCTCGGCATCTTCGCCCAGCGCTCGTCATACGCGAAGTAGTCACGGTACTTTTCGCCGGCCTCCTCCTTGCCAGCCACCACCCTGCCGCGGACTATCGCCTGGGTCATCAGATGGTTGCGCACATGCCCGACAAGATCAGGGTGTTCGGAAAACTGTTCTGCGAGAATGTCACGAGCACCTTCGAGGGCGGTCCTGGTATCGGGTATGTCTTCACCGACATAGCCGGCTGCTTCGGTCTCCGGATCCTTGCCACGATCAGATAAAAGGGTCTCGGCGAGCGGCAGAAGTCCGCGCTCGATCGCGATCTGGGCCCTGGTTCGCCGCTTGGGTTTATAGGGAAGATAGAGGTCTTCAAGGGCGGCTTTGGTCGAGGCCTTGTCAATTTTAGCGGCAAGCTCGTCGGTCAATTTGCCCTGGGTCTCGATCGACGACAATATCGCCTCGCGCCGGGTTGCCATCTCGCGCAGATAGGTCAGACGCTCTTCGAGCTGGCGAAGCTGACCATCGTCCAAACCACCCGTCACTTCCTTCCGATAGCGCGCGATGAAAGGAACCGTCGATCCGCCGTCCAGGAGTTCCACGGCTGCCTTGACCTGTTCCGGCCGTGCCGCAATTTCCAAAGAGATGGTGCTTGCAAGATTGTCGCGTGCCAAAGTCATCGTGCTCCATCGTTCTGTGTCGTCGGGAGGCAAGACTTACCACAAAGTACCTCAAAGGGTGAGAGCCGTTCCCTGCTAGCCGGACAGTGACGTAATCTGCGTATCCATGTCTGTTGGTCGCCAACTGGAGGAGACCGACGATGTCGAATCGGAAGCAGTACAAGCGTGAATTCGAGGCGAAAGTGAAAGCTTTGCACGCGAAGTTCGGTGAGCTGACTGCGGCCAATGGCGCGGGGAACATGCGTCATGCCCCCGGCATGACGGCTTTTTGTATCTGCTCGCTATCATGGACTGGCGGCTTTCCAACACCATGGAGGCTGCGTTTTGCGTCGACGCTTTGGAAGAGGCTCTGGCTCGCCATCGTAAACCCGAGATCTTCAGCTCGGACCAGGGCAGCCAAGATGGCGGCATGAGCCAACCAGGAAAAACCTCACCGGCAGGCCGAAATTGCAGCTCAAAACTCCAACGTCCCAGGCCGGCTTTGTCGGAAAATGGCGTCTTGCCCGCAGTAGCAGAGGTATGGAGATTTTAGACCACGATTTGTACGTTTCCTTCAGCCAAGCTTGCCTTGCCTTTCTCGACAAGATCGCTGTCAGATTATGCCATTTGCAGGTAATGGCGTCGCAATTAACGAACGTTCTCTCAATTTATAACAATTCTAAAATGAGAATTTAAATAGAACAATTCTAAATCGGTTGTTTTTACTGGATTCTTTTCTTGGTCTGATCTAACGAGTTCATAGGAGAACGTAGATCACCCACAAAACGATGAACGCAACGAGCCTGGAGCGAGACGCCATGCGCACCCCCATTTCGGTAGTCTTGATCGCCCTGTTCGCCGCGAGTGCGGCGGCTGAGGAGGTCAATGTCTATTCATCCCGCCATTACAACACCGATCAGGCGCTCTACGACGATTTCACGGAAGCTACCGGCATCACGGTCAACCTGATCGAAGCCAAGGGCGACGCGTTGATCGAGCGCCTGGCCGCTGAGGGCGAAAGCAGCCCGGCTGACGTGTTCATCACCGTCGACGGCAGTCGCATCGCGCGCGCGGTCGAAGCCGGTTTGTTCCAACCGATCTCTTCCGAGGCACTAACATCCGCGATTCCGGAAAACCTCCGCCACCCCGACGGTCTCTGGTTCGGCCTCAGTACCCGTGTGCGTGGTATCGTCTACGCCACGGACCGGGTCGATGCGAGCGAGATCTCGACATATGAAGACCTGGCCGATCCTGCTTGGTCAGGAAGAATCTGCATCCGCTCGTCGTCCAATGTCTACAATCAGTCCCTGGTCGCCTCGATGATCGCAGCCGATGGGCTGGAAGCGGCGGAGAGCTGGGCGAACAGCATCGTCGCCAACATGGCACGCGCGCCCCAAGGCGGCGACACCGACCAGATCAAGGCAGTCGCCGCCGGCGAATGCGACGTTGCCGTGGCAAACCACTATTACCTCGCCCGCCTGGTGCGCTCGGACAAGGCCACGGACAATGCGGTTGCAGACGCCGTCGGCATCATCTTCCCGAACCAGGATGGGCCCAATGGGGAGGGCAGGGGCGCCCATGCCAATGTCAGCGCGGCCGGCGTGGCAACGCATGCACCCAACAAGGAGGCTGCCATCCAGTTCATCGAGTATCTAGCGACACCGAACGCCCAGGCCTATTTCGCCGATGGCAATAACGAATGGCCGGTGGTCGAAGGCGTCAAGCTCAGCCCGGTGCTCGATGCTTGGGGCGACATCAAGACCGACGCCGTCGCCGTCACTGAGTTCGGTGCGAACAACGCTGAAGCCTTGAAAGCCATGGATCGCGCCGGCTGGCAGTGACCGCGGGCCGGTCAGCCTTGACTTGCCTGAGTCTGGCTCGGGCGTTCGAACGAAGATGAGCCGGCCTGCGTTTGGGCGAGCGGTGGGAATGAAGAGGAGAAGTTGATGCATCGAGGGATGCTTTGCAGCGTTAGTGCTCTGGCGCTTGGCCTGAGCGCTGGCGGCGTTGCTTTCGCAGATGTCCATGCGGACAAGGGCGCCGTGCTCGACACTTATGCGAACATCGGGCATGCCATGTACGAGGATTCGCTGACTTCGGCACAGACCATGAAAACCGCGGTCGACGCGTTCGTCGCCGAGCCTGGCGAAGAGACGCTGGCGGCGGCGAAGGAGGCTTGGCTTGCGGCCCGTGTGCCTTATCAGCAGACTGAGGTTTATCGCTTCGGCAACCCGATCGTCGATGATTGGGAAGGCAAGGAGAATGCCTGGCCGCTCGACGAGGGGCTGATCGACTATGTCGATGCCGGCTATGGCGACAGCTCCGACGAGAATGAATTCTATACCACCAACCTGATCGCAAATCCTGTCCTGGAGGTCAGCGGAAAGACCGTCAAGGTTGATACGATAGATGCCGAGTTGATCCGGAGCCTGCACGAAGTCGACGAGGTCGAGGCGAACGTCGCCACGGTTACCACGTCGTCGAGTTCCTGCTCTGGGGCCAGGACCTGAATGGCACGGGGCCGGGGGCGGGCAGCCGTCCTTACACGGATTTCGACACGGCCGACTGCACCCACGGCAATTGCGACCGTCGTGTTGAGTATTTGCAGTCCGCAACGGACCTGATCATCGCGGACCTCGAAGAGATGGTTGGCTATTGGGCCGATGGTGGTGAAGCGCGTGCGGGCATCACCGAAGGCGAGCCGAAGGAAGGCTTGACCGCGATACTCACCGGCTTGGGTTCGCTGTCTTACGGCGAGCTTGCGGGAGAGCGCATGAAGCTCGGCCTCATGCTGTACGACCCCGAAGAGGAACATGACTGCTTCGCCGACAACACCCATAATCCCTTATGACAACATCGTCGGCATGCAGGCTGTTGCAAACGGCAGCTATCAGCGGATCGACGGTAGTATGATCGAGGGGCCGAGCCTCATGACATTGTTGCCGGAAGACATCGCCTCCAATCTAGGCGCCAATCTCGAGTCAACGCTGGCAGCCGCCGCCGCCATGAAGGAGAATGCCGACAGCGGCGAGATGGCCTACGACCAGATGCTGGCCGAAGGTAATGATGCCGGTAACGCCGTCCTTCAAGGCGTGATCGACGGCCTGCTCGTCCAGACTAAAAGCATCGAGAACGCGGTCGCCGCCCTTGATCTCGGCGGCATCGACTTCGAAGGATCGGACAGCCTCGACGATCCCGAGGCCGTGTTCAACTGAAGCACCACAGCTGAATTGTCCAATGGAGCCTTGCATCGCTATACAGCCCTGCAAGGCTTCACTTTATCGAAGAACGACCAACCATGAGGCTATCGGCTAACCCTTCTGCTGATGATGACCGTTTCGCCAGTCAGCGAGGCAAGGGATCTGTCGGCGATCATCGCGCCGACAACAGACTTCACCAAACCCGAGTCCTATGAGCGGTACCCAGGCGGTGCGACCACGTCAAAGAAGAAGCCGGGTCGCAATGCCTTCTCGCAGCCCTCGGCCAATCTCGGCTTCGAACAGCGCGCCGACTTCTTCATCGGCAACGGATTCTTCAAACGTCTCTGGGTGACCGCCCCAGCCTCGACCGACTCGGCCGACGGTCTAGGTCCCCTCTACAACGCCCGCGTCTGCCAGCGCTGCCATCTGAAGGATGGACGTGGCCATCCGCCGGAAGATCCGGACGACAGCGCCGTCTCCATGTTCCTCCGCCTCAGTGTCCCACCTTCGACCGACGAACAGCGCCAGCTGATCGGGAAACACCGCCTGAAACTCGTTCCCGAACCGACCTATGGCGGCCAGCTTCAGGACCTCGCAATTGCCGGGCACAAGGCAGAAGGCCGGATGGTAATTCGCTACGGGGAAGAGCCAGTCGAACTCGCCGGCGGTGAGATCGTGACGCTGCGAGCACCGACATATTCGATCGAGGAGCTAGGCTACGGGCCGTTGCACCCGGAAACAATGCTATCGCCGCGGGTCGCACCGGCGATGATCGGCCTCGGCCTTCTTGAATACATCTCAGACGAGGACATCCTCGCCAACGCCGACCCCGACGACGGCATCTCCGGTAAACCCAACAGGGTCTGGAGTCGCGAGTCCGAAAAAATCATGCTCGGCCGCTTCGGCTGGAAGGCTGGCAACCCGACGCTGCATCAGCAGAACAGCGACGCCATGGCCGGCGATATCGGGATCTCCAATCCGCTGGTTCCTGCCTCTCACGGAGAGTGCACAGAGGCCCAGACCGACTGTCGCTTGGCGCCCCATGGTGACAGCGAACGTCACGGCGGCAACGAGACCGGCATCGAGGCCATGGAGAAGATCCTATTCTACTCTCGAAACCTCGCCGTGCCCGCACGCCGCGACATCGACGATCCCGAAGTTCTTCTCGGCAAACAAAGATTCTATGAGAGTGGCTGCATCGCCTGCCACAAGCCAAAGTTCATCACGAAGAAAGATGACAGCCAGCCCACCCAATCGTTCCAGCTGATCTGGCCCTATACCGACCTCTTGCTGCACGACATGGGCGAAGGCCTCGCTGACAACCGCCCCGAGGGCGACGCCGACGGCCGCGAATGGCGGCTCTGGGGCATCGGCCTCACCGAGACCGTCAACGGCCACACCTATTTCCTGCATGACGGCCGCGCCCGCAACCTGAAGGAAGCCATCCTCTGGCACGATGGCGAGGGCGCGGACGCGCGCCGGCGTTTTGTCGACCTCGCCAGGTCGGACCGGGATGCGCTGATTACGTTTCTGAAGTCGCTTTAGGGAGCACGCATGACGATGCGTCTCGGTCTCACCGTCCTCCGCGTTATCGTATTCGCCTGGACTGCACCGGTCCTTGCCGAGCCCGACCACACCTCGGTCAATCGCGTGCTGGCGGATGCCGTGATCATGCCGGCCTATGAGCGCTATCATCAGACCATGCAGGTGCTCGCTCTGGCGATCGATGAGCTGTGCTCCACGCCTGGCGACCAGACGCTGGCAGCTTCACAGGACACATTCATAGGCAGCGTCGAGGCTTGGCAACGGCTGCAGCCGGTCGCCTTCGGACCGATCGAGGCTAAGGGCCCCGCTGCGAGAATTCACTTCTGATCGGACAAACATGGCACCGCGGGCAAGCAACTGACCAAGCTGCTCACCAAACCTGATCCCGCCGTCCTTGAAGATGGTGTCGCCGGGAAAAGCGCTGCCCTGTAAAGTCTAGCGGCGCTGGAGCGGGTGCTGTTCGACCATGCGAATGAGATTACGATGGAAGACGGTGCCTTCGCCCGTAATCTCGCCTCGGCCATTACGCTCTTTTCACCAACGCGACGGACGGCAACGACGCTTATTACGATGCCACCGACGCCGCGACCGATCTCTTCGGTTCGCTCGCTGCCACGCTTGACGGCATTGTCGCCAACAAGCTGGAACGACCACTCGGCAAATCGCTCGAAGGCGCCAAGCCAAAGCGTGCTGAAGACTGGCGAAGTGCCCGTTCGCTCGCCAACATTATCGCCAATCTCGAGACCATCGAGGCGCTCTATATCGAAGCAGGCGGCTTGCATGTCTGGCTCTCGGAGCAGGGCCAGGACGGCCTCGGGCAGACCCTGCTCAAAGGCCTGACCCGGCCCCTCGACACAGCTGATACGATCGACCTCCCGCTCCATGAGGCTGTCGGCGACGAGCCGGAACGCCAAAAAGTCGAGCAACTCCTGCAAGAAGTGATCTCGCTCCGCGCCCTCTTCACCGGCACCCTCGCCGACGCTGCCGATCTCACTATCGGCTTCAACAAGTCCGACGGCGACTGACCGTGGACCATGGCACGGTCAAGCTCGACTTGGACCGGCATGGCTGGATGGGGCGGTATGCGCCCGAGCTCTTGAGGGTGAGTTGATGATCGCTGTCGATCGACGGGCATTGTTGGGGGGAGCTGCCGGCGGCTTGCTTGGCTTTTTGGGGCTTCGGGCTGCAGGTGTTCGTGGTAATACCGGGCCGCTGTTCGTCGGTTGCAGGGCGGATGCACGGGGGTCGCACCAGGTGACCGGATTCGACGATGCGGGCCGTGCCCGCTTCAGCTTGCCGCTACCCGAGCGCGGCCATGCCATGGCGTTCCACCCAACACGCCCGCACCTCGTCGTTTTCGCGCGCCGGCTGGGCCGGTTCGCGGTTGTTATCGACGATGACGAAGGTGTCGCCCTTTATCGGATCGAGCCAGTGGCCGGCCGCCACTTCTACGGTCATGGGGTTTTCTCAGCCCATGATCGCACGTTGTTCGCCACCGAGAACGACTATGAAAGCGGCCAAGGCGTCGTCGACATCTACGATGCCAGCGAGCGCTTCCAGCGCCTGGGTGAATATCGAAGTCACGGCATCGGTCCCCACGAGTTGATCCTGATGCCCGATGGTAAAACCCTCGCCATCGCGAATGGCGGCATCCGCACCCATCCCGAACACGGCCGCGCCAAGCTGAACCTCGATGCCATGGCGCCATCGCTCGTCTTCGCTGATATATCCGATGGATGTCTTCTTGATCAGGCAGGCCTGCCTCAAGCCCAGTTGAGTATCCGGCATCTGGCACTGCTCGTAGACGGCAGGCTAGCCATCGCCATGCAATATGAGGGCAGCCGAAAGGACCGTGTGCCGTTGGTCGCGATCCATGACGGCGCTACCATCAAGACGTTGGAAGCTCCTGAAAAGATCCAGCGGCGCATGCGTCATTACGGCGGTAGCGTAGCCGTCGACCAGGCTGGAAAACTGATCGCCGTCTCGGCACCACGCGGTAATGTCGTGACTCTCTGGAACGGCTGGGATGGGCGCTATCTTACCTCAACGGAGCTTCAGGATGGCTGTGGAGTTGCACCAACCGACCGGCCAGAGGAATTCATGCTTACCGGCGGCGACGGTGATATCCGGCTTGCTCGACCCTTGACCGACGAGATCAGCCAGATCGAGGTGAATGGCCTTGCTGGTACTCGCTGGGACAATCATTTGCGGACGCATCTGCCGCCCGTTTGAGATCGTCCGGGGCCGATCTCGTTGGTTGATTGGCAAAAGGCTTGCATGGTTGCGTCTGAAAGAAGCGGGGCAGAGACTTGTGACCGTCAGGTGAATGACAGACAATAGCTGCTGATTTCAACAAAACGATGGAATGATTTCAGGCATCTGAAGGGAGGCGCTCCATGAAGCTGGGAATGATCGAGAGCATCTGGCGCTATCCGGTTAAAGGCATGCGCGGGCACGAAATTCCACATGTTTATACGGCCTTCAGCGGGCTCATGGGTGACCGGGTCTATGGTGTGATCGCTGCTGATGGCGACCCCGCTTTCCCCTGGCACACAGGGCGCGATCAGGAAGAATTCGTGCTCTACAACGCCCGATACAGCTCGAGTGAAGACCTGCTACTGCCCAAGGACCTGGATGCCTTTGAAGGACTGGCACCTGGTATTAACCCGATCTATCCGGATGCCGCTGCGTTCAAGGTGGACGTAGAAACGCCTGAGGGTGAGACATACGATATCGAAAGTCCCGACTTTCTGGCAGCCCTCGAAAAAACCACCGGACGATCATTGAGAGTTCACGCGACCCAGATGGGTCAGCATGACTGCCGTCCTTTGTCGATCTTCTCGCTGTCGGCGGCGGCCAAGCTTGGCGAAGAGACAGGAATGGAGGTCGACAAGCGGCGTTTCCGGGCAAATTTCTATGTTGAATGGGACGATCAGAGTGATCCTTACTACGAGTTCTCACTTGTCGGAAAACCCTGAAGATCGGGGACAAGCTGGAGGTGGCGGTGATCGAGCGCGACCCGCGCTGCAAGATGATCACCCTCGATCCCGACACAGCGGACGAAACGCCAAAGCTGCTCCAGCATGTCAGCCGCAATCACGGTGGCGATGCCGGTGTGTTTGCGGCGGTCCTCCAAGAAGGCCGGGTGAAGAAGGGCGATCCGATCTACCTGACATGAGCCCAACCAAGGGGGTCGGTGGCCCTGCCACTCCGTCTTATCATAGGCTCACAGTCAAAGCGGTGCGCGAAGAAACGGTCGACGCAAAGAGCTTCGTTCTCGCCCCGGAAGCCGGCGAAGCACAGCTCTTTCGGTATCAGCCTGGCCAGTTTCTGACCTTTCGTATTTCCCACGACAGCGGAACGATCATCCGCAGCTATTCGCTATCGAGTGCACCTGGCGTTGACCCCGATATGACAGTGTGCGTCAAGCGTATTACAGATGGGCTTGGTTCCAACTGGTTTAATGATCATCTGACCGCAGGCGCCCGCATCGATGCGATGCAGCCATCCGGCCGCTTCGTTATGCGCGACAGCGATGCACCGCTCCTGCTGATCGCGGGCGGTAGCGGCATCACGCCGTGCCTTTCTCTGATCAAGCAGGCGTTGATCGATACTGGCCGGAACGTGAAGCTGATCTACATCAATCAAAATGCCGCCTCCATTATCTACCTGGAAGCACTCGACCAGTTGGATGCCCGTTTCTCCGACCGCTTTACCTGTCAGCACTGGCTTGACGACGTCGGCGGGCTGATAATGGCGCCGGATATTACGGCGGCAGCAAATGGATGGGAATCGGCGGACAGCTATATCTGCGGCCCAGATCCGCTGATGGACATGGCCGAGGAAACGTTGGGTGATCTGTTTGGAGCTGAGGCCGTCATTTTGACCGAGCGTTTCGTGTCGCCGAGCGAACCAGAACACGTGCAGGCGGAGCCAGACATCTCGACGACATCCGAAACAGCCTGGATCGAGAGCTTCAAGCTGACCCTGGACGGCAAGGATCACGTCATCCCTATGACAGCCGGCGAGACGCTCCTGCAAGCGGCACTTGCCGCTGGTATCGATGCCCCCAACTCCTGCACTGAGGGACATTGCGGCACCTGCATGGCCCGCTTGCGGCAGGGTGAGGTATCGATGACATCCACCCGAGCGCTCTCGAAACGCAATATCCAACGCGGCTACGTACTCGCCTGCCAGGCTTGCCCCTCATCCCCCACTTCACTTTGGCTGGACTTCGATCTTTAGATGCCAACAGTTATCAAAACCAATGTTCTGATAGTGTCGTCACGGTTCGTGCAAGTAGCGCCGAGCATGCTCGTAAAAGTACAGGCCAGAGCGGTCGAAGCGACCTACAGGGTCAAACTCGAACTCTACAGCAGTTTAGATGGCAGTCCCGTCATCTCGGCATAGCTTTAATAGTGTGACCACAGCATGGCCTTACATCTCTCCCGCTTCAGCATTCTTCTTCTCGCCGCACTCGCCATTATCGGCCGAAAGGCGGATGCAAACCATAAACCAGCTGCTGACAGACGGCATTTGCAGCAGCTATTCTGTGCCGATTTTTGTTGATTTTAAGTTTGACGTAGTATGTCAGCATCAGCCGTACCTCGTAACTACCTTTCTCGATCCGTCGGTTAAGCGACAACGCCTCGACCAAGGCGTTGTCGACAGTGACTGACCGCAGATTATAATGCTGCGCAATCGGCTTAACTTCCGGCGTTCCGGGTGAGATCGCGGCCGCGCAGCCGAACTGCTTTGCCCTCATAATCATAGACGTAGTTTGCACTCTCGAAAAAGCTGAACGGCACCTCGACGCCGATTGCCCTCGCGCGACGGAAGTTGATGGCGATATCTGGCGGTGAGACGATGCCGACTTTGAGATTACCAATTTCAGCGTTGCCCATGATCACGTCGTAGCCGTAAACGGCGGCGAGATAGCCGTTGCTCTCGAAGCTGATGCCGATCGACATCACGGCGCTCTCGTCTCCTGCCCTGACGACCTCTGGCACGGCGCTCAGCACCGGCACCGGTCCAGCATGGCGATTGACGGTCTCGATTTCGCGAAAGATGCTGGTCGAACCTGTAATCCACAGCATGGAATGGTCAAGCGAGGGATCCGTCTTCCGCATCTCAATGAGGGCGTCATCGATCAAACTGCCAAGCTCCCGCTTGATATCGGAAGGGTCATGGACGGCGAGATAGACAGCATTGATACCTTTTGCCTCGACAGCTTCTTGCATCGGCTTCGCCTGGGTGCGGACCGCACTGATATTGTTCCGGGCGACGAGAATGCCGAGATTTTTCAGCCCCGGCATGAAGTCCATCAGATAGGCGAGCTGTACTTTGGTAGGCATGTTCAAAGAGGTGAAGGCGAAATTAGTGCCGGAACCGCTCTCGTAGTCCTCGATGTGGCCGAGGGCTACTGGGTCCTTGGAGCATACCGTGACCACTGGCGTGGCCCCATTTCGATAGTATTGGTGCAGCCAGGCGGTCGACTGCGACCCCATGGAGAAGATCAGGTCGAATTGCTCCTCTTCAACCAAATCAAGAACCGCTGCACCGCGGCCGTCATTGTTCTCGAAATTGATCACCTGGAACTCGATCGGCATGTTCTTGCTGGCAAAAACGTCCAGGATCTTGCTCATGGCGATGTCGTATGCGGAGGAGCGCTTTGGATAGAGCACAAGCACCCGCTTCGACTTCTCTTCGCCGGGCACGGTGCTCTTGATCAATACCCGGTTGGGATCAGCGTCGAACGCCGAGAAGTTCCATGCCCCGGTGATTTTCTCGCTATGCCGGAACCAGCTGGAGTAGGCCGGAACGGCTTCTCCAGGCTTTGGCGCAACCGCGGTGAGCACGGCTGCGAGGAACAAGCCTTTGGTCAAACAGCCAAGGGCCTTGCAGGATCGCCCGGTCAATCGATTCATAGGCATCGTCTCCTTCTTAGGATAGCGAATGATAGAAACTTTGGCCGGCTTCATTCACCGACCGCGCGAAGTACTGGCGAGTTTTTGGGTTGCATGCGTATAGCCTCGCTATTGTCCGAGGTTTTGCTGGCCAAGGTGAGATTCGTGCGGCCTCGATCCAGATGCGCCTTCAATTCCTGGATCAACTCCTCGGCGCCGACATGTTCAATGCCGAGCCTGGAGTCGAGACTCAGCAGAGCGAGCCAACCACGCAACTGATCGAGCCAGTCTTCGACGCGCGGCACAATCACGATGTGGCTGCCCGGCCGACGATTGAGCCAGGTGGCGAGATCGGTGCAGCTGGCCTTGACATGGGCTGAGCAGACGATCATCAGAAGCGGTCGGCTTTCTGCAACCTCGGTGTCGACAGCATTGAGGAAATGTTTGAAACGCAGGGCGCGACGCCGATTGGCAATGATAGTTGAGACGTCCGATGCGACGGCCGTTTGCTGACCGGCATGGGTGGTGAGTTCATTTGCATCAGCACTCTTGCCATGCTTCAGTAGGTGATGACGCAGAATTCCCTGAGCGGGATCGGCGAGATCATCGGTTCGCGGCCGACCGAGCACCAAGACGAGGGCTTGATGCTGACTATCCAGCTGCAGGCCGACCACATCGTCGATTTCACCAAAATTGTTGTCAGCGGCCGGTAGTCGTCGCTTTTTCGTCGGCCTCCAGCGACGGTTGAACCATAGGTAGGCTAGACCAAAGGCGGCGATCGCCCAGCCTGACCATGTCAGGATCATGGCATCTTCACCAAGCAAAATGAATAACTGGCCGACGAGCAAGGGCCCGGCGACGTGACCTATGCGTTCAAGGAAGCGATAGGTCGCGGTGAGAGCGCTGACGCCGATCTGCTCGCCGACCGGAAGGCTCGCTATATGGCTGACAATTGGTGCGTTGATAAGGCCGTGCGCAAGGCCAAGGACGATGATACCAATCAACACCGAAGCTACCTCCAGCGTGGTGCCAAAGGCGATATCGTCGAACCAACCAAGGCCCATTCGTCCGATCAGCCAGAGCCCGGAACCACTCATGAGGGCGCCAAGCACCAGCACCTGCCGGGAGTCGCCGGTACGGTCGACCCAACGAGAGACAACCTCGTTGGCCAGCACCACACCGGCAGCATAGAGCATCAGGAGCTGGCCGATATCCTCCTGGCGATAGCCTTCACGGGTCATCAAAAGCGGGATGGCGAACACCACGATGCCGGTCAAAATAGCCTTCGCCGGAATGCCGATCAGTGTGATCGCTTGCAATAGCTGCGGATTTCGGATGGCAAGCAGAACATGACGACCAAGAGATTGCGCGCTGGCACCAAAGCCCTCGGGCTCGGAAGGCGAAGGTTTGGCGATCGCCGGGACGACCAGGGCAGCGTAAAAAAGTGTAAGCGTGATCGCTATGGCGCCGACTGCGAACACACCGGCAGTGCCGATGTAACCTACGAGCAGAGAGCCGATGGCCATGCCCGAAATCATGCCGCCCTGGAAGCCATAGACGATGATCGCCGCACCTTGTGTCTTTCGTTCGGGCGCAGCGACGCTGAGGATAAAGGATTGGACACCGATGAACAGCATCGCTTGGCCAATGCCTGCTGCGGCGCGCGCCAGGATTAAGAAGCCAATGCTGCTGCTCGCCAGTAACAGAAGGAGGAAAGAACCCGCGGACAAGAATAGACCGCAGATCATCAGTGGTTTAGGGCTGAATCGCTGAGCTAGATGGCCTGCTGGAATCAAGGTCAGCGCAAAGCCAAGATAATAGATGGTGAAGATGGTCGAGGTCAGACTGGAAGCGAGGCCTGCAGCGTCGACTATGTCTGAGATGTAGCTCGCGAGGAACGCATATGACAAATGTTCCACGCACATGGTGACGTAGAACACGGGCTTGACCAGCTTGAGGCACTGCTCGTCATCCTCTTCGCGTGACCCGGACGTTCCTCTGGCTCTGGGGCCATCGCGCTGATTAACGGACCCTGCAAGCTGAAGAAAAAGGCTAGCGAGAAAGGCCGATGCGATGAACAGGGCTGCAAAGTTTTTGACGCTGCGCAGAGTTTGCCGGTACACGATCTCCTGCGGCAAGGTAACTGCGATATGCACTCGTTGTTCGCTGCTGGGTGGACTGATGTCGACCAGATACTCGTAGACGCCGCGGGCATTCTCCCATGGTCGACCGACCATGAAGGAATCTGTATGGATCAGAATAGTGTCGTCGACCACCATGGCCGCGGCGGCAATGTCAGGATTGAGGCGTCGATACTCCGAAAATGCCCGATCCAAGCCTGGGATCTGCGTAATGTCGAGGTTGAAGCCCACGACCTCGGTCATGCGTTGCCCGAGCGAGTCAGCAAGCGCCTTCGTTTTGATTTGAGTGCCCTTGGTATAAAGAGACACCAAATTGCCGATCACTAGGCCCGCAACAACGAGGAACAATCCTGCATAGACCAACTGTAAAACGGGCCAGCGCTGGCGCGCTAGCCAGCCAGTGGCACCACCAACGAACAGGCCGAAGGCGATCGACAAACCGATGCCAATGGGAATCAATGAGGCAAATCGGTCCTCGACATGCTTTGTGATCAAGGCATGTGGCATGGAAATCGCGATGATGCCGATGGTTTCGCGCTCGTTTGCGAGCGGCAAGATCACTTGCAGAAACGTCTCGTCATGATGGATTTTCGGCCCGTCTTCGAACGCCATCACCGATTGAGGCCTGCTATCAGGTAGGAGACCGACATCAGCATCACCGCTGACGAACACTAGCCGACCATTACGATCGAAAACGGCGATTGCCGCAACGCTTTCGTCCGAACTCAGGAGCCGTTCGGCCCGTGGCCGAAATCCGACATACTGATCCAGTGGAAGGTCGCGCTTTAGGAAACCTTCGATCGCATTGACTAGAACCTTTGCTTGGGCTGCGAGCTTACCCACGTAGAATTGCTCGTAGCTACGGTTAGCTTCGCCAAAACCAACATAAACCAGGAGTAGGAATGAGATGCCCGCGACGAGCCCCATGGTGACGGTGTCGATCACACGCCGGCGGATATTACTGACCTCATTCATGGCTAGTCGTTAGCATCCCGAATATCCGCCAGACTAGTTTAAAAGATCGGCGAGATGACTGACGACGGCGCGGCGTTCGCTGAACAGAACGTCAATTCGGTCGGCGATCAGTGAGAGGATGAGATCGTCATAAGTCATCCCCTCCTCTTTGAGCCCGACGCAGACGATGCTTGTCTGGTTCTTGACGGGGGCTGCGAGATCGGGCTTGGGATTAGCCTCGAGCACATAGAGATCACCGCGATCGTCGGCACGTACGTCAAGGCGGATGAGGGTTTCGATGTCGAATTCTCTGTAGATGCGACTGCCAAGCTCGATGAGCTTGCCATAGAGTTCCGGCTCCGCATTGCGGTCCAGCTGTCGGACGCGGTCGGTCGTGATCGGCCGATGGTCCATCGAGGTAAAAACCCGCTCGTCCGTGTCCAGTACGCGCTCGATCGCGGCAAAGGTGAAAGGCTGCTCCAGCCTCATCAGTTCACCTTGCCTAGCTACCACCTCGCCACAAACGGCGACACAGAATTCGCGACCTGGCAGGTAGCTCTCGATCAACACCGGATTGCCCGTAGCGGCGTGGACCTCTTCCGCAGCCACGGCGAGGTCCATGATATCGTCGACCGCAATGACATGGCGTGACGCGCGGCCGGAGATCGGCTTGACGATGAAGGGCCCTTGAAAGGGGCCGAATGCGTTCTTGAGACGCAAATTGCGGCCTGGAATCAACGAGCCTCGGCTCGGTTGCCAGACTATAAATGGCGCCGTCGGAATTCCCGCGAGCATGAGATCCCGTTTCATCGCGTTCTTGTTGTCCATGGTCACGGCGCTCAGCGGATTATGGCCGACATAGGGAATGCCGAACATTTCCATCATCGCCGACGCATGACTGACGGACCCAAGCCCCTGAACGCCACCAGTATTCAACCAGGCGAAGTGAATTTTCTCTCGGCGAAGTCGGCCACCAAGATTCATGTCGTCCGGCATAGTGACGACAGAGCGAAAACCGATCCGCCGGAGAGATGAGGCGATGTCCTCCGCGACGGCCTCGTAACTCTTCCAATGCCGTGGGTTGAATGTTGGATTGATGACGGCGCCAGGTGTGTCCTTGTTGCCGCCAAAAACCACGGCGACCCGCATGGTCTCGCCGAGTTGTCTTACCTGTTGTCGAAGCTCGGCGACCCGGCTTCGTCTCCGGGCGGCATACTCGCCTTCGGGAGCAGCTATGATGGGCGCCACATCTTGGCACGAATGCACCAAATCCATGAGTCAGTCACCTACACCAAATTTCGGAGCCACGGCATCAGCGCCGCATGACGATCCGCAACTCGATTTGCCCGAAGCCGAGGATCTTAATGCTCCTATCGTTCAGCGATCATTAGTAGCGGCGAGGAAGTTAAGATTGCGCTAACATTTGGATAATAAAAATTTACCAAATATCAATTCTACAAAAGCATGATTAAACGCCAACGAAGTCATTCACCATCATCGAAAAAAGAAAAGATCAGCAAACTACGATCTAACTCAATCTTAAACCTTTTGCCCGAATATTCAGGAGCGATTGATACACAGGTTCCGGCATCCAAAATCGATCTCATTGCCGAATCTGCTAATCTAACTTCAAGAGTCGTCACGGGATTCTAGATGGTCAGTGCCGCGCCTAGCCCAAAAACCCTTGTCGAAACGCAGCCTATGGCCGCGCTTATGGCTGACGGTACGAACGAACGCAGTTACGTACTGGACACACATGATCGAGTCCTCCGACTGATCGCACGCGATGCTGAGCTTAGTCAATGCTTGGACGTCATCGCCTGCGCGGTGAAGGAGCTCCATGGCGATGCCGATTGTCTGATCGTCGCCCTCGATCCCGCCGGCAACGGCGTCGTGAGTGGCGCAACGACCTGCACATCCCTCGACGCCATGCTTACCGACCTAGGTACAAAAGGAAATGATGCCGCTTGGATCGACGATGCACTCGAGCGACAGGGAATGTCGGTGCACATTCGCCATCGGATCGACAATCACGCCGGACAGCTGCTTGGCAACCTGATGATTCTTGGAGGCCCCCTGTTCCAGGGCAAGCCTGCGGATGCTGAGGCGCTCGAAAGCCTCAAGTTGTTGACAGGCTATGCAATCGATTCCACGAGGCGCACTCAAGCTCTTCTCTCTGCTGACGAGCGCTTCGCCGCGCTCGCCAAGAACATTCCCGGCGTCGTCTATCAGCGTGTCGTGCGGCCAAATGGCGACATCCGCTACACCTATATCAGCGACGCAGCGATGGATCTATTCGGTGTCGCGCCCGAAGAAATCCTCTCCAATCCACAGGCCCTTTTCGATTGTCACGGCCCTGACTACTACGCGACCTTCCATGATCGTCTTCTCGCCGCGTCGCGGACCATGAAGCTCTGGGATGTCGAAGCGACGATCATTACCCGTGATGGGACCCGGAAATTCACCCATGCACTCGCTCGGCCTCATAAAGAGGTTGATGGCTCCGTGGTCTGGAACGGTGTCATCCTTGACCAGACGCGCATCAAGGAAGCTGAGATCGAAGCAGCTGCGGCAAGCACAAGGACCCGTGATGCGATTATAGAGAGCATTCCCCAGGCTTTCGCTCTCTATGATCCGAGCGAATGCCTCGTCACCTGGAACAGCCGCTTTCTTGAGCTTTACCCTGAACTTGCCAAGGTCATCGCCCCCGGCACCACATATGAAACGATTCTACGCACAGAGATCGACGTCGGGATCGATCCCGTTCCGGAAGAGGCGAGTCTCGAGCAGCATACAATGCAGCGCCTGCAGCAGCATCGGCATTCCAGCCAGGTGATCGAGCGTCGGTTGCCGAACGGTCGCTGGATTCTGATCAACGAGCATCACACCAGCGATGGCGGCGTCGTGGTTCTTCATACGGACATCACCGAGTTGAAGTCCCGGGAAGCAGCGCTCGCGCGAAGTAATCGGGAGCTCGAAGCCTTCGCTTCGATTGCTTCACACGATCTGCAGGAGCCGCTGCGCAAGGTCGAGGCTTTCGGCGACCGTCTGAAGCGAAAATATGATCCGGAGCTTGGCGATGACGGTAAGATGTATATCGATCGCATGCAAAGCGCCGTCATTCGCATGCGCGCCCTCATCAACGATCTTCTCGACTATTCCCGGGTCACCACTAAAGGAAAACCATTCGAGCCGGTGGATCTTACTGAGATTCTTCGAGATGTCGTTTCGGATCTCGAGGTACGGATCGAAGAGGTGCAGGGAGAGGTCGCGTTCGGACAGCTGCCGCAGATCGAAGCCGATCCGACGCAGTTACGTCAGCTCTTCCAGAATCTTATCGCCAATGCGCTGAAGTTTCATCGCGCGAATGAGCGGCCAACTGTCATGATTCGGGCCCAGATCGTCGATCTGGGCAGGAATGTCAGTCAGCGCTGCTGCCGAATCGAGATCGTCGATAACGGCATTGGCTTTGACATGAAATATGCCGATCGGATCTTCGGCATTTTCCAACGACTTCACAGCCGTGCGGAATTCGAAGGCACCGGAATTGGGTTGGCAACCTGCCGCAAGATCACGGAGCGCCATCAGGGCGAGATCAGCGTCGAAAGCGCCAGTGGTGAGGGCACATCCTTTACGATCGAGCTGCCGCTCCGGCAGCCTAAGACCGAAACACAGGGAGAATGATAATGACGGAGCGGCCGATTTCCATTCTCGTCGCCGATGACGATCCCGATGATCGTATGATGATCCAAGAGGCGTTCACCGAGAACCGCATCGCCAATCAGATCGTCTTTGTGGAAGATGGTGAGCAACTCATGGCCTATCTCCGTCGAGAGGGATTGTTTGCAGAGCATAAAGATGAACCCTTTCCCGGCATCATCCTGCTCGACCTCAACATGCCAAAGAAGGACGGCAGGGAAGCGCTCAAAGAGTTG
>JBPCVQ010000023.1:0-4462 GCA_051010395.1 Geminicoccaceae bacterium | reverse complement strand
TGGATCAGGCTGGCGTCGACCGCAAAGCCTTCACCGCCGACAAACCCTTCATCGATGCAACGCTGCACGACTGTCTCGAACACCCGGCGAAAGAGATCGCTCTCGCGAAAACGACCATGACGATTTTTCGAAAACGTCGACTGATCCGGCACCTTGCCATCCAGACCGAGTTGACAAAACCATCTGTACGCCAGGTTAAGATGAACCTCATCGCAGAGCCGCCGCTCGGAACGGATGCCAAAACAATAACCGACGATCAGCATACGGATCATCAGTTCAGGATCGACGGACGGGCACCCGATCGAGCTGTAAAATGGCTTCAGTTCCTGCCGTATACTCTCAAGATTAAGAAAGACATCAATCTGGCGAAGCAAGTGTCCGCTCGGAACATGATCGTCGAGGCAAAAATCGTAAAAAAAAACACGCCGGTGACGCCTGCCTGCCCATCATTGATCCGCTCTCCCAACTCATTCGTTGAGAAGAACGAATCATTTCGGCTAGCCACAGTCAACAACCGCCTTTTTCATCAAAATCTGCCAAAAGCTGACGCTACGGTCAGGCTATCCCTTCGTGAGTCGACCCCGAATGGCCCGAGCAATAATTTCCCGCAATACGATTTCGGCTGGATCCTTGTCGGTTGTCGCATGCCAAGTGATCAAGAGGTCGAATTCAGTTGAGACGAAGGGCAATTTCCGCGGTCGCGATTCCGTGCTCATTTGATAGTGCTCTGGCAACGTGTTTGGGTGACACTCTTCGGCGAAGGCTTGAAGGCTCATCTAGAGCAAAGGTGATGCGATGAAGGACTACATCGAGCTGAACGTAGCGCTCTCCGTAGCGCCGGAAGAGATTTGGGAGCTGATCACCGAGCAACGACATCTCGAAGCCTGGTTTGGTCCGCATGTGAGCCTCGATGCCAGGCTCGGCGGTGCCTTCAGGGAAGTCTGGTCCCAAGACGGCCGTCAGATTGTCACTAGCGGGCAGGTCGAGCAGTTTGAGCCGCCCAGACGGATCGTCTGGAGCTGGGCCGATGACGATTGGCCGGTCAGTACGCAGCTCGCCCTTGAGCTGCGGAAGGGGCCGGCCGGGACTTCGCTCCAGCTCTACCATGCAGGATGGAACGCCTCCGAATGCCCACGCGGTGATGAACTCCGAGACGCCCATGAAGCCGGCTGGCGCCACCATCTGCAAAACCTTGAACGCTACGCGTCCGAGTTTTTCAGTAAGCAAACGGGCTCGCAGGGGGAAGGTTGACGGCGTCCCGAAGCTCACAAATTATGGTGGGCGTCAATCAATCCCCCGAACGCGATCCAATGGTCTGTCATCGCGTCAGGCCTGGTCAACTGCACACGCTAGCCACCCGCCCTTAGCGGCAGCTCCAGGCTACGTTGCCGCCCTTCGGCGATCACCCCGGGCTGTGCAAGCACCTCGGTCACGATCTCGGCGATGGTCTCCGGGTGGCCCGCATTGCCAATCGCGGCCAGGCGGCCGCCCGTGTATTGCTCTGCATTGGCGATTATATATTTTACAAACTCATGCCTATATATGGGCTCCGACTGAAGCCCCAGCGACCATCATCAATGCTACAAGAAAGCAAGAGCCCCGAACCTTTCCCAAGGCCGGGGCTCTCTAGGACGGGTCCAAAGGAGAAGGGAACTTGCTTGGCGTTTCCTCTGGCATCAACCTAGGCATCTCACATAATGTGATCGCAATACAATTTCTTTTTTCAATCTATGATAGATTTACGTTTCGTATTATCACCTTAGTTAGTTGGAATTCTCGATGAGTGATGCTCAAGCACCCCAGGCAAAAACCCTGCCTGATTCTTCTACTTAAAGTCTAGCAATATTATCGCTGGATTGCTCAACGCATCTCCCGACTGGTCAACGCGAAGCCGCTCCTTTGCCACTAGTCAGGGGAGCGGCCTAGCGTGTAGGAGCCGTGTCGGTCCTAGCTGGCGTTCTCTCTTCCTCTTCAGCGTAGCTGGCAGAGCTTATCCAGAAGAATCTCATCGTCATCGTCCGCCTCCTCTGGTCCGTCATCTTTGCAAAAGTGAGCGAGAAGCTCCAACTGCCATTTCTGGATTGAAAAGCTGATCTCACCTGGACAACTGTCGCTTGGGTCTCTTACCGAGCCGCCTTGCCTGATCAGCTCACCCAACAGAGCGCGTGCTAGGACGCCCTTTTCGTAGCCGCTCAGATCATCGAAAATTTCATTGGCCATACTCGTGTCTCCGCTTCGGCGATTCGGAGACTTTCGAGTGTCGTGATTAATTTTCGGTTAAGAAATCCAACTTACATGCGATAGCAAGACTACACAGCTCACAAGCTAGTGGCTGGAAGGGGTCGATATTGTTGAAAAAGTCCGATGTGCCTGAATAGGCAGTCACGGGGAAGAAACTGGTTCCACACAGGATGATTTCTTAGAAAGCCATTCCACATCGGCAGGTTTTCTAGAAACGAATTCTAACGGAGCTCACTGCTTGGCTGAGCATCGGACTTTTTCAAAATCGGTTACGATCCGAAACTAACGGCCTCTTTCGCGCGCGTGCTATGGGCCGGAAAGCGGCCTTTCCAGCCAGCGCCTGGCTCCAACCGTCAGCTCTCTGGCCGTTTTCTGCCGCAGGCGTTTCTTCGGCTCCGTGCCGATTTTGTTGATTTAGTCGGCTGTTCCTGAGCGGATAATGCCCGATTTGGCATGAGGTCATGGGCTTGGTGCCGGGCATCTGCCCAGTTCGTTACTTCTCAGTGTCCATGGCCGCTCGAATCTCCTTTGTTGTTACACCAAAGCTGCGATTGGTTCGAGTTTTGGTCTGAGCTTGGTGAGTTTTCTGAGGTTTTGGGCGGTGGCGGCAAGGAGGAATTCATCGCTGGCGCCGCGAGGTCCTCGCAACCGCAGTCGACCAAGCTTCAAGATCCGTTTGAGATGGGCAAACAGCATCTCGACCTTCTTGCGATCCTTTCTTGAGGCTTCGCCGCCGACAAGCCCCTCATCAAGGCAGCGTTGCACCACCTTCTCGAACACGCGCCGAAGAAGATCACTCTGACGAAAACGGCCATGACGATCGCGCGAAAACGTCGAGTGATCCGGCACCCTGCCATCCAGTCCAAGGCCGCAGAACCACTGATAAGCGAGGTTCAGATGAACCTCCTCGCAAAGACGCCGCTCCGAACGGATGCCAAGGCAATAACCGATGATCAGCATCCGGATCATCAGTTCAGGATCGATCGAAGGACGCCCGATCGAGCTATAGAATGGCTTCAGTTCCTGCCTGATACTCTCAAGATCAACGAAGACGTCGATCTGGCGAAGCAGGTGATTGCTCGGAACATGCTCATCAAGGCAAAAATCGTAAAAGAGACGCGCAGGTGACGCTTGCCTCCCCATCATGGTGCCGTTCCCTTACCAACTTTGTTGAGGGAAACGAATCACTTCGGACTGGCCCAGTCAACAGCCGACTAAATCAACAAAATCTGCCAGGAGGAGACCAAGTCGACACGCCAGGAGGTGATCTGAAGGCAGCTTTTGTCAAGATAGACCTTGGTTGCCATGCCACATCGACAGTAGGAGCATGCCGATCGACGGCAAATAGAGCCGACGTTTCAGGCTTCTGGCGGCTTGCAGTCCGTATTGCTTCGACCAAGGCATAGACGATAGCGGAGCTGTGAAGCCCAAAATTGAAATGATGCCTGCACATCATCCCAGGAATCAATGACATTCCCGATGTGCTTGCTTCCAACTCGACGGTCAGCTGCAGCGGCTAGGACCTTGCCGGACGCACCGTCGCGAAAACGGGCTTCGACGCTCGCCTCACCAACAAATGCCGGCTTTCCGGTCGCCAGACCAACTGTCTGGGAGAGTACCAACGTTGTTGGATGAAGTGTCGAAATGGTGTCGAAAAAAGGAGAAGATTTTTGTGCATCTGTTAACGCTATCTGAATATGAAGAACATCATCCTCAAGAGCGTCGGTCAGCTCATAGTCTTTTGATATCTCTCGACTAACCGCGTTGAAAAACGCATCCGCAAGCATCTGCTGGTCCGCACTCGAAAAATCTTCAAAAGCTGATTCTTCCCCCGACCAAATCGTTACGGGATCGAGCTTGACCCTTTTATAGGCGTTCCAATCGACATCCTGATCACGAAAGATAAGCAAAGGCTCGTCATCCCGCCCCAGGTTTAGTTGATCCGTTTCCTCTCCAAGGAAATCGGAGGCTTGGGTCTCACTTGCTTGTTGTGTCACGCTGCAAGCTGACAAGAGAAGGGAAAATAGTGCGAGAGCCGTTGGATAGCGTGGTTGCATGTGAGCCTTTCTCATTTCGCCTGTTGTGAGCCAGCTTTGTTCCTTGCCTATCCGGTTGTTACCCACACCCACTATATGTGGGGTGGGCCCATTTTCCGGAGTAGAGCTCGTTGAAGGTTGGCGCGGCGGCCCCGCCCGCGATTCCGAGCAGCGAGCGGAACGCG
>JBPCVQ010000022.1:0-4335 GCA_051010395.1 Geminicoccaceae bacterium | reverse complement strand
TGGCAGAACCACGTCGGTAAACAGCAGATCGATATGCGCATGATCGGCCAGGATTCGAAGCGCAGACTTGCCATCTGGAGCTTCCAGCACGTCATAGCCCTGGCGGATAAGAATACGCTTGGCGAGGCGCCGGACCGCTGGCTGGTCCTCCACCAGCAGGATCTGCTCGCCCGGACGATCGAGTGCAGGCGTCAAAACTGCAACATCGTCCGATCCGCTCATGGGCTGAGATGATCTCGGCAAAAAGAGCCGCACCGTCGTGCCTTTGCCGACTTCGCTCGAGATATCGAGATAACCGTCTGACTGCTGAGCGAAACCATAGACCATGCTGAGGCCGAGGCCGCTGCCCTGGCCGACGGTCTTGGTCGTGAAGAACGGTTGAATTGCCCGTGCTTGAACATCGCTGCCCATGCCTTCACCGGTGTCCGACACCGCAATTTCGACGCAATCTCCCAAAGAAGCCCCGTCATCCCGTCTGATTGTCTGGGCTTCGCTCGGCACGTTCAGGGCGGTAATGCCGAGGACGCCGCCATCGGGCATCGCATCCCTTGCGTTAAGCGCCAGATTGAGAATGCTGGTCTCGAGCCGACCCCGATCCACATCGATCGGCCAGAGATCGTCATCCATGGACAGCTCGATGGCGATCGCCTCGCCAAGGGTTCGCTCCAGCACCCTCGAAAACTGGACAAGAAGATCTTCAGCATCTGTCGGCTCGGGGTGCAGGTCTTGCTGCCGGCCGAATGCGAGCAGGCGATTGGTGAGGTCAGCGCCTGTCTTCGCAGCGGCGGCGGCATCGTCGGCAAGTTCGGAAAGCTCGTCGTCGCCATCGAGTTCGCCTCGGATCAGGCTGAGATTGCCGTAGATCACGGCGAGCAGATTATTGAAATCATGAGCGACCCCACCGGTCAGCTGCCCCAGGGCTTCCATCTTCTGGGTCTGGCGAAGATGTTCCTCGGCGTGCCGTCGTTCGGTCACGTCGGTCGCGATCATGCCGACGCCGATCAAACCGCGATCATCGGCATGCACGGGAAATCTCGTGGTCAACACCATATGCGCGGACCCGTCGGCAAAGATCATCTCGACTTCCTGTTCGAGCCGCGCTTCATCGATGCCCGCCTGATGATCGCCAGCGAGATAGAGCTTCGCGATATCGGGCGTGAAGAGATCGGAGGCCGTGCGCCCGGTCACTTGCTCCGGGCTATAGCCGTGCCATTCCTCGAACCGCTTGTTGGTGATCAGGAAGCGGCCGGCGAGATCCTGAAGGGAGATCAGTGAGGGCGAGTGGTCGATGATATCGCGCAAGCGAAGCTCGCTCCAGGACACCCGGTCAAGGGCTTGCAGCAGATAGACGACCTCGCTCGCATAGGAAACCAGGATCTGGATCAGCTCGCGGTCCTCGTCCGGGAGCGATTTTCTCGCTGCCGTTCGGACCGTCATGACCCCGATAGGTTCGAAATCACTACCAAGCAGGGGAAACTCAACGGTGATATCGGCAGCCTTGGCCCCGGTCGACCTGATATCCTCGACGACCGTCTGCTCACCCGATGTCAACGAGACCTTCCCGCCGTCCGCAGCCGTAAGAGCGACGGCCTGCTGCACCAGGCATCTGCTGAGCTCTTGAAGATCGGTGCAGCTCGAGAGCTGCTGCATGCTGCCGACAAGCCCCTGGAGGCGGAGGTTGATAGCTTCCAGGTCGAGATTTCGAGCCGTCAGCGCAGCCGTCGCCACGTCCCGCTCCTTGATCAGAGCCAGGCGTTCCTTCTCGCGCTTGATCGCGGCCAGGCGTTCGCTTTCCGCCAGGTCCCGGCGTGCCTGGTTCAACTGCTCGAGCGACGTCACCAGCTCATGCTCGGCGAGCTCCCGGCTCTCATGCGCCAGCACGATCCAGCCGGCGCCGATGCAGATGAAAACCAGCGACGCCAGATAGAGCCTGACCAGCAGGCGAACGCTGTCACCGGCAACGAATGCAGGGTCGATTTCGACCAGGCGATAGGCAACGAGAAAAAGAGCGCCAACAATTACTGCAAGCACCAGGAAGATACCGAAAAACTTCGCCAGTCTCGGCGCGAAATGAGGCGGGAACAGGCGGTGTTTCTGATCGATTTCAGAGCTGAAGCCCGACCGTTCTCCCGGAGCTGGCAGCTTGCAGACATCGTGGCAATGGGCATCGAGGCTGCAGCAGAGCGAACAGATCGGCCCTTCGTGGAAGGGGCAATGCGCCATGTCCGGCGGTTCGTAACGATAAGAGCAAATGGAGCAGGTGACCGTCGCCCTGTCTTCGATTTCCTTTGAGAAAATGTCTTTGCGGGCGATGTAGTAGCGCCCCTTGGTCAAAACCCCGATCATTATCGCGCTCGCGAAAGCGGTGATGAGAGAAAGCCCGGCGGCGTAAGCTTCGGCGACCTCGCCGAACCCGCCCTCGAAGGCCGTGATCGCCACCACCGAGGCGATCGCCATGGCCCCGCAGCCGACCGGGTTGATGTTGTAGAGATGCGCTCGCCTGAACTCGATGAAATCTGGGCTGATGCCGATGGGTTTCAGAACGGCGAGGTCGGCGAAGATCCCGCCGATCCAGGCGATCGCGACGATCGAATAGACCGCGAGCACGGTCTCCAGCGTCTCGAAGATGCCGAGCAGCATCAGGAGGAGCGAGATCAGGATGTTGAAGACCAGCCAGACGACCCGGCCCGGATGATAATGGGTGACCCGCGCGTAGAAATTGGACCAGGCGAGCGAGCCCGCATAGGCGTTGGTCACATTGATCTTCACCTGGGAAATCAGAACGAAGAGCGCGGCTACGGTCAGGACGATCCAGGCGTCGTCGCTGACGTAACCATAAGCGGTCACATACATGTAGATCGGCTCGACCGCGCGCAGATGGCTTTGCCCCTGATCGACCACCAGCACGGCCAGGAGACTGCCGGCCAGAATTTTGAGGCCGCCGATGATGATCCATCCCGGCCCCGATCCAACGACTGCCGCCCACCACCCGATGCGGTTCCGCCCGGTCTTGTTCGGCATGAAGCGGAGATAGTCGACCTGCTCGCCGATCTGAACGATGAGCGCAAAGAGCACGCCAGTGGCAGCGCCGAAATAGAGGTAGTTGAACCCGTCCGAGCCCGCCTTGTCGCCGGCGAACGCGACCCAATGGTCGAGCACGTCCGGTTCCTTCAGCAGAATCATGACGAACGGCGTGAGTAGCAGAAGAATCCAGATCGGCTGGGTGACGAGCTGCAATCTGCTGATCAGCGTGACGCCAAGGAAAACGATGGGAATGATGACGATCGACGAGACGATATAGCCGACGGCGATCGGCAGGCCGGTATAGAGTTGAAGCGCCTGCGCCATGATCGCCGCTTCGAGAGCGAAGAAGATGAAGGTGAAGCAGGCGTAGATCAGGGATGTGACCGTCGAGCCGATATAACCGAAACCGGCGCCGCGGGTCAGGAGATCCATGTCGATGTTGTATTTGCTGGCATAGTAGGCGACCGGCAGGCTGATCGCGAAGATCAGCAGGCAAACCACGATGATCGCCGGAAAGGCGTTGCTGAACCCATAGCTGATGGTGATGGCGCCGCCGATCGCCTCGAGCGCCAGAAACGAAATCCCGCCGAGCGCGGTGTTCGCCAGAACGAAGGGCGACCATTTTCGAAACGAGGACGCAGCATAGCGGAGCGAGTAATCCTCGATGGTCTCATTGGCGACCCATGCCTGATAGGAACGCCTTCTTCTGACCGTTCCGAGCGCCATCATCAGGGTCCGATAGGGGATTAGCACGCCGGGTTTCTATGATCGGTCCACTATCAATCAAGATTGATGGTCATGATGATATGATGTCAACTGAATAGGGCAAATCCGAGGATCAGGCGTTCACGACCCCGTCGCCTGCCGATCTGACGTCGAATGCGGCTCGCCCGTCAGGACAGCCGGGCCGGAAGCCTGGCGAAACCACGAAACCGAATGCGGTGGCTGCGCTCGGCTGATGGCATGATCTCATAGTCGGGATAACGGCGAAGGAAGCGGCTCACCGCGACCCGCCCTTCCATTCGCGCCAGGCTGAGCCCCACGCATGTGTGGGGTCCGCCTGCAAAGGCGAGATGTCGGTTCGGGTGCCGCTCGAGCTTGAGCGTCTCAGGCTCATCGAAGGCGAGCGGATCGCGATTGGCGGCACCAATGCAGAGATGCAGATCGGTCCCGGCGGGAAGTCTCGCGCCGGCGAGGTCGACGTCTTCCGCAGTCAGGCGATTGCCGAACTGGTTCGGGCTTTCAAGTCGCAAAAACTCATCGACCGCCGTTCCGATCAACGCAGGCTCGGCGAGGAGACGGGCGCGGGCC
>JBPCVQ010000021.1:0-4331 GCA_051010395.1 Geminicoccaceae bacterium | reverse complement strand
GCCCACTCGGCAATCGACCCGCCGTCATCCGGCACAGCCGCCGACCCCGCATCCGACCGCTCGCCATCGAGGCTGTTCGCTGTCACCGGCGGCGTGATGAGATCGAATTGATTGACATCGCCGATCCAGGACCAGCCGACCATGATCCCGAGCACGATGGAGGTCGCGAGAATGATGATCGATGTTCGATCGAGCCATCTGGTCTTTTTCGGCTCCGGAGGCGCCTTGTCGCCATTCAGGCTGGCGATGATCGGATCCATCGGGCCGATGATGCCCTCGCCGTCCAGGCCCAGATAATCCGCGTAGCCGCGCACCATCGCTTTGGCCTCGCGTTTGCTCGGGACGACCGAGAGATCACCTTGCTCGATGCCGAACAGATAGGTGGCCTTGAGGTCGAGATAGGTAGCAATGTCCTCGATGCGTTCGCCGCGCAGGGTGCGAAGGCGGCGAAATTCCGCACCGATCTGCTGAACGGCACTCTCGGCGGCAGTGGCGTTCGGGTCGTTTGACGTCATGCGATCCTCGAGCACTTCAAAAGCATCAGACCCAAAACTTTCAGCTCCGGCCACTTGGCGCTCAGGGCGTCGTGCCCAAAGCAGGTGGTATCCGCGATTCAAACAGCATCAACGATGCTGGCGGCATCAGCGCTGCTGGCAGCATGCCAAGTCCGTGCAGACGGACAGGACTTTTGGCGATCATGGCGACAGGCGCGCGACAAGCAAGGTTCCTTCGACCCGTTCGGCCACAAATAGCCAAGTCCCGGTCGGAGAGCGTTACTCAGATATGCAGCTGAACCCCATGATCGAGCGCGTAATTTTGCAACCTAACACGGAGGCTGCGATCCGGTAAATCCATGAGCTGGCGCAGATAGGTGGACAGTCGGCCGCAGCGCAGCGAGCGCAGCATGGCCTTGACCGGCCCGACATCGGAGGGCGTCATCGACAGCTGGCGAACGCCGAGGCCGAGCAGCACCATCGCTTCCAGCGGCTTGGACGCGATCTCGCCGCAGATCGAAAGACTGACGCCTGCGACCCGGCAGCGCTCCACCAGCTCGGACAAGAAGCAGATCACCGAGGGGGACAGCACATCGTAGCGATCGACCAACTCGGGATTGCCGCGGTCACAGGCGAACAGGAACTGCATCAGATCATTGCTGCCCACCGAAAGGAAATCCACCCGGCGCAGCAGCGCCGGCATCTGCCAGAAGAGGGACGGCACTTCGAGCATCGTGCCGACCCGCACATGGGAGGGCATCTCCTGACCGTTGGCCTCGGCGCGCTCCAGCTCCATGTCGAGAAGCTGCCTCGCCTCGATGAACTCGGCGACTTCCGCGATCATCGGGAACATGACATCGAGCGGCCGGCCCTGGGAGCTTCTGACCAGCGCGCGGAGCTGCGTGCGCAGCACAGCAGGGCGGTCCAGCGCCATGCGGATCGAGCGCCAGCCCATGGCCGGGTTGTCCTCGGCGGGAAAGTTCCAATAGGGCAGATGCTTGTCGCTGCCGACATCGAGGGTGCGAAAGACGACCGGCTTGTCGCCAGCGATTTCTCGCGCACGGGTATAGAGCTCGGTCTGCGCTGCAACATCAGGAAATTTGTTGCGCGTCATGAAGGCAAGCTCGGTGCGATAAAGGCCAATGCCATCGGCAGCCGTCGTTTCCAGGCCCGCAAGATCGATCAGAAAGCCGGCGTTCAGATGGATGCCGACGCGCATGCCGTCCAAGGTCACCGAGGGCTGGTCGCGCAGCGTCTCGTAGATGCGCCGGCGCTCGGCGCGCGCCCTGATGGATTGGGCGAAGGCCAGCTCCACGTCTTCGCCGGGCCTGAGAAAAATCTGACCGTGATCGCAATCCACAGCCACCTGATCGCCGGATGCGATCTTGGCGAGCGCATTGTTGACCCGACCGATCAGCGGAATGGCGAGCGCCCTGGCTACGATGGTGACATGCGCCGTCGGCGAGCCTTCTTCGAGAATGACCGCGCGCAGCCGATCGGTGCGCTTGTATTCCAAGAGTTCCGCCGGGCTGATGGTACGCGCCACCAGCACCACATGGCGCGGCAGGCGTGTGGGGTCGACGATCCGCCGCCTTCCGGTCAGATGGATCAGCAGCCGATCGGCAAGCGCATCCAGATCATGCAGGCGCTCGCGCAGATAAGGATCAGGGATGTGCGACATGCGAAGACGCGTTTCTTCCTGCACGCGCCGCACCGCCGCCTCCGCCGAAAGTCCGCTTTTCACCGCTTCGGTCATGCGCCGGCGCCAGCCGGCATCCTGGGCGAACAGTTTGTAGGTCTCGATCACCTCGCGCTGCTCGCCATCGGCGACCTCGGGCAGCCTCAGCAGCTCGTCCACCGAATCGCGCAGGCTGGCCATGGCGCTATCGAGCCGCTCGGCCTCGGCGTCTGGATCGCTTGACACCAGCCGCGCCACCTCGATCTGATGCTGATGCAGCACGGCCTGTCCGAGGGCGACCCCCTCCACCAGTCGCATCCCTTCGAGACGCTCCGGGCCAAGCTCGGCGCCGAGCTGCACCGGGAACTCGTCATGGTCGATCAGCCCGCCGGATGCGAACATTTCCGCAAAAACCGTGGCAATGATCTGCAGCGCCTCGACTTCCTCCTCAGAGTAGTGCCGGGGGGTCTCGTTCTGCACCACCAACACGCCGACTACGCGGCCGCCATAGACGATCGGTACGCCGAGGAACGAATGATATTCCTCTTCACCTGTCTCCGGACGGTAGGCGAAGCCAGGGTGCTTTTGCGCTTCGGAAAGGTTGAACACCGCTCCCTGCGCCGCGATCAGGCCGACCAACCCCTCGCCTACTCGAAGACGGGTGGTGTGCACGGCCTCGGGGCGCAAGCCTTCAGTGGCGAACAGTTCGAGATAGTCGCCGCCGCGCAGGACATAGGCCGAGCAGACCTCCGAAACGATGTCGCTCGCGATCAGCCGCACCATGCGGTTAAGCCGCTCCTGCGGGCTGATCTGGGCTGCCATCACCTGGATCAGACGGCGTAGCAGACGCCTCGCTCCGGAGAGCTCGTCGACGCGCATGTCGATCGCAGGCGGGTTCGGCGTCACCGTCTGGGCCGGAGCCACCGGCGGCTGGCCAGCATCCGTGCCAGTGGTGGTCGGCGAACTCATGCAACCGCCTCGTCAAGGGCCGCAACCCGGCCGGGATCACGGCCAAGCGCAAGGGTTGCCTGATCGACCAACTCGTTCAGGATTTCCGTCACCGGCTGCTCCTTCGCGACCAAGCCGACGCTTTGCCCGGCCATCAGCGATCCGTGCTCGACATCACCGTCGATGGCCGCCCTTCGGAGCGCGCCCGCCCAAAAGTGCTCGATCGCGAGGGATGCCTCCTCGAAGGTCGTCTCGCCATTTCGATAACGAGCGATCACGTCGATCTGCGTTTGCGTAAAGGCCTTGGTCGCTTCATTAGCGAGTGCTCGCACCGGGATCACCTTGAATTCGGGATCGATCTGCACCGACAGCATGGCGTCACGCGCATGACCACGAATGAACGCTTTCTTGAAGTTGGGATGCGCGACGCTCTCGGTCGCGCAGACGAAGCGCGTACCCATCTGAATGCCGGCGGCACCCATGTTGAGATAGGCAGCGACCGCCTCGCCATGACCGATACCACCGGCGATGAAGATCGGCAGGTCCGGCATGTTCTCGCTCATATAGGGCAGGATTTCCTGGGCGAGCACGCTGGTGGCGACCGGGCCGATATGACCGCCCGCCTCCATGCCTTCGATGATGAGGGCATCGGCGCCGGCACGGGAGAGCTTGCGCGCAACGCCGAGCGATGGTGCGAAGGCGAGCAGCTTGGCGCCGCCATCCTTGACCCTGGCCATGACCGCCTTGCCCGGCAGCCCGCCCGCCAGCACGATGTGGCCGACCTGGTGCTCGCTGCAGACATCGATCAGCGCATCGAGATCCGGATGCATAACGATCAGATTGACGCCGAACGGCTTGTCGGTCTGCCTCTTGGCTCCTTCGATTTCCGCGGCCAGCAGGTCCGGCGTCATCGCGCCGCAGGCGAGTACGCCAAAGCCGCCCGCATTCGAAATCGCCGCCACCAGATGCCGTTCGGAGACCCAGGTCATCGCACCTCCCAGGACAGCAAACGGACAACCAAGGAAGTCTGTTCCATTTTGCCAAAGGCGATTTAGTCGTTCACGTCCTGTCTCAAGGTCCGCCATCATCCCGTTCCGTTTTTTTGTCACCTATCGGTTCTTATCCTGGTCCGCCGGCTATTCTTACGCCGCGTCCAGCCCATAGGTCGTGTGCAGTGTGCGCAACGCCAGCTCGGTGTATTCTTCGTCGAT
>JBPCVQ010000020.1:0-5879 GCA_051010395.1 Geminicoccaceae bacterium | reverse complement strand
TGCCCATCGGTGATGCCAAGCCCAAGAGCTTTTCTGGGCAGGGGGTCAAGGCTGCGCGGCGCGCACCGCCACAGGCGGCTTGGCCTTGAGGCGCTGAACAGGGAAGCTCACCCGGCGTTCGTGCTATCGCCCTGCCCTTCCCGCTGGATGCCTGTCACGGAACGAGGTTGTGGTGATGTTGGCGCCTGGCCGTGAGGATCAGGGCGGACAAACCAGGCGAGCGTTCAGCGAGGCCCGGGAGTCCAAGCCCGAGATCCAAGCGGCCAGGCGCCAACATCACCACAACCGTCTTGCCGGGAAAAAACGGCGGAAAACCTGGCACGAGCGCGCCCGGCTGTGTGCCACGACAGGGGTTACACAGACGGGCGCGCGGCGCGGGCACCAGGCGACGGGGGACAAGGGGGCTCGCTCAAGCGAGCCAGCCAAAACGATAATTGCAATCATCGTTTCTTGCTCATACACTCAAATGAGTAAATAAACATTTGGGTTTTTACTCATGAAGGTGATATCGATCCTAAACCCCAAAGGGGGGTCTGGAAAAACGACCATCAGCACTAACCTCGCACGGGCGCTTCAAAAGCGTGGCCATTCGGTGCTGCTGGTGGATAGCGACCCACAAGGTAGCGCACGTGACTGGCATGCTTGTCTTGATGAAAATCCCGTGCCGCTGGTCGCCCTTGACCGTCCAACTCTCATGAAGTCGCTATCTAGCATTGGTGCCGAACATGATTTTGTTTTGATCGATGGAGCAGCCAAGCTGGAAGACATGATAGCGGCTGCTATCAAGGTAAGTAGCTTTATCCTTATTCCCGTCCAACCCAGCCCATACGATCTTTGGGCTGTGTCCGATCTGGTGGATTTCATAAAAGCCCGTCAGGAAGTGACGGATGGGACGCCTGGTGCTGGGTTCATCATCAGCCGGGCCATATCAGGGACAAAATTAGGCGAGGAAATTAACGTGGCGCTGGATGACTATGGGCTAGGCGTTTTTCAAGCTGTCGTCACACAACGCCAAATATATCCGCGAACGGCGAGTGAAGGGCAAACTGCGTTTGAGGGTGATAACCCCGATGCTGTTGCAGAGATAAATACACTGACCGACGAACTTCTATCTCATGTGGATGGGAGTGAAACTTAGATGGTGCTTAGAGCGAATCGACCCAGCAAGGGAGATGAAGCCCGCAAGAGGATCATGGAAGATGTAACAGAAACATCCGAACAGAAGCGGCGTCTCAACGTCGATGTTGAGAAGTCTCTTTATCGCCGTATCAAAACAAAAGCTGTCGAGGAAGAGCGCAGCATATCAGATATCACCCGTGAGCTTTGGGTTGATTATTTGAGTAAATGATTGTTCACTCAAATAAGCTGGTGTGTTATGATTGGGATGCGAGGGTATATTGTTTTTACACTCGCGCTTGTAATGTAAAATTATTATAGGATCAACCGGCGTTTGGCCATAGTGCGATGCCGGTAAGCTAACTGTAGCGAGATGACGAGGCCTTGCAGGGCCTCGCCACCTCTGACCACCACCGAGGAGTAGCTCGGCCATGGCTGTCTGTAGATCACACAACATGCTGTGCTTGATCAAGGAATCGCCTGCCGGGAGAAAGGCAGGCGATGTTTTTGCATGCGCGTTTTACGGAACACTGGCGCCCATGGCGTCCCTTCACACCGCTTTATCGGCTGCGCGCGCGGTTCAAGCCAAATCACGACCTCACCGCGATCGACCGCCTTCGTAAGTTCGGCGGGTATCGGCTTGGGCGCCTTTGCAGGGGCATCGAGCTGTCGTCCTATGACCTGGGCGAGCTCGTCCGGGCGCGGGACGAAATCGACAAAGGGCTGGACCACATACGGCCCCGCCTGGCGCTCGATCTGCCACCCTCCATGTTCCAGGAGCACGGCCACATCATGGCCGGGATCGGACACGGTAAGAGCGTCCTGATCCAAAAGCTTGTCGCCGGCTGGCTAAGGTACGTTGAAGCCGGTGAGCTCTCGGTTGTCGTGATCGACAGCCAGCGCGACTTGATCCGGGATCTGTCTGGCATCAAGGCCGTGACCAATGGGCCGCTCGGCGCGCGCACCATGCTTCTGGACGGCAGCGCAACACCTGCGCCGTCGATTTCTCCCTTTAGCCGCCCGGCACGCTGGGCGGCCTATGGCAGCGCTCATGCCGAGCGTATCGCAACCGCAAGCACCGATGCCCTGATTTATGCGATCAGCGCTCTCTTTGGCGACAATGCCATGACGCCTATTCAAACCACCTTGCTGGTTTGGGCGCTGCGGGCGCTTGCCGAACGGCCAAACCCGACGATTGGCGACCTGATGACCCTCCTCGAGGTCGAGGCGTTGAGCAAGGGTGCCAAAGAAACCGACACGGTCACCTCAAGGAAGGACATCAAGAATCCGGCCACGCGCCGTTTCTTCGAGGAATTGCCGCTCAACAGCAGGTCGGCCACCACGGCAAGCGAGCTGAAGACGAGGCTTTATGGCGTGATGGCAAAGCCAGCGATCGCGCGGCTTTTCGATGTCGTGGGTGCCAAGGTCGACCTCTTCGACGCCATGGTTTCAGGCACCTTCGTGCTGGTCGATACGGCCAAGGATGCGCTCGGATCGATGGGGGCCTCGCTCTATGGCCGCCTGATCATTGCCATGTTGAGCAATGCCATCAACGAGCGTCTGGCGCTGCCCAAGGATCAGCGCAAGCCCTGCATCATCATGATCGATGAATGTGCTGACTATCTGGCTGGCGATGATCAATTGCTGATCGAGCTGCTGACGCAGGCGCGCAAAGCCAATGTCGGTATCATCCTGGCACACCAGCATCTGGGCCAGTTATCGCCAGAGGTGGCGGCGGCGATCCTCGGCAATGTGTCCTGCAAGATCTACGGCGCGTTGTCTTACAACGATCAGGGCCGGGTCGCCCCTGAAATCAAATGGACATCCAACGAACTGTCTCTGCTCAGGAAGGCGGAGACGATGACGCTCTTCGCGCTCTGGTCCAAGGCGCACGGACCACGAGCCATCAAATGCGGGGTGCCGCTCGCCAGCATCGGTTCGGTGCTGCCGCAATCCAACCGCGATGACATCGAGGCATGGCGGAAAACCAATCGTGAGCGCGTAACGGCTTAAGCCGCATTCAGCGCCGCCCGCGCCATCGGTTCACGGCCACCGGCGCGGGCGGGGCCTCCTTACGGGAAAGAGGCATGGATCAAGATAACGACGACGACAAGAAGGGCGGCGGGGCTGATGTGCCAGCCGTGTACTCCATGGCGGACAAGAAAGAGCTGATCCTGGCGGCGCGTGAGCAAGGCTATGACCTCGTTCCGTCTGGCCAGGTTCTGCCGCAGCCGCAAGAGCGTCATGGCAATGCCTGGTCACTGAGTGGCGAGATTGCCTCACCGGACCAGGCGGCTCGGATCGAGCGGCGGAACCTCCGCTATGTGGCGATCGGGGCCGTTTCTGTCGTGGCGCTTGTCCTGGGCGGCATGTGGGTCGTGACCGGAGCTATCGACAGCATGTTCACGGCAAGCCTGGAGGTCACACACCGGGCTATGGATGTCATCGAACATCAAGCCACGATTGCCGGTGAGGTCTCGAAAAATACCACCGAAGCGGAGGCTGCGGCAAAGGGGGCCGATGTATCAACCGACAAAGACTATGTGATCGCCGTCCTTGCTGGCCTCGCTGCTCTGGCATTGGGCGCTGGCATCATCGCGAAGATCATGCAGCCATGATTGCCGATCACCTCCTCAGATTGGGCTGGTTCTTCGCGGTGCTGCTCTTCATGGCCTGGACAGCGAGGCCGATCGATCAATGGACGGCCTGGAGCTACGGCAGCGCCTTGGGGTTCGTCTGTGTCGTCGGTCTGTGGGGGCCGCCGATCGGACGATTCATGATCGTGCTCATCCGTGAATTCTGGAGTGCTCTTGCGGACGGATACCGCAAGGTAACCGAAGGGCGTGAGCTCGATGAGGCTGAACTTGAATAGGGCCCAAGGGCCTTATCGCCGTTGGCATGGGCTGACGGTGCTTGTGGTGACCGGGGCGGACACCCCGGTCACCTGTTCCCTAACCACTACGAAAAGGAACCACCAATGACTACCACAGAGAAAACAACGTCACATCGAGCCTGGCTCATTGAGGCCGCCGATCTGAGATTCAGGATGGATTCTGGCTGTTACGATGATCTTCCAGGGACCATCCCAGGATTGGGGCAAAGGATTAGTGATCTTGAACATCTCATCGCCCACACTCCTGCAACGACCAAAGATGACATCCTCGTACAGCTCCATCTTCTAGGGAGCATGGCCTGGAATGACCTGGCCCGTCGTCTGTCCTCCAATCTCTTAGTAGGGGTCAGGCAGCTCTGGAACGAATAAGCCTCTCTAAATAGCAACTGAGAGAACCCGCCGGCGGCAGCTTCGCCGGTGGGCTCCAAGCTCTTTTGTAAGGTAAGAAATTCGCGTACCTTACCTTACATTTATTGAGACTTAACCGCCCCATTCCTTACTTTAAGGAAGCTATAATGCTGAAAAACAACAAAACTTTCAGTTTGAAACCCCGACAAGGGGAAATGATCAAGCCAGCAGAATTGATTGATATTTCGGGGGCAGGCGGAATTTCTCTAGCTGCATCGAAGATCTATAATCGACTGCTCCAGAATGCGTTTGGGCCTGAGATGACTAAAGAAGGTCACACTTTTCAGATAAGTCTTTCCGAACTCCGTGGCCTACATGACAGTAATGATCGAGTCCGTCCGTATTTGAAGGATCTTCAAACAACGATTGTCACGGCTAAGCTGACAGATGGCAAAACTCGTCAAGTTCAACTCCTTGGCGGTATCGATATCGATGACGATGATCGGAAAGACGGTGTTCTTGAGTACAATTTTGATCCTAAGCTAGCTGATCTGCTGAGAAACAGTTCGATTTTTGCCAAACTCGAACTGCGCGTCATTTATCAGTTTACTAGCAAATACGCCTTGGCGCTTTATGAGGCTATAAGCCGTCGCATTCGTATGAATAAGTGTATCGAGGATTTCACTCTTGATGAGCTTCGGGATCTGTTGCGTGTCCCGGACGGCAAGCTCAAAAGGTTTGCTCAGCTAAACCAGTGGGCGATCCAGCCGGCCTTGTTAGAGGTCAATGGCTTGGCTGATTTTGAGGTTTATCTTCGTCCAAAGAAACAAGGAAAGAGTGTTGTCGGTGTTGCCATGTCATGGTCCTGGAAGGATGACATAGGCCAACAAGAAGCTTGGAAAGAGGGACAACGGTCTAAGATTGGCCGCAAAGCGCGTTTGACAGGAACCGTTGAAACCCTGTCATCATAACCGCCCCATTCCTTACCGATGACCGCCCCATTCCTTACTTTAAGATGTCTAACTCATTGAAATTTAATAATTAGATTCTTCCCTATAGAAGAAGAGAATATAAGAAGATTGCGCTGTGGAAAGAATTTATGATGCGTTCGGCTTTGCCTCACATATCAAATACCAAACACCCCTACCCTCCGTTTGCTTTGCTCACTCCGTCCACCGCTTCGCGGTGCCTAATAATGCCTTCGCTCCGCTCAGATCATCTTTCCCTAAAAGGGGCTCATTGCCGCCCCTGTGACCCCGCTAGGATATTTACAGAACAACCTTTTGACCGAACGGGGGCGACGGTAGCATGCGCAGGCGGTACAGGCGGGGACGCCGATGACCGCGAACGACCAGAACGGCCTCTTCCTATGGGCATGGGAAGGGGCCATTTTTAGTACTTCACAAGGTACATATGTTCCCTGTAAGGTGCATGCGTGGATGATGAGGAAAAGCATATCCAGCTTGTCTTCTATCGCTCGATCAGCGGCAAGGAGCCGGTACGGGAGTGGTTGAAGTCGCTG
>JBPCVQ010000019.1:0-7532 GCA_051010395.1 Geminicoccaceae bacterium | reverse complement strand
CCCCTTGAGATCAAGGGTGTTCTTGACGATTACGTGATTGGTCAGGAGCGAGCGAAGCGGGTTTTGTCGGTTGCCGTGCACAACCATTACAAACGCTTGGCGCATGGCTCCAAGGGTGGCGAAGTCGAGCTAGCGAAGTCGAATATCCTGCTGATCGGGCCTACCGGCTGCGGCAAGACGCTGCTCGCGCAGACGTTGGCGCGCACCCTTGATGTGCCCTTTACCATGGCGGATGCGACCACGCTCACCGAGGCGGGTTATGTCGGTGAGGATGTTGAGAATATCATCCTAAAGCTGCTGCAGGCCGCCGACTACAATGTCGAGCGCGCGCAGCGCGGCATCGTCTATATCGACGAGGTCGACAAGATTTCTCGTAAGTCTGAGAATCCATCGATCACGCGCGACGTCTCCGGTGAGGGTGTGCAACAAGCGCTTCTCAAGATCATCGAAGGCACGGTGGCCTCCGTTCCGCCGCAAGGTGGCAGAAAGCATCCACAGCAGGAATTTCTGCAGGTCGACACCACCAATATCCTGTTCATCTGCGGTGGGGCGTTTGCCGGTCTGGACAAGATCGTGGCGGCGCGCGGCATCGATCGCTCGATGGGCTTTGGCGCCGAGGTAGCAGCCCCGGATGACCGCCAGGTGGGCGAGCTGCTGGGCGATGTCGAGCCTGACGATCTCCTGAAATTCGGGCTGATCCCTGAATTTGTTGGTCGCCTGCCGGTGGTGGCGACCTTGACCGATCTCGATGAGGCGGCCCTGATACAGATCCTGACGGCGCCGAAAAATGCTCTCGTCAAGCAGTACCAGAAATTATTCGAGATGGAAGACGTGCGTCTCAGCATGACCGACGATGCGCTCTCGGCGATCGCCAACAAGGCGATCGAGCGCAAGACCGGGGCGCGCGGGCTCCGCTCGATCATGGAGACGATCCTCTTGGAGACCATGTTCGATCTTCCAGGCCTTCACGGCGTCGAGGAAGTCGTCATCAACAAGGACGTGGTCGGCAATACCGGTAAGCCGGTGCATGTCTACGCCGAAGCTGCAACAGCACGAGACGACCGCGCAGGCTAAGTGGCGTGGCCACCTCATTGACTTTGGGGCGTTTCTGCCGAACGTGCTGTTTTCTGTAATATGCCACCCTTCTGGATGGCTTTTGTTCTCAGCTGTCGATCTTGGAACAGCCTGCCCCGCCAACGCAGACCTTGCGGAGATAGACGGTCGTTTTTAGTGCTCCGCCCTTTGTGGTGATCGAAACGGGCAGTGGATTGTCCTCGTCGGTGATGACGAGTTCGATCCAACGCTTGCCGTCTTCGCTTGCCCAATTGGCCAGCATATCCTTGCTACTGAACCCTGCAAGCGGCTCCATTCGAACCTTGAAGCGAAGGGCAGGACGGCCCTCGCCATCGAAGTTGATCTGCAAGCGTTCCAGAAGCTCAGCATTCAGTCGGTAGCGGCGGCGACCGTCGAAAATCTCGAAGACCTGGGAAACTGACGCCTTGTCGACGCTGTCATTACCGCTTGGCTGTTCTTCCCGGAGTTCGCGGATCCAATGGCGAAGCTGCAGCATGCCCGTGAGAGGGTCGACGGTATCAAGCCTTAGCACTTCCGGGACCTTGCTTTTACGCGGCTTGCCGCGCTTCCACGTTTCGAGGCCGGTGATGCTGCCATCTTCGGGGTCATAGCGGATCAACACCTTCCGCCCGCTTTTCTTCGTCTCGTAAGTCGAATCGTAGCTGACCGGCATGGGTCCGACTGTATCGGATGCCGGCCTGCTCCTGGCTTCAGCAAGGCTTTTATAACCGGTCAGGAACTTGAAGAAGCCTTTGCTTTTCATCTTGAGAGAGCTGGCGACCTCTCCGTCTGCAGAACCGATCTTCAATCGCAGCGATCCCGCCGTCACGCCAGCCATCGACATGACGAGATAGAGTTCCGTCGGCTCCAGTACTTCGGCCCGCATGTCTGTCGAGGCCATGCTCATGCCGAGAGCAATCAAAAGGGCAACAAATCCTCTAGGGATGATCATCATTGTCCCACTCAAAAATGAACATCGCTGCGCAGACATAGAGCGACGTTCGAAAAAGTGACATTCTCCGAGGGTTCAACCAAGTCATGACCCGCTATAGGCTACTCAATGCCCACCCTCTCCTTGCGTTCTAAAGCCTGCCGCCTGAACGAGGTCTGACTCGATATCGATGTCCAGCGCCTGATTGATCCGGTTAAAAGCGCCGGCGAGGCCGATACGCCAGGTCAACTCAGCAATCGCCGCCTCGGAGAAATGGGCTCGCAGCTGCCCGAAAAAGCTGTCGGATATTCGCTGAGGTGTTTCATTGATCTGAACGGCGTAGTGGACGACCAATCGGTCGGTCTCATCCAGTTCTGGATGCTCTTCATATGCGGGCAGGAGGGCGATGCCCTGCTCACTCAGTCCCGACACGAAAAGCGCAGGCGCATGATGGATAATGCAATAGTTGCATTGATTTAGCTTTGCAACCGTAACGTTCAAAAGCTCGATGTGCCGGCGCGTCAGACATGTTGATTTCCTCCAGTCGAAAAGCAACGCCATGATGTGCTCGAGCACCGGCGGACAATGGGCCATGGTCCTCACCTGATTGGCGAACGGACCATAGGCCTCAATGGCATCATAGATCGGGTGTAGTCGAGGGTCGGCATCCTCTCGCTCGATATACGAAAGACGTGTCATATTTCGCTCCTCTACCGCTCTTTTCCAAGCACCGAACACAATAGGAGTATGGGGCGCACCTCGATCAGGCGAAACTATCGGCGGAATGGAGGGTTAACCTGAACTTAACTTCATCTCGCAATCGTGATGATCTGGTCCATGCGATCCTGGGAATCCGAGCCTCGCCCAATCAGTGGCAGGTGGACGGCCATTGCAGCCTGTTCGCTATGAACAATACCCGAGATCATTCCGACAAGAAGCCGCATACCCTGGGCATTCCGGGCGCGTTGTTCGAAATCGGTAAAAGCCACATGAGGTGGTCACACCACACACCATTAACCGGGGGCCTGGCGCATGGTTTCGGGGAGGAAGGTGGCGAGTTCGGGGAACATTACGAGGATGATCACCATCAGGCACATCAAGAGGAAAAACGGCAACGCGGTGCGCGCGATATAGCTGATCTCATGACCGGTCATGCCCTGGAGCACGAAGAGGTTGAAGCCGATCGGCGGGGTGATCTGGGCCATTTCGACGACGACCACGATGAAGATGCCGAACCAGATCATGTCGATCCCGGCGCCGCGCACCATCGGGTCGACCACGGCCATGGTCAGGACCACCGAACTGATGCCGTCGAGGAAGCAGCCGAGGACGATGTAGAATAATGTGAGGGCTGCGATCAGGGCGATCGGGCTGAGTTCCATCGAGGCGATCCAGCCGGCAAGTGCTCTCGGCAGGCCGGTGAAGCCCATGGCCAATGCGAGGAAGGCAGCACCTGCCAGGATCATGGCGATCATGCAGGAGGTACGGGTGGCGCCCATCAGGCTAACGGTAAAGCTTTCCCAGGTAAGTGAGCCTTGAATCGCCGCAAGCGAAAGGGCGCCGATCACGCCAAAGGCAGCCGCTTCGGTCGCTGTGGCAAACCCCAGATAGATCGAGCCGAGAACCAGGAAGATCAGGCAAATGACGGGGATCAGAAAGCGGCTCTCGGCGACACGCTCGGCGAAAGTAAGTTTTCGGTCCGGGGCCGGCACCTGATCTTTCCTGACGAAGGACCAGATGGCGATATAACCCATGAACAAGGTCGCCAGGGTCAGCCCAGGAAGGATGCCGGCCATGAACAGTTTCGAGATGCTCTCCTGGATGGTCACGCCGTAGACGATGAGCGTGAGCGAGGGCGGGATCATCAGGCCGAGCGTGCCGGCGCCGGCGAGCGTGCCGACGATCAGCATCTCGGGATAGCCGCGCCGCCTAAGTTCCGGGATCGACATTTTGCCGACCGTGGTAACGGTGGCCGCCGAGCTGCCGGAGACCGCGGCGAACACCGTGCAGCCGACGATATTGGTGTGCAATAGTCTGCCGGGAAGGTTGGCCATCCAGGGAGCAAGCCCTTTGAACATATCCTCGGAAAGCCTTGTCCGGAAAAGAATTTCCCCCATCCAGATGAAGAGCGGCAAGGCGGTCAGCGACCAGGATGAGGACATGCGCCAGATCGTGGTGATCATGGCATCGCCCGCCGGCCTGGAGGTGAAGAGCTCCATCCCGAACCAGGCAACGCCAAGAAGAGCGAGCCCCACCCAGACACCCGTTCCGAGCAGCAGGAAAAGCACGAATAGGAACAGGCCCGTCAGATAAATCTCATCCACGGCGACGTGCCGTGCGGTTGCAAGCTAAGGATTGAGCCCGGCTGTTGGTATGGCGACGCTGCTCAAGCATGACCATCTGACGATTTGTCTTCAATCGAGGGCGTGGCCCCGGCACTGCCGAGTTCATAGCTGCCGCCGGCGAGGATACGGATCAGGCGGTCGATCATGGCGATTGCGAACAGGGTGGCGCCAATGGCCATGGGCAGCTGGGGGATCCAGATCGGGGTCGCATCCTGGCCTTGGGAGATATCGTTCAGCTTGATCGAGATCCGCACGGCCTTGATCGCGTAGATCGCGAGGAAGACGGCAAGTATCGAGCCGATGCCGAAGCACCAGATTTCGGCAAGCCGCCGATAGCGCCCGAGCTGGCTGAGAAGGAGCGAGACCCGGATATGGCCGCCATGGTTCAAGGTATGGGCGAGCGCAAAAAAGGAGGCAGCCGCCATGCAATACCCTGCATAGGCTGTGGAACCAAGGAAGACCATGCCGCTCCAGCGAGCAATCATCTGCAGACAAATGATGATCAGAAGTGCGATCAGGCAGAGGGCGGCGAGCCCACCAGCCAGATCGTAGAGGCGATCCAGCAGATCACGCAGCGGATTTTTCGAACTTGCCATCACCACCCGAGGACGCAGGCGCGCACCGGACGACCGCAGTCGCCCGGCTTCGCTTGCCTCACTCGTTCGCTTTGAATGCGTCGACGATCGCCTTGCCGTCGTCACCTGCAGCTTCCAGCCACTCGGTGGTCATGGTCTCGCCAATGCCGAGCAGGTCGGCTTTGAGGGTGTCACCGGGTGGCTGTACGGCCATGCCGTTAGAGGAGAGCTGTTCCTTATACCACTCGGCCAGTTCCATCGACTTTGCGGTGCCCGCCTCCTCGGCCTTGGCCGCACAGTCCTTGAGCGTCCCCTGGGTTGCCTCATCCAGGCCAGACCAGCTGTCCTTGTTGACGAAGACGTAGTTCCTGGGCAGCCAGGCGTCAGCGGCATACCAATGGGTCAGATGCTCCCAGACCTTTTCGTCATATCCGGTGGAGCCCGAGGAGATGAAGCTCTCGGCGACGCCAGTCGCCAATGCCTGGCTCAGTTCCGCCGCTTCAATCTGTACCGGCACCGCACCCATCAGCTCGGCCATGCGTGCCGTAGCATTATTGTAACTTCGGAACTTCACGCCTTCCATGTCGGCGGCTGAATTCACCTCTTTCTTAGCGTAGATGCCCTGAGGCGGCCATGGCACGGAATAGAGCAGCACGAGGTTCTGCCCGTCGAGGACGGTCGACAAGGTCGGCTTGGCGATCTCCCAAAGCTTGACCGAGGCTTCATAGCCAGTCGCCATGAACGGTACGCTGTCGACACCGAAGATCGCACTTTCATTCTGGTGCGCGGACAGGAGCCGTTCGCCGATTGGCGCCTGCCCAGTTTGCACGGCGCGCTTGATGTCGCTTCCGGAGAACAGCGAACCATTGCCGTGAATCACCAGATCCAGCTCTCCGCCAGAGCCGTCAGCAACGCATTCGGCAAAGCCCTTGCCTGTCTCGGTATGAAAATTGTTGTCGGGATAGGCCATCGGCATATCCCAAGACTCGGCAGCCACTGGCAGGGCCAAGCCTGTTATGAGTGCAGTGCTGGTCAGTAGAGGGAGCGTTTTCACCAAAGCCTCCTTATTCTCATTTGATTGTGATCTTTTCTCATGCTGGCCGGTTTTCAACCGAACGCCAATGTTTTTCTTGACCAAGAATTCGCCCAGCGAACGGGCAGTCTGCTGGCATAACCAAACTCACTCACTTCCGGCTCTGGCGAGCGCCCTCTCGCCGAAGGCCGGAGGCATCAAACCGCGATGCCACCAGCCGAGCAGGCAGCGGACTTAATAATAGTTTCAATGTCCTTAGACAATATCACACCTCGCCAACGCCTCCAGAGATCAATGGATTACCTTGGAAGTGTCTAATTGCTGACCGCGCTCCAAGGGCGTCGTCATGATCGCGACCTGCCTGCACTGCGGCGGCGATTGCCGTCTGACTGACGGCGCCGAGATCTATCCGCACCGACCAGATCTCGCCGACAAGCAAATCTGGAAGTGCGACGCCTGCAAGGCTCGAGTCGGCTGCCATCCGGACACAACAGATCCGCTCGGCCAGAAACCATGCGAACCGGAGACGTCGTCATGAAGGGCCTCTCACGGTTGGTCAAAATCCTCTCTGAATATAGCTTCATCATAGCCTTGGTCCTCATCCTCGTCTTTCTGCTGTTTGCAGCCGTTAATAGTTCGGTGCCGCCCGAACCGACCCCAGAGAGCGTGGAAATGGGGGCCCTACGATGACCGAACCGCTGACACTCGAACGGTTGGTCACGTTGATCGAAACACAGGCCGATATCGGCGATCAGGAGATCACGGAAAAAACGCAATTCGTAGATCTGGGCTTCGACCCTCTCGATCGCGTCGAGATGCAACTCGTCCTTGAGGATGAGCTCGGCGAGGACCTGACCGTCGCTGAGAAGGAGTTGGACGAGGTTCGGACCGTCGGCGACCTGATGCGCGTCGTGAATGCTGCGTTGGATGATGCCTCATGACGGCTGGCAGAAAACCTCCGCCGGGCCTATCGGTCATCGAGCAGATGGCGGCCGTTCACCATGATCGTCAGGGCTTGTCTCGCAATTGGGAACAGCTCTCTAGGGATGACCGTCTGCGGAAGATGGATGCCATGGAGGCGGCCGTTGAAATCATCCCCGACAGACTCGGTCTGAAGCACCAAGTGGCCGCCGAAACCGGCAACACCGGAGAAGGCCGAGAAGCCCTCCTCGGAGACCACAGGCATGCCAAGACGAGCGCTATCTATGGCCACTGATCGCGACCATCGCTGGGCAGACAGAATGGTGGCCATGATGCAGGCTCTTATCCTGCTGTCCGCGTTGGCTGTTGCCCTGGCGACCTGGTGGTTCGGCGGCTCTTCGATCATCAACGCGACCGGCCCCATTCCGGCCATGCCCTGGCGATCCCATCCGCCGATCGAAGTCTATCGCTGATGCCGATCCGCCCCGAGCTCTACCGTGCGTCCTCAGTGCCGCTGCCCAAGGTTTGCCCGGTCAAGAAGTGCCAGAGCACCCGCATCCACCGGCACAATGCAGACAGCCGCCTATCGCTAAAGGTCGCCGAGGTTTGGGGAAACAAAGCCCCCTGCATCATCGACCAGTGCAAGGACTGCG
>JBPCVQ010000018.1:0-11559 GCA_051010395.1 Geminicoccaceae bacterium | reverse complement strand
TGTCGCCGTTGTCCGGATCGATCCCAAGATGCAGCTTTCGCCAGGATCGACGCGGCTTTCCCGTCTTCTTGTCGCCGAAACGCTCCTGGCGCCATTCGCCTGGACCATGGATCTTCAATCCGGTGCTCTCGACCACTAGATCCAAGCCGTCTTTCGCTGACAACAAGCGCCGAGATCGGACCAACCCAACCCAACGCCTCGTCGCGACAAGGTGCTGTGATCTGGTACAGGTAAATCGAGACCCATGATGGATAGGATAGAGCTAACAAACCCTTTAGTCTGGCGAAGCGGCTGATGAAAAACCAGCCGAAGCGTCAGCACGGTCTCGATCGCAAGATCGGTATAGATCGGGTCGCCTTTGGGCGTGCGCTTGCCGGCAACTGTCCAATGATCCGCCACATCATCGGCAATCCAGATCCGAAGATCGCCCCGCTGACGCAACGAGGCTTCATAGTCGGGCCAGTTCTTCACCGCATAGCGGACCTTGGGGATCTTGTGACGGCGAGCGGCGTTGAACTTGTGCGGCATGGAGAGGCAATCTCGGATGAGGGGGGCTAAATTCGAAACCTTCTATGCCACTACCCCCCCTTAGTGCACCAAAGCAAGCCGCATCGATGAACTCATGCCATGGAACTTCGAGGCCGCGTCAAGCCAAGCCGCATAGGGGAACGCCGAAGCGCTTACGATGAACACGCCATGAGCCCCAAAGGACCAGACACCTCGCCCGCAACCATGCTCTTTCATGAGCGCTTCGTTGATCGGAGACTGGATCCGGCGGATTTCATCAAGGCCAGCGGCCATGAGGCCGCGTCAGAAGGCCGGACACATGGCAGTACCAAGCTCAACGCGTGGAAAACGAACGAAACCCTTGCAACAAACGGGCCGCCCACACATGGTTGCGGGGGGAGGCAACAGCCTCTGTGCACTTTTTGTGATCAAAGAGCTGCCATGGCGGCAACGTTGAAAGAGTTGGCCTTGCCCAGCGATGTTTTGGTTGGAATTTCGTCGTCGATCGCTCAAGTTGCACAGGCAATTCTCGTAAATACTATCGAACCACCATCAATTCTCAGATTTGGGCTCAATAGAAATATGATCTCAAGCTTGACAAACATCGATCTTATCAATGGTCCGAGAATGCTCAGATCTGCGCTTGCGTGTAGATCATGCTTCGCGGACATTGCGTTCTTATCGGCAAACATTGTCGGCCATCATGATGCGACGAGAAGGCAAGCGCCGAGAAGTTTTCTGGTGTCGTCGAAGACGGCGGGCTTTTCACCGCGCCAGCGCGCATAAAGCCGATGTGGCGGTTCTTCGCCGGAGGAAAGGGCGTCGAGGGATTGCCTGGTCTCGTCGATGAACTTGCCGAAGCGGGTTTTCATGTTGTCGCTATAGGTGTCCCAGTGTTTCACCTCCATCCTTAGGTGAAACAGGGAACTCCTGGCCCTGGGGCGGATCGTCAGTGTTTTCAGCATCGACGAGGCTGTCGACCAAAGGGCGATCGCAACCGCATAGCTTCGCCTTGCCGATTTTTCCGATCCTAAGAGCCTCTTTACGAATGCTATATTGGCGATGCTGGTGGCTCGTCTCAGGTCGTTGCCGGCAAGGCCCAAATACGCGATCCAGCAGGCTAGGCGAAAACTTCTCACGGCTTGATCGGACTTGCCTTCTACGAGAGCGGCATTGCCACGCACCTGCAAGCGCTCCCACCAGAGATCGCGGCGCTTCCAGCCTGAGGCCAAGGCTGCGCGCATCTCGGGGTCGCTTCGATCAAATGCCCAGATACGCTGCGCGGACATGGTCGTTGTCATGCAAGTCCTCCGCCTTTCCTTCTAGCGCCAGCGCGCCGGTTTCCAGCACATAGGCGTAATCGGCGAGCTTAAGGGCAAGCTCGGCGTTCTGCTCGACCAGAACCACGGGCACTCCCTTGGTGCTGATATCCAATATAATCTTCGCGATATCCTCGACGATCACCGGAGCGAGCCCCATGGAAGGCTCATCCATCAACAAGAGCCGCGGTTTCGCCATGAGGGCGCGGCCGATCGCCAGCATCTGCTGCTCACCGCCTGACATCATCTTGGCGCGTTGGTGGCGACGCTCGCGCAGGCGGGGAAAACGCTCGAAAACCATCTCAAGATCGCTCGCGATTGCGGCCTCATCCTTGCGAAGAAAAGCGCCTGTGTAGAGATTTTTCTCTACCGTCAGATCGGGGAAGACGCGGCGCCCCTCGGGGACATGGACGATGCCTGCAGCAACGATCCGATCGGCCGGCAGCCTGTCAATGCGCCTGCCGTCGAAATGGATCTCACCAGCTGCCAGGCTCGCCAGACCAGAGATTGCTCTAAGTGTCGTCGTCTTACCAGCACCATTGCCGCCGATGATGGTGACGATGCCGCCATCCGGCACGGAGATCGACACATCCCTGATGGCCGTGACCTTGCCATAGCGAACCGAAGCACTTCGCATTTCAAGCAGCATGGGTGGCTGATCCAAGGTAAGCCTCGATGACAGCGCGGTCGTTCCGAATTTCCTCCGGTCTGCCTTCCGCAAGGAGCTTGCCAAAGCTCATGCAGGTGATCTGATCGCAAAGTCCCATAATCGCCTTCATATCGTGCTCGACGATCATGATCGTGGTACCGCTGTCGCGGAGCTTGCGCATCAGCTCCATCATTCTGCCGGTCTCTTCCGGGTTCATGCCGGTGAAAGGTTCATCAAGGAGGATCACGTCGGGCCTTGCCGCATAGGCAATCGCCATACCGAGGGCGCGTTGGTGACCGTGAGAGAGATCGCCGGCCCTTTCGTCGACGGCACCATCCAACCCGAAGAAAGCGAGCGATTCGATCGCTTGCTCCCGAGCTCTTGCACGCACTTTCCTATCGGTGCCGAGGATTGCTTCCAGCAAATTGGGCCGGTGGATGATATGCGTGCCAAGCAATGCGTTGTCCAAAACGCTCATCTCGGCGAACAGGGTGGAGTGCTGAAACGTGCGGATCAATCCGCGGCGCGCGATCTGGTGCATCTTGAGACCGGAGATCAGCTCGCCTTGTAAACGCACCGTTCCGGCCGTCGGCTTGTAGTAGCCTGAAACCGCATTGAACGTGGTGGTCTTGCCAGCACCATTCGGGCCGATCAGGCCATGGATCGTGCTCTGCTCGACCGTGAACCCGAGCCCATCAACCGCTACCAGGCCGCTAAAGCGCATGGTCAGGCCGTCGATCTCCAGCATCGCGGTCATGCCGCTTTTTCTCGCCGCTGGATAACCTGCTGCACCAAGCCTTCCAGGCCCTTCGGCAAGAACAGGATGGAGAGAATGAGAACCAGGCCGTAGATCAGCGGGCGCATCTGCTCGAAGCCAAGCTCGCGCAGGATCACCTCGTTCAGGATAGTCAGTACTACGCAGCCGAGGATCGGTCCGTAGAAGGTCTGGGTGCCGCCGACGATCGCCCATGTCAGGACGAACACCATCACCTCCAGGTCAAAGCTGTTCGGGTTGATCGTACCGATATAATGGGCAAGAAGTGCGCCGGCCAACCCGGCAAAGCCGCTGGCGATCACGAAGGCCCGGGTCCGGTATCCCCAGACATCGACACCGGCGGACTGTGCGAGCTTGTCCTGCCAGTGAACCGCGTGGAAGGTCAGGCCGATCAGCGAGTGCTCGATACGCCAGAGGATCCAGAGGCTGGCTGCCACCACCACACCGGCGAAATAGTAGTAGCTCACAGGTTCGAAGAAGTCGAAATCGTAGAAGCCGATAGAGAAATCCGGCATCGGCTCGATGCTCTTCAAGCCTTTCGGCCCTCCGAACGGTTCGCGAAACCGCTTCCAGAGCAGCCGGATGATCTCGCCGGAGGCAAAGCTGCCGATCAGAAAATAGAACCCTTTCATGCGAAACAGAGGAAAACTGAGGAGGCCCGCAATCAAGGCGGCGGTCAGCGCACCCAGGATGATCGAGAGGGGCACGAACAGGCCAAGCTTTTTCGAGAGAAGGGCCGATGCATAGGCGCCAACACCCATGATCACCGCATGGCCAAGCGACCATTCGCCGGTCAGGGTCAGCAAGCGGTATGAAGCCACCAGCAGCACATTGATGGTCAGAAAGACCAGGATTTCCTGCTGCGAGAAGCTCAGCCCATGGGGGAGCGCGATCAGCCCAGCAAGGAGCGCGAACCAAACGACTGGTGTCGCCACGCCACTAGGCACGATCTGCGCTTCCGAAGAGGCCGGTCGGCTTGACGATCAGGACCAGCAGCATCAGCGAAAGTCCGGCGATGTCGGCGATCACGCCGTCGTAGAAGGTGGTGACGATGGTGTGGACGAAGGCGTAGATGACCGAGGCGATCACCGCACCTTCGAGCGAACCGACGCCGCCGACGATGATAACGATGAAGGCTGTGACAATTACCGAGTGACCCATAAAGGGATTGACCGAGACCAGGGGTGCTGTGAGCGCGCCGGCGACCCCGGCGAGCGCCGCCCCGATGAACATGGCGATACGTGCGGTCTGATTGATGGAAATTCCCTGGAGGGCCGCAGCTTCCGCATCCTGGGATGATGCCAGCAGCGCCCAGCCAAATCGCGTGCGGCGCAAAAAGTACCAGAGAGCACCGAGAAGGGTGACGGCGGCAACGATCACGAGCAGGCGCGAGACCGGCAGACGCACCCGATCGGAGAAGGCGATCACCTCCTGGGTCACCGGCGGGATATGCTCCATGCGGACGCCGAAGCCCATCACGGCAAGGGCCTGGAGGATCATCAAGAATCCGATCGAGGCGACCAGGCCGCCAAGGGGATTGCCCCTCAGCGGCCTGAACAGAGCCTGCTCCATGGCCAGTCCGAGCAAGCCGACGAACACCAATCCAGCGGTGACGGCGAGCAGGAAGGGAATGCCGGCATCGGCATAGAGCGCCACGACCGCATAGGCGCCCGCCATATAGAGTTCACCATGGGCGAAATTGATGATCCCCATGACGCCGAAGATCAGAACCAGCCCGACCGCGATCAGTGAAATATAGCTCGCGGCATAAAGGGCGTTCACCGCGGTCTGGGCCAGGAGGTCAGCCACTGAGGGGCCTCAGACACTGAGCGCTAGCGGACCGCTCCCCCAAAGACCTCATCAAACCTTGGACGCAAACCGTCGATCCCGGCAATGACAGTCCGAGTCCATGATGTGAACATCCCACTAGCGTTGGGTCCACATCTGCCCATAGGCCTCCATGTGGTTCTTCAGGAGATCGCCATGCTTGGCGTACCATTCGGGGATCGATTTGAAGCCCTTGATCCGCGCCTTGCCATCCTCGATCACCACCACCGGCCAATTGCCGACCAGAGCATTGTCGATACCGAAGAGATCTTCACCCCACCATTCGGCCTCGCCGAACGCATGCGCACCCTTGCCGCCGTCGGTCATCGCAGCGAGCACAGCGTCCGGTTCGGCTGAGCCGGCCTTCTCGGCGGCCGCCTTCCAAAGATCCATGATCGAGGCGTATTCCCAGCTCACAGCCCCCCATTCGCCGGGATGACGCTCGTTATAGGTCTCGAAGAATGTGTTGGGCTCTTCGAAATTGATCATCTCATCGTTGAGCGCGGGATCATCGAAATCCGGGAACTGGAAGATGAACCCTTCCATGAATTCCTTCGAGGTCTTTTCGATCATCTGATCGTAGAAGTCGGCGGTGCACGAGATGATCTGTCCCGCGTAACCCTGCTGGAAAAGCTGCTCGCATATCGGGTGCACATAATCGGAATAACAGGTATCCAGGCAGACGATATCGGGGCTGTCCGCGATCAGCTTGGTCACGACAGGTGCGAAATCGGTGGTTGCCGGGTCGAATAGGACGGGATCGGATTGCATCTCGATGCCGGCTGCTTCGAACGCGGCGAGATAGGTCGCCACCGACGGCAGGCCAAGCGCATCGTCCTGGGCACACATCACGGCGGACTTGAGATCCGGCTTGTTCTCGGCGAGCCACTCGACACCTGTGACATTGTAGACCGGATGCACCTCGGCGGGCGCCACCAGGGTCGTCGTTTCGGGCGAGAGATCGGACGGCAGAAGTGTCGAAAACAGCATGCCGGTCTTGTCGGCCACGGGCTGCACACCGGGCCAGGTATCCCCGCCCAGCATCATGACGAACTTGACCCCATCTTCGCGGATAAGCTTGGTCGCCCCGGTACGTGCCTTCGCTGGATCGTACTCGTTGTCATAACCGATGAATTCGACCTTCCGCGCGCCGTCGGCGAGCTGAATACCACCCGCGGCATTGATCGTCTCGGCCCAGATCTGACAGCCGTCCAGCCCGGGCTTGCCCCAGGCAGCAACAGGTCCGGTCAAGGGTGCCAGAAAACCGATCTTCAGCGTTTCATCATCGGCAAGAACTTGGCGGGACAGACCGGAGTTCAACGAACCTGCACCGGCAACGGCGGCTGTCGAAGCCAGAAAACTGCGACGGTTAACACCGCCTTTGAGAAATTTCGCGAGCATGATGTTCCTCCCTCCTTTGTTTGTTTTGCAGTCTCGATCCGAGGTCTTGGTGCCCAAATCGAACCTGGGGGCTCAGGTCCCTAACCTTTGCCCGCTGGTCATCGACCGGCCTCGCATTGCTACCAAGATCAGGCCAATTTCAACCAATTCAGATCTTGTCAATAATTCATTTCAGCCAGGGTACCCATCTTTCGACAATATGCAAGGTGGCTTATGAAAACTGTAGACAATCTCACAGCTGTCAACGCTCTCGACTTATTTGGTTGCAACCGGACCATTGAAAAGGCAGAATTGGAAAAATTTGGTCTGATTTGGTCTTGCAAAACAGACCGCATGACTAAGGAAAGGGGGCCTCCGTGTCCAAGAAGAAAATCGCCATCATCGGCGCCGGTCCATCTGGGCTCGCACAACTACGTGCTTTCCAGTCCGCTGCCGCTAAGGGGGCTGATATTCCAGAGATCACCTGCTTCGAGAAACAGGATGATTGGGGCGGCCTTTGGAACTACACATGGCGGACCGGGCTGGATGAATATGGCGAGCCGGTTCATGGCTCTATGTATCGTTACCTCTGGTCGAACGGGCCCAAGGAAGGCCTGGAATTTGCCGACTACACGTTCGAGGAGCATTTCGGCCGGCCGATCGCTTCCTATCCGCCGCGCGCCGTTCTGTTCGACTACATCAAAGGACGCGTCGACAAAGCCGGTATTCGTGACCTGATCAAGTTCCGCCACAGTTGCAGGCGGGTCGACTACGATGATGCGAGAGGCATGTTCCGGGTCGTGATGCAGGACTTGGTGAACGACAGGGAGATCGTCGACGACTACGATCACGTGATCTGCGCCAGTGGCCATTTCTCCACGCCCAACGTACCCTATTTCCCAGGGTTCGAGACCTATCAAGGCCGCGTGCTGCACGCCCATGACTTTCGCGACGCCGTGGAGTTCAAGAACAAGGATATCCTGCTCATCGGCACCAGTTATTCAGCAGAGGACATCGGCTCGCAATGCTGGAAATATGGCTGCAAGTCCGTGACGGTCAGCCATCGTACGGCGCCGATGGGCTTCGATTGGCCCGGCAACTGGAAAGAAGTCCCGCTGCTGCAAAAGGTCGAGGGCAAGACGGCGACCTTCAAGGATGGCTCGACGGCCGACGTGGACGCGATCATCCTTTGCACCGGCTATCTGCACCACTTCCCGTTCATGGCCGACGATCTGAAGTTGCGCACCACCAACCGGCTGGCAACGGCTGATCTCTACAAGGGCGTCGCATGGGTCAAGAATCCCAAGCTTTTTTACCTTGGCATGCAGGATCAGTGGTACACGTTCAACATGTTCGACGCCCAGGCCTGGTGGGCGCGCGATGTCATCATGGGCCGGATCGACGTTCCCGGCGAAGCGGCGATGCGGGCCGATGTCGAGGATCGGATCGCGCGTGAAGATGCTGGTGAGGACGACTACGACGCGATCCGCTACCAAGGTGACTACACAGGAGAGCTGATCGCCGAGACCGATTATCCAAGCTTCGATATCGATGCGGCGAATGAGGCGTTCTTCCAATGGAAAAAGCACAAGAAGCAGGGGATCATGACATTCCGCGATCACGGCTATGCCTCGCCGATGACCGGCACCCAAGCACCTGCACATCATACCCCCTGGACCGATGCCCTGGATGATTCGCTGGAGGCCTATCTCGGTACGGAATCAGCCAGCGGGAAAATATAGGCGACCCCCCCCCTTGCTTCGACGTGAGAGCATGGTATTGCGATCACCTGAACTTCAAGACGGCAGAATGATCGGTGATCCATGACCAAATCATGACCGAGACACCACAGGTACCTTGGAAGGAGGACACGAGCAGTCCTCCACTTTCAGGACTGGCACGCGATCTTGCTGATGAGATATTTGCCAGGATTGCAAGTCAGCAATACCCCTTCGGCACCCGCCTGCCGGCGGAGCGCGACGTCGCCAAGAATTTTGCGGTTTCAAGAGAAACGGTGCGCAATGCGCTTTCCCTTCTGGAACGTCATGCGGTGATCGAGCGACGCCCCGGCAGTGGCTCGGTCGTGCGCTACCGACCACCAAAGCCGCCCAGCGATCAAGACGGTCATTTGGCGTTGAACATCAACGAGCTGACGGAGACCACCAGTCCGCTCGAATATTGCGTCGTCCGCTCCATCGTCGAGCCGGAACTCATCCGTCTCGCTGTGTTGAACATGACCAGCCGCGACATCGAACGTATGGGCGACATTCAACAAGGCTTCGGTGGGATTGTCAGTGATGGCGAGGCTTTTGCAAAGCTCGATGATGAATTGCGGCTTCATCTGGCGTCAGGCGCTCGCAATCCATTGCTGCTCGCCATTTTCAGCTTGGCAATAAGAGTAGGGGGAAGTGCTGATTGGGCCGTCAAGCAGCGCCGCTCACTCTCGCCAGGCCGAATTCGCGAGCGAGCGGCCCGTAACCGCGCATTATGCACCGCCATCAGCAGCCGGAATATCGAAGCCGCCGTCGAGCAAACGCGGTTGGCGCTCGCCGACTTCCATCAAGAGTTGATGGGCAACTTCTGACTGCGTGTCCGAGACATTCCAAGGTCCCCCGCGTCAATGCCTGGGAAGATGCCGCTCCACGCGCTGATCCCACATCTGACCATAAGCTTGCATATGGCGCAGCAGAATCTCGCCATGACGATCCCACCAATCGAGAATAGAGCGAAATTCCACAATCCGCGCCTTGCCGTTTTCAATCCGCACCACCGGCCACGAACCGACGAGTGCATTGTCGATTCCAAATAGCTCCTGCCCCCACCATCTCGCCTCTCCGAAAGCATTGAAGGCGAAACCATCGGTCTTCATGGAGTTGAGCACCGCAACCGAAGCCACTGTTTCCGTCTGTTCCACGGCACGTCGCCAGATCTCGAGGATCGAGAAATACTCCCAGGGCACGGCGCTCCATTCGCCGGGGTAATGCATGTTGAACTCCTCATAAAACTCCTTCGGATTCTCGAAAGCTATGCGTGGATCATTCATGGCCGGGTCGTCGAGATCAGGAAATTGAAAGATGAATCCTTCCATGAAGTCGGTGCTGGTCCGTGCCACCAATGCCGGGTAATTGTCGCATGTGCAGGAAAGAAGCTGGCCCTTGAAACCAGCACGAAACGCCGCGGCGCTCAGCTCTTGAACAAAGGGCTCGTAGGCCGTGTCCCAGCATAGGATGTCGGGATCGTGCTCCATCAGCACTTCGACCATGGCATCCACGTCCTTGAGATCTCCTGGGAAGAGGATCTCCTTGACGACATCGATACCTGCAGCCTCGAAGGCAGCGCGATAGGTCGCAACCGATGGCAACCCAAGCGCGTCCTTTTGTGCGCAGATCGCGGCCGTCTTGAGTTCTGGCCGGTTCTCCGCCAGCCAGTCGACACCGGTGACCACATAGATCGGATGCACCTCGCAAGGAGCGATCAGATAAGGGATGTCCGGCGTTAGATCGCTCGGCAACAACGTGGTTGCCAGGACTTTGTTGCGTGTCAACAGATCGGCAATTGCTGGAATGGTATCGCCACCGAGCATCAACAACAGCTTGACCCCGTCTTCCTGAACCAGACGCCGAGCACCTATCAGGGCACGCGCAGGGTCATATTGATCATCGAATGCCATGATCTCTACGCGGTATCGAACAGCACCAAGTTGCAGCCCGCCTGCCGCATTGACTCGATTGGCCCAGATCAAACAGGCATGGAAACCCGGCAAACCCCAGGAAGATTGAACACCCGTGAACGGCGCAAGCACACCTATTCTGATCGGCTCCTGCCGTGTCTCGTTGGTCTTCGGCATCGTCGCCGACGCTAAGAGATCGGCCCCAAATTTATACTTGCTCATGGATATCGGTTCCGACATGGGCACAATCTGACCGGGTATCCTTATCTGAAACCCAATATTGCCGCAAATCACCTCTACAATACATGTGGCTTCGACAGAGATAATCGTCACATCGTGCGCAAATTACGCTGGAAAAACGCAGGCGCGATTGTTTTGGGGATTAGAAACAAGATTGCCTAACCTGACAGAACGCTCATCAGACGGGTCTCAAATATTGGTTTTGTACGGTGCAAACTACAACAACCTGCTAAGATATCCCTATCGGTTCGCCGATCCAGCCAGGGCATGCTGGCGCAGATAATCGAGGGCCGGTGCGTTGATGACTACCGTCTCCGTATTAGGAGGGTTCGATATAGAGCAGGATACGATGGCGGCGGACAGTATGATCGAAGGCAAAATCACTGCACCTGAGGATAGCACTGTCGAGTGTCACCATGGTCGGATCGAGCACACCCGACAGCAGCGTCAAGGCATCGCCCAAGGGCTCGGCTTTGCCGGCCTGCTGTCGGGTGTGCTGATTGGCTGTCCATCAGCTGGTTGCAGAGGACCGCAAGCCATCTTGCCGGCCGACAGTTGAAGGCAAGAACTGTTGACCGGGGTGTTGATTCCCGAATTCAACACCCAGGCTTCCTCAACCTTATGAAATAGCTGGCTCTTTCCCTCCGACAGCACCCTGACCTCATGTGTATGGATCGGCCGCGTTCCGCAAGAGAGAATGCCCTGGATAGCGGATGTCGCTATTATGTATCAGGCCTGTTTTTTCGGCTCTTGGGCCGTGGCCTTGATGGGGCATACGCACGCAGCTTGGTCTCCTTACTCTCGAGATTGACAAGCAACCAGTGAGGTCATCAGACTTTCGGTGCGTAAGTTCATCCGTTCCATCGCATGCTCAGTCGCGAACTTGTTGGGCGTTAACTTGGTTGACTTGGCCGATCAGATAGCCGTGGGCATGCCTTGGTGCTGATCGAATGGCCTACCATGCCGAAGCACGCTCCAGACAATCCGGGCCAGCTTGTTGGCGAGAGCGACCGCCAGCTTATTGTTGTGTAGCCGCGATGCAGCTTGCTTCAGCCAAGGCCCAAAGCTCAGCTTTTGCCAATTGCAGGGGCGCATCAACAGGATACGAGCGCCCTGAATGAACAACATGCGTAAATACTTGCTGCCGCGTTTCGACATACGCCCGAGGATCGGTTTGCCGCCGGTGCTGTGC
>JBPCVQ010000017.1:0-3227 GCA_051010395.1 Geminicoccaceae bacterium | reverse complement strand
GAGCGCACCGCTCTGCAGCGTCACGGCGGTCACCGCTGCATTCAGGTGGAAGCTGACGGCATCCTGGCGGTTGGCACGACGGGTCGAACCATGGGGAGCGGGCGTCTGGGTGGCAAAAGAATACTGCGCCAGCGCCATTCATCGGGAAGGGCGGCGTAGCCCGCGGAAAAGCCGAAGGAGCCGATGCCCATCATCTTGTTGACGGTCGGCATTTCTTTTCGGCGCGCCAGCAGCCGCACCTCGCTTGCCCCCGCCTCCGCCGCTTCGGCGGCATTCTCGACGGCGGAAGCACCAACACCAATGACGGCGACCCGCTTTCCTCTGAGTTTGGAAAAATCGATGTCGTCGGAGGAATGAGCGAACCAGGTTCGTGGCACGTCCTCCATGAAGTTGGGAATATTGGGATGGCCAGTCCCCTCGCGGCCGGTCGCCATGATCAATTTTCTGGTTCGGAAGCCGGGCTGCCCAGCGCCCTCACCACCGAGATCGAGGTGCAGAACATCACCCTCGGGCCGGATGCGCCGCACCTCAACGCTGTTTTCGACCGGAATATTCAGGACCTTCCTGTACCAGCGGAGATAGTCCATCCACATGGTCCGTGGGATCTTATCGAGATCGTCCCAGGCGGCTTTGCCGAACTGCGCTTCGAACCAGGCGCGAAAGGTGAGCGACCCCATGCCGTAGGCCGGGCCCGTCAAATGCTTCGGCGAGCGCAGCGTCTCCATGCGTGCATAAGTCTCCCAAGGACCTTCAAAACCCCTGGGGTTGCCGTCAACGATGCGGACGTTCCGCATGCCGGCGGATTGCAGAGCGAACCAAACGAGCATGCCGCACATGCCGCCGCCTATAATGACAACGTCATGAACGGGCTCGCCATCCGCTTCCATGGGAACAACCCAGTTGGCGGGTGGCCGACAGAGGTGGTCGAGATCCTGGCGAACCCGCGCCTCAAGGGCGGCGAGGCCGGTATCGGCGTTGTGCTCCATCGGGCTCATTGGCCTCGTTCGGTCGTGATTTTATGTCTTCCACCCTGCTATCAGGCAGCGCTCATGGCAATCCTGCGCGGTGATTTGCGACTGTGGCTTGATCGACACATAGCCTCTTCGCTTCGCAAAGGCTCTGGGTCAGCCGATGATCAACGGTTCCGATGTCATCTCATGCGCCGATAGAGAAGCGAACCGATCCTCCTCTATCGATGACCAGTTTTGCCGGCAGCCATCCAAGGGCTCGGAAGCGAAGGCGCGACCATGGGTGTCCAGCTCGCCTGATGCGTAGAGCGTTGGGCTGCGCTTGTCGCAGGAGTGGCGGCAGGCGTAGAGCTTTTGACCATCTGAGAAGACACATGTCATGCGGTTGGGCCTCTTGCTATGACCCTGCGCCGACCTGATGACCGAGACGGTGGTTTCGAATGCCAGTTTCGGGCTTCTCGCGAGCCCGTTCGCCAGCAGCAGCAAGAACAACAATTCAGAATCCGTCGTTCCCCGGCGCGCATCGTAGAGGCTATCCGGCAACGTCGCCTCCAGCGACCTGCGAATTCGCCTGAATGAAGGGATTTGCCCGTTGTGCATGAACGACCAGTTGCCGCTGACGAAGGGATGGCAGTTCACCCGCGATGTCTCACCAACGGTCGATGCGCGCACATGAGCGAGAAAGATCGGCGAACGCACCATTCTGCAAATGCTGGTCAAATTGCCATCCGACCAGGCTGGCATGACATCGCGATATTGCCCCGGCTGCTCGCCATGTCCGTACCAGGCGATGCCAAATCCATCGCCGTTGACGGCGAGCTTGGCTTCCGTCGCTTCCTGGCTTTGCTCCAAAAGCGAGTGGCCCGGCTTGACGATGATGTTTTCGAGCGGGATTTCCGGCCCTATATAGGCGGCAAGGCGACACATGGCTCGAAATCAGCGCTGCGGATCTGGATCGCCTCGATGCTCGATCCGCCGATGAATTTCGCGGATATGACGCCCCGCCGTCGTCTCGAACAGGGCTGGAATGACCGCGTGGATCAGGGCGGCTGCACCTGCGAGGAATAGCCGGCCCGCGAACCAGCCGGCGAAGCGCATGTGCTCGAAATAGGTCTCGCCGACACTTGCCGGATGGTCCTTGAAGGCGCGAACGAATGAGACGTTTTTTGCCGATGATAAGATCATTGCCATGCCATCTCTCCTGTTAAGCTGTTACCATTTTACGCAAAATAGACAAAATTTGATCCCAAATATTCTTCTAAAATAATTTTTTTCAGGATATTGTCCCATCCATGATCCAAAAACTCGACAAAACAGACCGCCACATTCTTCGCATCCTGCAGCGAGACGCTTCGATCAGCGTCGATGCACTGGCCGAGAGGATCAGCCTATCGCGCAATGCATGCTGGCGCCGGGTCAAGCAGATGGAAGAGCGCGGCACGATAAAAGGTCGGGTGACATTGGTCGATCCGGCGGCGGTCGATTTGGGCCTGTCCGTTTTCGTGCTCGTTCGAACCAGTGAACACGACCCGAAATGGCTGGAGAAGTTCGATCGGACGGTGCGCGACCTGCCAGAAATTGTCGGCGCTCACCGCATGAGCGGAGAACTCGATTATGTGCTCCGGGTTCGTGTCGCCAGCGTCAAGGATTACGATCGGTTCTATCAAAAGCTCATCAGCCGCATCCCGATTTCCGACATCTCCGCCAGCTTCGTCATGGATGACATCAAGGACACGACCGAACTGCCGGTCTGAGCGGCTGTCTGGTTTTTCCAGGACATGGTTCCGGGACATGGGCGGGCCGAAACTCATGCCGGCAAGAAACGTACGGAACTTGTCTCAACAACGGAATGAAGCCACCTTAGGTTGGCAATTTGGAGGCTGACGATGAAAGCTGGTTATTCGCCTGGTCAGATGAAAGGAATGCCGAGGCGTATTGGCAGTACGCTGCTCGGCATGATCATGCTGGCGCTGACCTTGCCGCCGCAGGCTGAAGCCGAGATGACGTTCAAGCCCGTACCGACGCAGTTTATCGCAGCATTGGGTGATCCGGAAGCGACCTCCGGCAGCAATGCTCAGACATGGGGCCTTTGGCGTCTCGATCCGGGCCCGCGGGGCGTATGGCTGGACAACTAACCCGAGTTATGGATAAGCGATTTTGTTCATTTTGACCTTTGTTTTGCCGAGCATGTAGGCTGCGAGGCAAGAGAGGATATGGACGAAGGCGTTGGTTGGTGATCTGTGTCTGGTATGCTCCAAT
>JBPCVQ010000016.1:0-16134 GCA_051010395.1 Geminicoccaceae bacterium | reverse complement strand
CTGGCGCAGCACCGCCGCCGCCGTCTCCGGCTGATGCATCAAGAGGCTCTCCGTGATTTCCAGCTTGATGCGCGTCGGCTCCACGCCGGATCGCGTGAGCGTGCTCTGAATTCTCGAAAGACTCTAGAAGTTCGTTTCGCCAAAGCATGGGGCGGTAAGAGACCGGTCACTGGCCGCGCCTTCGGGTGGTTTCCTGCCGCAACGCTCGTTTCTCTCAAGTGCCAAGGCCAGTAATTCGCTCGCCGTCAACAAGCGTTGACGAGCGGGCCATCATCAGAATGCCTGCGTATTACTTATTGTTGACTGGATTTGCATCAGGCAGGATCTGACTGGCTGTCGGAGCTGGTTGCATCGATCGCGGCTGGAGTAGCTTGTCGTCGCAATTTTGTGCAGGCGGCCTGTAAGCTTGCCAGCAGGCATTGCGGGGAGATGAAGATGCCGTCGGGTGACAGCAAGACCACAGAGCCCTATCGCCACCTATTCACGCCGATCGATATCCGGGGACATCGGTTGCGCAATCGCATCGTCTTCGGCGCGCACACGGCCAACATGGCGGTCGATGGCGTCCCAACTGAGCAGCATCGTGCTTATTATGTCGAGCGCGCGATCGGTGGGGCCGCAATGCTGGTGATCGAGCCCATGCCAGTTCATGCAGCCGCGGTGCTGACCAGAGGAAATTTCCGGCATGCTGACGAATCCGTAGTTCCGCATTTTCGATCGATTACCGACGCCGTCCACGCCGAGGGCGCCTTGATCCTGCAACAGCTCTATCATGTCGGGCAACATGGCGATGCCGACAACGCCTTTCATGCCGCCTGGTCGCCTTCGGGCTTGCCGAGCTATCACGACAGCGATGGCAGCCATGCCATGACCGAGGCTGAAATCGAGGAAACCATCGAGGGCTTTGTCCAATCCGCCCGACGCTGCAAAGAGGCCGGGTTTGATGGGGTGGAGGTCTGGGCGGCCTATCACGGCCTGGTCGATCAGTTCTGGACGCCATGGTCGAACCGGCGGGACGACCGATGGGGTGGCAGCTTAGAGAACCGAACCCGGATTTCGCACGAGATCATCACGCGCATTCGGCAGCTCTGTGGCGAGCATTTCATCATCGGGCTTGCGGTCAATGACGAACCCGATGTCGCTGTTGCGCTGGGCCGCGAAGCCTTGGCCGAGATCATAGCGCTTCACGACAGGGATGCGTTGATCGACTATGTTACCTGCGGCTCCGGTAGTTATTTCGACTTTCACAAATTGATGCCGACCTTCCTCTATCCGGAAAAGCTCGGTGTTGATCTGGCCGCCGCCTTGAAAGAGGTGGTCGAGCACGCCGTAATCACGGCCGAGAGCCATATTCGTACGCCAGACAATGCCGAGGCCGTTCTCGGCTCGGGCGCTGCCGATCTCGTCTCGATCGTTCGCGGCCAGATTGCCGATCCCCATCTCGCCAACAAGGCAAACGAAGGGCGAAGCGAGGACATCCGAGGCTGCCTCTCTTGCAATCAAATGTGTTGGGGGCGCCGTTCCCGCGATTATTGGATCTCTTGTCTGGTCAACCCGTCGGTGGGCAGAGAATGGTCTTGGCAAGGCGATCGATTCACTCCGGCGAGTGAGAGGCGTCGCGTTCTCGTGGTCGGTGGCGGGCCAGCGGGGCTGGAGGCAGCTCGGGTCGCTGCGGAAAAAGGCCATCAGGTTACTCTCAAGGAGGCAGCGCCTGAACTCGGTGGTCAGTTTCGCCTAGCGGGCCTGCAACCGCGGCGCGGTCAGATCCTGGACCTCTTGCATTGGTATGAACGTCAGCTCACCAAGCTCCAGGTGACGGTCGAGCGCAATGCTTATGTCGAGGCTGAGGAACTTACGTCCGACATGGCCGATGCGATCATCCTGGCGACCGGATCGCAACCGGATCCCGATGGATTTCAGCGCGCCCTGCCCCATGTCGACCGGCTGCCGGGAGTTGACGACGGGCAGGTCTGGTCGACGGAAGATGTCATGGGACGCTCGGCTCGCTTGGGCGACTGCGTCCTTGTTCTCGATGAAGGGGGAAATTGGCGTGGGTGCGGCACAGCCTGGCACCTCGCCGAGCAAGGCAAGCGAGTTGTGTTGGTCACGCCGGATCCAATGATTGGCAAAGAACTACAGCGAACGGCAGCTGATTTTCCTCTCAGACGTCGATTAGTCACGCTGGGTGTCGAATTCATCGTAGAGAGCGCCGTTCTCGCCTGGTCCAAATCCGGCGGCAGGATCGTCTCCCTGCTCGACGGTTCCGAACGCCTGATCACCGCCGACAGCCTGGTAATGGCGACGGCTAACCGTGCAGAGGACCATCTTGCCCGAACACTGGAGCATGCCGACATGGCTATCCATGCCATCGGCGACTGTGTCGCCCCCCGACAGGCTCCCTATGCGATCTATGAGGGACGCAAAGTAGCGCTCGAACTCTGAGATAATTACTTCTCCCTTTTTTGCTTCCAGAAATGAATAAGCGCCCTGCCACGGAGCGCGGACTGTGCCGCCGAAAACTGCCGGAAGGCCTTTTTTCCTGGTAGCGCCAGGAGCAGTCCTGACGAGCCTCAAGGTTCCTACCGAACCGATTTGCTCGCCTCTGCTTCGTCTTCCAGCGCTATTTCGGCGGCAGCAACGGCGCGACGTTTGACATCGTCGCTAACGTTCTCGGCAGGGCCCGGCAGCTCGATCTGCACACGGCGATGTGCAAGAGCAATGCCGTTCTTATAGAGCTCATCCCTGACCCGCTGATAGACGACGCGGCGCAGCACAAACTGTTCGCGCGGCTTGCACATGAACTTGGTGCCGATCACCAGAACGCCGTTTTCGACCCGGCGGACACCCTGGGACTTCAAAGGTGCCAAGAAGTTCGGGCCGTGCACGGGATCTTCCAAGAGTTCGAGACCGATGCGCTTTACGATCTTTCGGATCTTCTCGATGTCGACTTCGTAAGGAACCTGGAATTCCTGCTTGTAGATAATCCAGTCTCGATTGTGGTTGGTCACGACCAAGAGCTCGCCGAAGGGAATGGTCTGAACAGGCCCCAGATGATGCCGAAGGCGCATGGATCGAATCGAGATGCGCTCGACCTCGCCTCGATACTCAGCGAACTCGATATACTCCCCCACCCGAAAGGCATCATCGATCAGAAAGAAAATACCGGAAAGGATGTCCTTGACCAATGCCTGCGCGCCGAAGCCGAGCGCGATACCGATCACGCCCGCGCCAGCGAGCAACGGCCCGATGTCGATGCCAATGGACGACAGCACGATCATGAAGGTGATGATCACAAGAACGGCTAAGGCAAAGCCTCGGAAAATGGGAAGCAGCGTCGCGAGGCGAGATGAAATGATGCCGGAGCCGCCTTCGCTGTCTTCAGGCGCATCGCCCATCTCCGCTTTCGCTTTTTCGTGTTCGCGCTCGATGAAGCGTGAGATGGTGCGTGACAAGATCGTCCAGGCGAGCGCTGCGATGACGAAGGTGATGCCGGCCTTGAGCAGCACCGCCGCCACCTTTTGCCCGGTCGGCGTTTCCGTAAGAGCGACGAGATCGACGACCAGAGCTTGAATAAGCGCGATGCCCCCAATTGCGGCGAAGACGACAGAAAAGACCGGGAAAGGATTGCCGGCGGCGGCGCTGCCGTCCGCTTCAGGGCCGATGGGATCGCTATCAGATCCGATGCGGCTGGTGTACCAAGCGGCGGCGAAGGCGAGCCCCGCAAGCAGAGCCGCAGCCGCGTCTCGATGCTCGGAAGCGAAGGTGCGACCGGCCCAGATTACGAACAACAAAACGATGCCTGTCGCCAAGAGAGCCGTTCGTTTCGGTGCGAGCGAGCGAGCGACCAGAGTGATGAAACCCGTCCCCCGAGCCTGCAGAGGCTCTCCCTGCGCGGGAGCCGTTCGAAGAACGGTCGTCAAGGTCAGGAACACGATCAACAGACCGCCAGCAATCTGCCATAGGGAAATCATCACCGGCGGCACGGCAAGCAAGGCCAGCATGCCAGAGTTCAGGGCGAAGAACGCGGCTACGGTAACAGTAGAAAACAGCCACCACGCCATTTGCGCGGCCGTATGATCGGACATCTTGGGAATGCGTAGATGAGGCATGGCAGGCGCAAACAAAAGTCGAGCGATCAAGTAAGCAGCACCGCCGGTGGCGACCACGCCGAACCAACTGATCAAAAAGATCCGCATCGGGTCGAAGCGGTCGAAAAACAACAATGAGGTCACATGGCCAGCGATCACGAAGGCGATGAGCTGTCCGATCTGAGAGCCTAGCCGCAGCATCAGGGCGAGTGCTTTGTCTCGCCGATTGGCGGGTTGGAAAGCGACGATCTGCGTATCGACAACGCCGGTCAGAAACCGGCCTGTGAGGATGGCTGCGACGAGACCAACGACGATCATCAACGCCAGATTGCCGATGCCAGCCCACATCCTCGGCCAGCCCTGGAGGTCGGTAACGAGCGTAAAGGCGTGATCGATGATCTCACCAGTGCGGGGAAGGGCTTCGGATAGGGCCGCCATATTCTCAGCAGCCCTGGATGAACCGGCACGAATCCTATCAAGCAGGTCCGAAAATGTAAGGCGTTCGCCCTTCATTGCTTCTGCAGGCGTAGCTACGGTCGCCCGTTCAGCAAGCGTCTCGAGGAGGAGTCTTCGTGTCTGATCGTCTGTCAGCGGTGCAATGAACGAGTTCACCTCGTCGATCGTGATACCATCGGGAATCTCGATCTTGGAAGAATTCAGTTCGCCGTCCAGAACCAGCCTCGCGGGGCCGGATTGTGCAAGCGCAGCCAGGGCATGAAGCGTGACGAAGAAGAATACAGACGCGCGGAACACCGTTGCCCACGAGGCCAAGCCACTACGATGCCGGCACAGCACGTTTGCAGACCCCCTGTCTAATCGTGTTCTTCGGTGATCAGGCACAAGCTGCTCCCGAAAATCAGATCTGTCTGCAGCACTCAATCATCACCGATTGATAACCTCAAGCCAAGTTTCACCTTCTGAACTACTTGTGAAGCTGAGTAAAGAGCCACAGGACGCACGTTTTTAGGAGATACAAATACCCTACAAATAAACGCCTAGGTTTTGAAAAAGCTGTGGCTGGGTTAGATCAGATTTACGCATCAGCGGCCTGGCTTGCAGCGGTCGCTATCGATAACGATAGATTGCAATTTCCGCCTTGGTGGAGAGCTCATGGGTGTTCCTCTGACCGAAGCACGCGAGGTGGCGCTGGCCATGCGCAATAATGCGAAGGCTGGCGGCGATCCATTGGCGGAGCGGCCCATGGATCTGAGGATCGCCAGCTATGGCTATCGGGCTGCCTTTCGCGACTAAGCGAATAATTTTTTGCCTGAGGTCTGCGAGATGGCGCTCGCCCATACAATCATAGGCAAGACAGAGGCAGCCTATCGGCGAGGTGATCTCTTCGACAGGCGTCGTCAGCTCATGGACACATAGGCGACCTATACCATGACGTCGGGCAGCGACGTCATCGAACTAACTGCTTGATGATGGCACAGGAATCCCGATGGTATTCTTCACCATTGGAGCAACGTCTGCCCTTCGCTGTCAGGACAGGCCGTCGTTCTTTTTGCCTCGAACCAAGCATCAATCTCGGCCTTGTCGTAAACGGTGATACCACGAGCGTTGATCTCGACAATACATCCGAGATGGCCTTGCCACACGAATTTAACCCACGCATAGTGTGGCAGTGGAAACGTTTCCACATGGGATGGTCATTGAAACGCAAAGCATCCATTAAAGATGTCGCCGAGTATGCCGGCTGCGGTGTTGCGACGGTTAGTCGTGTTTTGAACGAAACTGGACCGGCTGCTTCCGGCACGCGCCAGCGTGTCTTGGAGGCTGCGGAAAAATTGCAGTTCGAGTTCAGTGAGATCGGCCGCTCGCTGCAAAGCCAGACGACGAGGACGATCGGTTGCGTGGTGCCATCCCTTGTCAATCCAGTTTTTGCCGACGCTGTTCAGGGATTGCAGGACGAGGTGCAAGAGGCGGGCTATCAACTGCTCCTCACCTGTTCCAATTATAGCACTGACCTTGAGACCAACGCCATTCGAACCTTGCTGGCCAAGCAGGTCGACGGGCTGGTGATCACAGTGAGCGATGGTGAGACCAGCGAAGGGCTGCAGCTCATTCGGCAGCGCAAGGTCCCATGCTGCCTGATGTTCAATGACTTTTCCGATGATCTTCCGGCCTCATCGATCGACAATTATGGTGCTGCCAGAGCTGTCGCTGATGCCTTTGCCGACGCAGGCCATATGCAGACGAGTTTCCTCGCTTTGCGCTTCAACAGCTCGGATCGATCACACCAGCGTTTCGAGGGTTTCGCCGCCGCCTGTCGAGACCATGGGATGGCAGCGCCGGTCCTCCTGCAGATCGATGAAGACGGTGGTGATCTAACAGCACTGCTGCTTGAGTTGCTGCGTGCGAACAGCGAGATCAGCGGTATTTTCGCTTCGAATGATTTTCTGGCGCTTGCCGCCATCCGAACGGCACGGTCTTTGGGACGGCACGTCCCGGGCGACCTGTCGGTTGTCGGTTTTGATGGCATCGAGGTGGGATCGATGATCGAGCCGAGCCTGGCCACCATAGAGACCAAGCCGAAACGGATTGGTAATGTTGCGGCAGGGATCGTCTTGTCGGCGATTAAAGGCGAGCAAGCTCCCACGCAGCGAGACCCGCGCCTATCCTTCAATTTTCGCCCGGGAGGCAGCCTTGCACCTCGAAGGGTGGAGATAGACGACGGCGGCGCGATGGCCGCATTTCCTTCATCGCAATGATGACAAGAATCACCTAAAGGCAACTCAGGGAGTACGATCACATGAGACATCTGTTATCGGCCGCAACATTGACCGCCGTTCTGGCCGGCCCGGCATTGGGACCAGCGTCGGCAGAAGATGCCGTTTGCTACAACTGCCCGCCACAATGGGCGGATTGGGCATCCATGCTCGAAGCCATCGACGAGAAAATCGATGTCCAGATGCCCCATGACAACAAGAACTCCGGCCAGACACTCAGCCAGCTCCTAGCTGAAAAAGACAGCCCTGTCGCCGACGTCGCCTATTACGGGGTCACGACCGGCATCAAGGCGGGCAATGAAGGCGTTGCGACCGCCTACAAACCGACGGGTTTCGACGACATTCCGGAAGGTTTGAAGGACCCGGACGGCAAGTGGTTCGCCATTCACTTCGGCAGCCTGGGCTTCTTCGTGAATGTGGATGCGCTTGGCGGAGCTCCCGTCCCGCAGTGTTTCGCCGATCTGACCAAGCCTGACTATCAGGGCATGGTCGGCTATCTCGATCCGTCCTCGGCTTTTGTCGGTTACGCAGGCGCTGTTGCGGTCAATATGGCGTTTGGCGGCGATCTCGATAATTTCGACCCTGCCATCGATTACTTCAAACAGCTTGCCGAGAATGACCCCATCGTGCCGAAGCAGACCTCCTATGCGCGCGTGGTATCGGGCGAAATCCCCATTCTGTTCGACTACGACTTCAACGCTTATCGAGGCAAATACGAAGAAGACGGCAACTTCGAGTTCGTCATGCCCTGCGAAGGGTCCGTTCGCGTGCCTTATGTGATGAGCCTGGTAAACGAAGGTCCCAACCCCGAGCTCGGCAAGCGCGTTCTGGATTTCATCCTCTCCGATGATGGCCAGGCGATCTGGACCAATGCCTATCTGCAGCCATCCCGCCCGGTTGAGCTGCCAGCGGAAGTCGCGGAAAAATTCCTTCCGGCCAGCGACTACGAGCGCGCCGTCGCGGTCGACTACAGCAAAATGGAACAGGCACAGGCCGGCTTCGGCGAACGCTATCTCTCCGAAGTTCAGTAGTGGTGTGACCACGGCATTACTTTACAGAGTGGGAGGTCGGGTTCGCTCGGCCTCCTTCAATGTTCGAAAAAAATGAGCACCCGCAGCTTCGTCCTGATCTGCTTCACACCGCTGATCGTGTTCTCGCTGACCTTTCTGGCGCTGCCGCTGGTGCGGCTGTTTCTGGCGTCGGGAGAAGGGGCTTCCGGGTGGGCGATCTATCTCGAGATCCTGCAAAAGCCGCGCTATCTTTCGACGCTGGTCCAGACCGTACTGGTCTCGCTCGCGGTAACGTTCGCAGCCCTGATCATCTCGACCACGGCCGGGCTGTTTCTCGCGAGAAACCAGTTTCGCGGCCGCGGCGTGTTGCTCTCGATCCTGACGCTGCCGCTGGCCTTTCCAGGCGTCGTCATCGGGTTTTTGATTATTTTGCTGGGTGGACGACAGGGTTTGTTCAACCAGCTTTTGCCGGGCCATGTGGTTTTCGCCTATTCAATCCTCGGGCTGTTTTTGGGTTATCTTTATTTTTCCATTCCGCGCGTCCTGCTGACGGTCATGGCGGCATCCGAAAAACTGGATCCGGCACTGGAGGAAGCGGCGCGCTCCCTGGGCGCCTCGCCGTTTCGAGTGGTGATCGACGTGATCCTCCCGGGCCTGGCCCCCTCGCTGGTCGCCGCAGGGGCGATCGCGTTTGCAACGGCGATGGGCGCCTTCGGCACGGCGTTCACGCTGGCGACGGATATCGATGTGCTGCCGATGGTGATCTACACCGAGTTCACGCTCTCCGCCAACATCGCCATGGCGTCCGCCCTGTCGATCGTGCTTGGCATCGTGACCTGGGTGCTGCTGCTGTTCGCGCGCAGCTTTTCCGGCGCCGCCGTAGCCGGCGGGGGCTGACATGCAGGTCTCGCAGCCCCCACAGATCTCGAAGAGCAAGATTCTGCAGTTAGCCGTGACGCTGCTGGCTTGTGCTTTCCTTCTGGTCCCGGCCCTTCAGTCGATCCTTGCCGGCCTCACAGTCAATTATTTCAAAGGGCTCTCCTCTGGCCTGACCTTGAAATGGATCTGGCAGGTTTGGGAGCTCTATGCCGACAGCATTTTTTTGTCACTTGGCCTCGCGTTGGCTTGCCTGATCTGCACTTTGATCATCGGGGTTCCCGCAGCCTATGGTCTTGCAAGAAATCCGGGACGAACAGGACGCATCCTCGAAGAGTTCATCTCGCTACCGCTGGCCGTGCCAGGGTTGGCCCTGGCCCTGGCCCTGTTGCAGCTCTATGGGTCGATCAAAGGATTTCGGACGTCCTGGACCTTCATTCTGGTTGGCCATGTCCTCTATACCCTGCCCTTCATGGTGCGCTCGGTGCTGGCGGTCATGATCGCGATTGACCTCAAGACGCTGGAAGAAGGGGCCGCCTCGCTCGGCGCGCCGCCGTGGCGGAGATTTCGTGACATCGTGGTGCCAAATGCCATGCCCGGAATTCTCGCAGGCGCGCTCGCCGTGGTGACGCTCTCGATCGGCGAATTCAACCTCACCTGGATGCTGCATACGCCCTATTTGAAGACATTGCCGGTGGGCCTCGCCGACAGCTATGCCTCGATGCGCCTGGAAGTGGCTTCCGCCTACACCCTGGTCTTTTTCGTCCTGATCGTCCCGCTTCTGGTGGCCATGCAGTGGGCGTCGAACCGCGCGCAAAGGATCGCTTCATGACGCTTCGTCTCTCGAAGGCCGCCAAGACGTTCCCCGATGGCACCAAGGCACTGCAGCCGACGGACATCCAGGTGGAGACCGGTGAGATCGTCTCGCTGCTCGGTCCGTCAGGATGCGGCAAGACCACCCTTCTACGCATCATCGCCGGGCTGGAAACGCCCGATGCAGGGACCACGGTCTGGTTCGATGATGATGACGTGACGGCGCTGCCGGTGGAAAGGCGCAATGTCGGGATGGTGTTCCAGTCCTACGCGCTCTTCCCGAACATGTCGGTACGCGCCAATATCGGTTACGGCTTGAAAATGCAGAAATTGCCGGCGGCGGAAATCGAAGCGCGCGTCGACGAGGTCCTGCAGATGTGTCAGCTTGAGCCCTTCGCTTCGCGATCCATCAAAGCGCTGTCAGGCGGCCAAAGCCAACGGGTTGCGCTTGCGAGAGCCTTCGCGCCACGTCCAAGGCTTCTCTTGCTGGACGAACCGCTTTCGGCCCTGGATGCAGCCTTGCGCGATAGCCTACGGGATGAACTCGCCGTCTTACTTAGGAAATTCGAGATCACGGCTATCTTCGTCACCCATGACCAGAATGAGGCCATGGCGATCGCGGATCGTGTCGCCGTGATGTCGAACGGCCTGGTCGAACAGATCGGCTCGCCGGAGGATCTCTATCGAAATCCGGCATCATCTTTCGTTGCAGGCTTTGTCGGCAGTGCGATGCGCTTGGATGGCCATTTTGACGATGCCGAATTGATCGTGAAAGGCGGCACTCTCTCCCTGCCTCAGACAGGTGATGGGAAGACTGCCTATGTCCGCGCAGAAGACGTCCGGCTATCGGATGACGGGCCGCTGACCGGGACCGTCGAAACGGTGACGTTCCTCGGGTCGCATTATCGTATCGGGATCAAAGACGTGGTGAACGACACCTTATATGCACTGCATTCCGGCCTTCGAGCACCCCAGCCGGGGAGCATCGTCCGCCTCGATATTGCCCCTGAAGCACTGATGCTGCTGCCTGAGACGAAAACCTTCTGATGTCCAAAGTCATTCAGATCACCGATACCCACATCGTCCCAAACGGCCAGCTCGCCTATGGCAAGGTCGATACGGCTGCGGCTCTAGAAAAGGCCGTGGGGACCATCAATCGCATCCTCCCGGAGATCGGCCCGGTGGATCTGGTCGTCGTCACCGGCGATCTCACCGATTTCGGAAGTATCGAGGAGTATCACCGCTTTCGCGATATCATGACACCGCTGTCCCTTCCTTATCGAGCGGTGCCCGGCAATCATGACGATCGCGAAACGATGCGCGCTGCCTTCGCCGATCAGGATTGGATGCCGAAAGAGGGGCCGATCGATTGGATCACGGAGCTTTCGGACTTCGTGCTGGTCGGACTGGATACGCTGGTTCCGGGCTCATCGCATGGCCAGCTGGCCGAAGGCTCCCTGGCCTTCCTGAAAAAAAGCATGGCGGACCATCCTGCGAAGCCGTTTCTGATCGGCTTGCATCACCCGCCCTTCGCGACCGGCATTCACGGCATGGACATTCGAAATCTGCTGCAGGCCGCCCCGCTACGCGATATCCTCATTGCTCACCCCGACCGCACCCGCCTGATCTGCGGTCACGTGCATCGCAATATTGTCACGGCGTGGGGCAGCATCATCTGCCAGATTGCTCCAGGGATCTCGCATGCGGTGACACTGGAACAGCGCGTCGACGCGACCCATACGCTGACGATCGAGCCCGGCGCCTTCATGCTGCACGAAATGCGTGAGCAGAACCTGACATCGCATCATGTCCAGGTCGGCAGATATGACGGTCCCCATCCCTTTTACCTGACAACATAACCAATTCCCCTGGGGCGATCGTCCCTCTCAGCAAATCATCCACGAAAAAAATGAACTGGATTAGGAAGCCACCAAGTAGAATGCCAAGTCAAGCTTCGAGCGGATTGTCGCCATGCCACCAGTGATCGAAGGGGTTGGCGTGAAGAATGCCGTCGATGGTTTCGGTCGTGACGCGAGGGAGGCGGGTGCCTTCGACTTGGTCGTTGATCGAGCGAAGGCCTTCAACAGACTCTCCCACAGTGGTAAAGGGAAAATCGGTGCCAAAGAAGATCTTGTCGGTGATTTTATATTCTTGAGATGCGATCAGTATATTGTAGTATTGCCACGGGCGATAGAATAGCGCCGAGACTTCGCAATACACGTTGGGTTGCTTGCGCACCACGGCGATGCAATCCTCAAACCAGGGATGGCCCATGTGGGCCAGGACCATGGTAAGATCGGGATAGCGCAAGGCGACGGGCTCGACATGAATGGCGCGCCCGAGGTCGACCGGTGCATTTCGGGCGAAGGTAGTTCCCATATGCATGGTGATAGGAATATTGTTTCTTGAGCAATATTCATAGACCGGCGTCAGCCGTTCATCATCTAGAGCAACACCGTTGTAGATGGGGCCATATTTGACCCCTTTCATGCCGAGATCTTCAATTCCGTGGCGCAGCATCTCCATGCAGTCGGCACGGCGCGGATCGACATAGGCAAATCCGACCAGTTTGTCGGGGTACGTCTTCACGGCCGCCGCCGTGGTCTCGTCCGTGCTTTCGATACCAACGGAGTCGCCATATCGGATGGCGAAGATGATCGCCTTTTCCACGTCCTTCATGGCTTCGTAGATGGTGTCGGCGTCCGCTTTGGGGGCCAGCTCGCCCGCCCGGACTCTGGCCTGCTGCGCCTTGAACAGCGGGTCTTCGTGTTCGTCATTGTAGATATTGACGTGACAGTCAAAGATCGGGCGGTTCGGCATCGACGTCTCCGTTTGCTACTCGACCTCAACCGTCTCGGTGTGCAGCGACAGCAGATAGTCCGACAGTTCGGTGTAAGTTATATCCGAGATCGGGGTGTCCAGAACCAGTCTGCCACGGTCGAGAACGATCACGCGGTCGCAGACCTCGTGAATATGGTGGATGTTGTGTTCGATATAGATGCAGGAGCGCCCACCGGCTTTGATCGAACGAATGAAGTCGAGGGCTTTCCTCACCTCTTTGAGGGCCAGGGCTACGGTGGGCTCATCTAGAACGATGAGGTCGCTATCGAAATGCATGGCCCGACCGATGGCAACACCCTGACGTTCACCGCCGGACAAGCGGCTGACAGGTGTATCGACGTCGATGCCGGCACCGCGAAAGCCGATGGCGTTGCGCATGATATGCTCGGCGATCTTTTTCTCGGCTTGGACATCGATGAAGCCGAGCCAATTCGTGATCGGCCGACCGACGAAGAAATTACGCCATAGAGGCTGCTTCTCGCCCAGCGATTTGTCTTGATAGACGGTTTCGAGGCGCAGCTTGTGCGCCTCGCTCACATCGTAGCTGGAGGTGTCGATCTTCTCGCCGCGGATATAGAGGCTGCCGCTGGAGGGTGGCTCGACCCCGGTAAGGACTTTGATAAGGGTCGACTTTCCAGCCCCGTTGTCGCCGACCAGACCGACGATTTTGCCGTAGGTCTTGCCGACCTTCTCAAGGCGGACAATGGGGCCGATGGTCATTGTCTGATCCGCCTCGTCGTTTAGCGGATGCCGGCCTTGATGAGGGCTTCCATCGCTTCGACGATTGTCCATCGTCAGCGCGCCGCCGCCGGTATTCAAATTCAGCCCGGCCAGGCCGTACTTCACTTCGAGAACGGCGGCCAGGACCGGGAGAAATCCCTGTAGATAGGGCTGCTGATCGAGGATCACGGTGATGTACCCATCCTTGACGCCCTGAATGGCGGCCGAAGACAAATCGAAGCCGGAAGCGATCACCTCGCCCGGAGCCTTGCCGGCACCCTGCAACACCTTGTCCAGCACCGCAGTGATGCCGCCATGGCCGGGAACGATGATCGCCTTGGTTTCGGGGTTGGACTCCAGATAGGCGATCAGCACCGGTATGGAGAGCGACGGGTCGGCGACGGCCTCATTGGACCATTGCAGCTGATCGGCAACGATCCCGGTCTCGTTGAGAACTTCCATCGTGCCCTTGGCAACGTCGGCGCCGGGGGCACCTTCTATGAAAGCGCCGTAGACCACGACCTTGTCGCCGGCGCTGAGACCGCCATTGTCGATGGTCAGGTTCGCCAGGTTGCGACCAGCACCATGGTTGTCGAGGCCAAAATAGCTGAGGCCGGCGCCTGGCAAGGCGTTGTTATTGACGATGACGGTTATCCCATCGGCCTTGGCCTTATTGATGAATGACGTCATCGCGTCGGTGCCGGGATGACCCATGACGATAATGGCGTCGGGCTGGGCGGCCAGCGCCTCGTTGGCCTGGGTCAGCATTTTCTGCGGGTTCCAGCCCGAGTGCTGTTCGATGAGATCAACATTGAGCACCCTGGCGGCGGCGCGGGCACCAAGCTCACGTGCCAGGGTCGCGGTGTCACCGGGATTGCCGCCCAGCTGGAAATACACGGTGAGGCCGCTGTCGACCTCCTCCTGGGCGGGTGCGGCGCCCGGCGCCAACAACAGCACCGAAAGCGCCAGACTGGCCAGGTGTTTCATAGTTTTATGCATAAATTGTTCCTCCTTGATTTATGACGATTGCGGATCACTGCGATGACCTCGTCCGCGAGCGGAACTTCTTGAATAATGGAACTCTGTCTGGGTCCTCGATTGCGGTGTTCAATGTCACCGAGACGATGAAGACGGCACCGATGAAGAACTGAGTCCAGAAACCGCGGATGCCGCTGGCGACGAGGCCGGCTTCGATGATGGCGACGATCATGGCACCGACCATGGTGCCGATCACCTTGCCCGAGCCGCCGAAGATCGACGTGCCGCCGATGAAGACCGAGGCGATCACGATGAGCAGATACCCCATGCCCTGGGATGAAAAGTAGCTGTTGGTCTCCATGGTCAAAAGGACGCCGGCAAATGCCGACAGCGCACCCATCAAGGTGAAGAGCTTGATCTTTTCGACTTCAGTTGAAATGCCGACGACTTTGGCTACGCGCGGATCATCGCCGATGAACAGGATGGCTTCGCCGAAGCGGTGACGGTGCAAGATCAACCAGATCGCCACCACCGCTGCGATCGCCCAAAGCATCTGGACGGGGAAAACACCTATCCGGCCGACGAATAGCGTGTGGTTGGTTTCGTTGACGATATCGGGAATGGCGATCGAAATGCCGTTCGAAATCACAGTCACCAATCCGCCCCACAGAAACAGGGTGGCCAGTGTGGCGATCAGGGAGGGGATGCCGAGTTGGGTGATGATAAGGCCATTGAGAAAGCCGAGAACCAAGCCGGTCATGAGGGCGGCAAGCAGCGCAAGCCAGGTCAGCTCATAGTTCTGATAAAGTGCTGAGAACACGTAAGAGGCGAAGGCGACGACGGAGGGAAATGAAAGATCCATTTCGCCGGCGGTCGCCAGCAGGGTCAACCCCAAGGCAATGATCAGTGGCGGCGGCACGGTCGCCATGAAGCTCATATAGACCCGGTAACCGGTAAAGGCCCGGGGTGCTGTGACCATGAAGAGGGCGATCAGCAGCAGCAGAACCAGGGTAATGGCAACACCTTCGGTTTTGGTCAGCCGCTCCAGCACGCTTCCCACGGCGCTGATGCGCGCAGGCATGGCAAGCCCGGCCCGGCTGAGTGCGGGGTCGGACTTCTCGACCACTACAAAACGCCGTATTTGGCGTACACGTCGCGAAGGTAAGACCCCTCCTCCAATTCCTTCTGCGAATGGTCCTCGCCGTTGATCTTGTCGAACGCGATGCGCAGCACCTCGGCTTCGATCGAGCGCGGGACGACGACCACGCCATCGGCGTCACCGAACACCAGATCGCCAGGCGAAACCTTCACGCCGTCACAGATGATGGGAACGTCGATTGCGGTGACGTGACCACGTCCCTTGGAATCGAGCGGTGCGATGCCGCCATGAAAAACCGAGAGACCCATGGCGCGGATCTGGACCACATCGCGAACAAATCCGTCCGTCACACAGCCAACAGCACCGCGTGCTCGACAGGCCGTGCTCAGCAGCGAGCCCCATGGTGCGATCCGGTTCGAACCGCCGCATCCGAACACGGCGATATCACCGGGCTTGAGATCGTCGACGATGTCGATTTCAAGCTCGTAGGGATTTTCACCCTCCGCCACGCTGTCAACTTCGGTGTACATGCCGGTGCGGGCCCGGCCGCACATTTTGAGCGTATCGTCGATGGGGCGGATACGCGGCGACATTGCCTGTGTCATGATTCCGGCTGCGTCGAGCGCGTCAGACAGGACGGACGTGTAGAGTAGCTCCCAGTCGGCAGGAAAGGGGTGAGCGTTGCCGGGTGCAGTGGTGGTGGTGGTTTCGGACATTCTACCTCGCTTCAAAACGAAGGTTTGGAAACCGGTGTTCCGCTGGCGCCGACCAGGAAGTCAAAGTCGGCTCCCTGATCGGCCTGCAGCACCGCGTCGAGAAAAAGGCGCCCATAACCGCGATCATAGGCCGGTGCCGGCGGCGCCCAGGCCGTGCGACGGTGTTCGCGTTCGGCCTCGGTGATCTCATGGTCGAGCGTGCGCCGCTCGGTATCGAGAGCGATCATGTCGCCGGATTGGACCAACGCCAGCGGGCCGCCG
>JBPCVQ010000015.1:0-3752 GCA_051010395.1 Geminicoccaceae bacterium | reverse complement strand
GTCACCCTCGCCGGGCGTTACCCGGCACCGTGTTTCCATGGAGCCCGGACTTTCCTCCCCCGAGACAAGCTCGGAAGCGGCCATCCGGCCACCTGATCCAGGCGAATGTCGTTTTTTTCGAGCCAGGGTTCAAGGGGTGCTTTTTGGCAACTTTGGATGTCGGTAAAGATGCCGGGGCTCGCCATCCAGCATTGTCTCTTTCTCGAACACGGCACCAAGACGCTTCGCCACGGCCTTCGAAGCGAGGTTGTCCGGCACAATGAGGCTCATTAGCGGCGGCAAATCGAGAGTCTCATAGGCCCAACCGCGCGCCGCAGAGGCCGCTTCTGTTGCGTAGCCCCGTCCCGTCCAACCCGGAAACAGGGACCAGGACAACTCCGGTTCGTCGAAATACAGAGGAAACCAGATTCCCGTATAGCCGAGCGCTTCGTCACTTGCCTTGTCGGCAATCGCGAAAATGCCATAGCCACGCAGCGCCCAGAACCCGAGATCGAGACAGAATCGACCCCAAGCCTGCGACCGCGTCATAACAGGGCCGACATAAGCTTGGGCGTCAGCATCGGCCCTCAAGGCCGCATAGGCGGGAAAGTCCCGTTCTTCCCATCCACGCAGTCGCAACCGATCCGTTTCGATCACCGGTATCGCCATAATTTATGATCCTATCCGCTCAAATCAAAGCTTGAATGGCCAGCACCCCGTCAAGGCGAGCAAGCGTCTGCCGATCCAGCTCGCCATCCACAAGCTCCGGCCGATACCGCCTCTGAAAAGCCGCCAGCCGGCGGACGGTCGACTTGTCGTCGCCAGGATCGGGGAGGCTGTAGCCGATCGTATGGAGCTGCTCAATGGCCTTGGCTTCCGACCGTGGCGCCCCCTGGCCTTCATTCGGCCAGGCGCCGATGCCAGAGGCCGCCAGCCGCCGCCAATCGAACAGCTCGCCTGGATCTTCCTTGCGATCAGGAGCAACATCGCTATGGGCCAGAACCCGCGACGGCGGGATCGACCACCTTGCCATCACCGCCGGGCAGAGCCATTCCAACGCCAGATACTGCGCCTCGGTGAAGGGCCGGTAGCCCCATTCATGACCGGGATTGACAATCTCGATGCCGATCGAGCAGTCGTTCAACCGCTCCCGCCCCTGCCAGCAGCTCACCCCCGCATGCCAGGCCCGCATACTCTCGTCCACGAGGCGGACGATTCCGCCATCCTCGTCGATGAAGTAATGAGCACTGACTTTAGCAGCAGGATCACATAGCCGTCCGAGCGCCTCCTCCGCAGTCTTCATGCCAGTGTAATGCAGAATAAGACAGTCGACCGTACACCCATCAGGCCGCTCATCGATATTTGGTGACGGTTCGTCCGAGATGGAAAACATCAAAAGCCCGCCCAAAACTCAGGCAAGTCAAGGTCGACGCCCCTGGTGTCAGAAGCGGCGGAGGAGGCGTTCCAGATAGTCGAGCTCTTCGGCTGGACGGTTGCGCTGGCTGGCGCGGCGATGCAGCTCTTCCATGATGGAACGCGCCTTGCCTAGGTCCAGATCATCAGGGACCTCCGGGCCGAACATGTCCGCATCGCCTCGGTTGAACATGGAGCGGCCGAGCGGATCACGATCGGTCGGGCTCTGGCCGAACTGCTGCCCCTGCTCACCCTGCTGTCCGGGGCCTGGGTTTTGCCCCAGCATCTGCTGCATTTCCTGCATCATCGCCTGACCGCCCTGACGCAGCTGATCCAGCGCGTTGGTCTGCGGATCGAGCGCCTGCCCCGCCTGGCCGCCGGACAGCGCATCACGCGCATCGCGCATCGAGAGCTCGGCCTCGCCCATCGCCCGCGGGATCGGCACACCGCTCCCGCCGAGCGACTGCATCAGTTCGCCAAGGGCTCGGCGCAACGCCTCCTGCTGGCCGGCAAGGCCGGTTTGCCCCTGACCGCCCTGCCCCTGCTGCTGCATTCCGGAGCCCATCTGGCCCTGTTGTCCCTGCTGACTTTGCTGCTGTCCCTGCTGTCCTTCCTGGCCCGGACGATCCATCTGCCCTTGCTGGCCCTGTTCGCGTGACAGGCCGAAGGTCTCATCGAGCAGTTCCTGCTGACGCTGGATCATATTCTGCAGCTGGTCCAGCATCTGCTGCCCCTGCTGCATCTGGCTGTTTTGCTGCCCCATCTGCAGGTTTTCCAGCATCTCCTGCATCTGGGCGAGCATCTCCTGCGCTGCCTCGCGAGCGCCCGTTTCGATCATGTCGCGCATGCTGTCCAGCATCTGCTCCAGATCCTGACGTTCGATCGTCATGGCATCGCTGTCCATGGGCTCAAGCGGCTGATCGGACATCTGCATCTGCTGCTGCGCCAGCGCGTCGAGATAGGCATTGAGCGCTTCCCGAAGCTGGTCCATCAGCCGCTCCAGCTCCTCGTCGCTGGCGTCATTGGCAAGCGCATCGCGCAAGGCTTCCTGCAACTCGCGCAATTCGCGCCCGGTCAGGGACAGGCTGCCGTCCTCAAGATGAAGCGCTGTTTTCCACATCAGCTCCAACACTTCATCGATCGACGCCTCGTCTTCGCCGAACATCAACCGCGTGGCCATGGAGCGCAGCGCCATGAACACCGCCGTATCGTTTTGAAAGCGCTCGGGCACATGGCTGAGCCCGTTCATCGCGGCCGCGACCTTTTCGCGCTGATCCGACTGATCCGCCAGCAGACGCCGCTGCTCGACGATCGCGCGTGCCACCGGATGATTGAAGTTGCGGGTGGGCAAGGTAAGCTCGAGAACGTCGCTGAAACCTGTCTGCTCCAGACCGTCCACCGCTTCAAGCTTAACCTCGACCGGCAGGCCGGACCAGGGATGCGGGGTCAGATCGAGATAGGCGGCATCATCCAATTCGACAGCGCCTTCAGCCGGTTGGATCAGCTCGATCCGCTCGGCATGATCCGGCCGACCGGGACGGCCTATATGCAGGGCGATGCTGGCGACGCCATAGTCATCCTCGGCTTCGAACGCGAAGCGCATCACCTGACGCTGGGTCACCGCCGGATCCGCTGAAAAGGTGATGATCGGCGGCACGTCCTCGATCACCTCGACCTGCCATACCCCGAGCACGTCGCTTTGACTGCCAACCCTGAGTTCGCCGGACTGGTCGAGGGTAGCCCTGGCCTCGGCGCTTTCACCGCCGACAGCGGTGAACGGCTCCGCGTTCTCGGAGAGGCTGAGCGCAAAGCGCTCGACAAGGCCGTCGATGTGATGCAGCTGAGCGAGCACCTCACTGCCAGCGGGGAAGCTTACCGAAGGCGTGGTATCGATCAGGCCTTCTTCGAGGGGTGCTTCGCGCTGCTCAAGCGCTTCGGCCGGCAGCCCTGTGTATTCAGGTGGCGTGATCCAGACCGTGAGCTGGACGGCTTCATCAGCGAGACCATCCGAACGTTGCAGGCTGAAAGCCTGGGCGAGGCGCTTTGGCGCCATATTGCCGGCTTCCACCAGGGCGACGATGAGAACGAGCGCCAGTCCAATCCTGAATGCCCAGCGATCGAGCCTGGGCAGATCCGATTTGGGCAGCCCCACCTTGAGCCTGCTGATCATGCCGGTCAGGCGCTCACGATGTCGCTTCCAGAGCGATCGGGTCAACGGGTCGTCATGACCGCTTGAGAGCTGATCATCAAGGGAGCGAAGCGGCTGATGGCGAAGATCGTTCGCCTCCTCAAGGCGCCCAAGCCCGGTATGACGGGACGGCCAGACCAGGGCCGATCGCATTTGCGCGAGTGTCCAGACG
>JBPCVQ010000014.1:0-7099 GCA_051010395.1 Geminicoccaceae bacterium | reverse complement strand
TGATCGCTGTGCTGCCTGGTACAAGGTTAGTGTGGACGAAAGCGCCGAGCGTCTTGGCTGAATAGTCACCGATAACCTTGAGCCGGAGGCGGCCAGGCGCCTTATCATGGATCTCGACAGCACCCGCGATCATCATCTTGCGTTCATGCGAGCGGCCGGGTTTCGGGTTGATGGGCGTGTCCTTGGTGCGAAAGGGCATGCTGGTCTCGTCCACCTCCACTAAGCCGGACAGCGGCGACCGGTCCGGGGCGATCATGGCGCGGCGCAACTTCTGCAGCAGCAGCCAGGCGGTCTTGTAGGAACCAAGACCGAGCTGCAGCCAAAGCTGGCGGGCCGAAATGCCGTTCCTGTGGGTGGCCACCAGCCAAGCCGCCAAAAACCAGACTTTCAATGGCAGATGACTGCCGTGCAGCACCGTGCCGGCAGTCACCGAGGTCTGCTTGCGACACCCAGCACACTGATAAGTCAGCACGCCACGCTCGAGTTCGAAACCCTTGCTGTGACCGCAGGTCGGACAGCGAAAACCGTCTGGCCAACGCTTCGCCGAAAGCCAACAGGCACAAGATTCGTCGTCAGGAAAACTGGCGTCAAACTCGCGCAGTGAAGTCGGGTAATCGATCATCTCGGCATCCTTCAAACATGATGCAGAATTCTACATCTTGAGCATGCTGATCAAAAGGGATAAGCGACAGACGTCAATGCCCCCTTAAGAGGTCCGTTTGAGGGGCGCATTGACAGCAAAGGAGGCCGAAATTTCATGCTGGCGAGCCGTCGCCGAAACCTGCCGATGGCCTTGATGGCTCTCTTCGACAATCCGAAGCTTCTCCTCAAAGCTCCAACGCCGCCGACGGCCGGTGTCGGCCACTTCCAGACGATAAACTTGATGCGCACTATCCGTATGTCTAGTCATAAGGGCAGTCAGCACCAGATAACACGGGGGCGAATGTGGCCTACGCCGGATAGTTACCTTCAACTTGCCGTGGTGGTAAGAGAGGTATGCACCAATTATCGGGGAGTAGGGGCGGGGGCCCTTAAGAGGATAAACTCCTCATCCACATAGATCGGGGATTGGCTTTCGATCTCGCGGCGAAGCTTGCGTGACAATCGGTCAGCGTAGACGACCAGGAAATAGTCGAATCGTTCTCGATTCGACATTGCCAGTCCATCTTTATGGCTTTGTTTAAGGATGATCGTGGGGTCCCAGGTTGAATCCCCACCATCTCCATAGTTCAGAGTGCTATAGGGTTCCTTAAGCGAGAGGATTTGTTTGTCGGCCCAAACAAAATGAAGCTGAGAAAAAACGGCCTGCTTTGTCAAAGGGATCACAGCATAAGAATGGAGTGCCGGAATGTTGAGGAGTGAAAAGTGCCAATTTGGGCTGTTCATTCGGATTCCGTGCCAAAAGCCCAAACCCATATCTCTAAGCTCTGTCATAGGCGAAAGGATCATGACCGATGCACCCCGTTCAATAATTTCGACAGCCTCATTCAGGCGGAGATAATATCGACTACTTTCCATCCAGCTCATCGTCATGCTTGAAGCACGCGTCATCGTCACGGACAGCACCAACGCAGCGAAGAAAGCGGCATGCTCTTTTTTGATTCTCTGTGGATTCGTCGAGGCTATTCCCACGAGAACAATGGCTATCGGCAAGCGGTCTGAAATGAATGCAGCATCAAGCATATGGCCAGGAACAACAAGAAATAGCATAAACACTATGATTGTTCCAATAGAATAATCATGACAAAAAGCAAGAGATTTATAGTAAATTAAATAACCAAAAATAGATATAAATAAAAAGAATGCAATAAAATCCAATAAATAGTTGCCACTAATAAATGGCATTAGGACTCCGCGTAGCCTCGCGTCAAAATCCCAGATACCAATAATGGTGGGGGTTTCCCGCTCAATAATTTTTGATAGAGAATACTTAATGTACAATATGGCTGGCCATATGAATGGCAATATTAGAGTGAGTGCTCCATATGTAAGTGTCCTGGGTGATATAAGTTTATTCTTTATAATATTCCAACATTCATAGCTAAGAAGAAATATTCCAAATAGTCCAACGCTTATTACATGGCAAAAAAATAAAATAAGGGCGAAGATAGAGTGCGCAATAATCCTACAAATCAATTTTTGTTGATTGAGCAATTTTGCTATGGCTAGAAACGCGGGAATCAGAGCGATTCCAATTGAATAGTTTATAAAGCCGGCTGTTAATGCTCCGTGATAGGCAGGAATGACCGCCAATAGTGGCCACCAGCCCCAATAGCCGAAATTAACACGATGGAGAAAAATGACACTCAGGAATGTCAACGAAATGCAAAAACCAATTAACAGGCGACCAGCTGTCTCGATTTCAAAAAAGCGACCCAGAAAAAATAATATAATATCGCTTGCAAGATTTGGTATCGGCCGCCAATCAATAGTAAATATTTCACGCAATAATGGATCATTTGGATATTCTAATGTTATGTACGAGCGGGCAAGATGGATTGGATAGTCTAGAAGCGGCGGCACAACGTCGATCGTTAGAGGAGCGGCCAAAATTATTAAAAGAATGAAGAGCCCTGGCCGGTATAGCCAACGGGAAGAACTGAGCAGGACCAGCCGATCGATGTTCGACAAACAAGTATCCTCTGTCGTCTTATAAAGAGTGGTTTGATCGGTTGGGCGGGCCAATGGCAGATTGGGTTATAGGGCAATACAAGAAGCGGCATCACAATTAGAAGTTGAATTAGTGCTCCTCAACACCGTTGAAGCGAGGGTGTCGGTCAGCAGGATTGTCCAAGCTCTTCTCGAAAAGTGTGCAATCCACAATCACACAAAAGTCCTGGGTTAGATGACGCGTTATCGGTGCTTTGTCATTCATTCCCCCAACCTCATACTTATGGCTCAACGCAATAGAGACCTCCTTCGCTAAGCCACTGCGGTCCAAGTTTGGTAGAGCCAAGGGCATTTCACCTCGTAGGTCATCAACGGTCTATAGAAACAACCAAACGAGGGGTAAGGTCCAGGCTGAGCCGCAAGCTACCCCATAGATGAAGAACATGAAGACTTTTGTGATTGAGGCCCCTCTGTCTTCGCCATCGAACTCAAGAGAAGGGGTGTTTTCAACTGCTATATCGCTGAGCGTGAGCTGTACATTTGCTGACGCTTGGTGAGGACTCTTAAAGTGATTTTCCAATGGCAGGCTTTCTTGGTTCAGGCAGGCCTGCTGGTTCGTTCCTGTCTGCACAATAGGTTTCCAATGTTGTACATGGCGGCGTCTCGTTCCAATAGCGATTACAACCATAAATAGTATAATAGAGCAAGAAACGCAATCTAATAGTTTTTGTTCATTCGCTCGCTTCGTTCGGGGGAGGTTGCATCAGGATCTCTAATGCAAGGGCCGATTCTTGCTGCCGAGATTTTGGATGATCGAAGCAGGTCCATCGTTACATGCTGATAAATAGAGGAGCAGCCGTGGCTGAAACGACAGGGTTCATGCCCGAAGCGACTAACCCGGCAGCGCAAATCGCCACAAACGCAACACTACGGAAGCGGTATACTATTATAGATTGATTTTTTAGCCAAGCCTGATCACTCTACGGCGAGAGTCCAATGGGGTCAGACGATCAGGTTAAAGATAGATATGAAACCGAAACGACAATTCCATTCTCTGAGTTGCACGCAAATCTCTGCAGCGCAGCTTCGTTTCGAAGCTGGCAAGAACAGACAAAGTCACATTGCGATTAGGCTTCTAGCGATGGCCGATATTATAGACGGCGAGAGGTGTGCCAAAGTTTCGATGCGATATAGCGTCTCGACATCGATGATCTACTATTGGATCCGTTGCCTCAACGATCGTGGTATGAAGGGATTCGTTCAGAGCCCCCGAAGAGGTCGAAGATGCCATCTGGATAACCAGCATGGCATTGGCTACGAGGCCTTGGTGTCGGCAGCCAAGGGCGTTGACCGCCTGGCTTCTAGGCGACTCGTAGCGATTTCGCGGCTGCTTAAAAACGTACCTTGTGTTGAGGTTGCCCGCGACGCTCGTGTAACGCCATCGACTCTCACAGGTTGGATCAAGAGATTCAATGCAGGAGGTATTGCGGGCCTGCTGTCAACTGATCGGAAGCGAGCTCGGACGGTAGTTGTCATGCGTAAAGACATCTCTAGAGCCGAAGTCCGTAGAGCTGCCAGGATTGCTCCCCATCGTACATCTCGGCGGCTTATGGCCGTGGCAGATGTTCTTGATGGAAAGAAATTGGCAGAAGTCGCTAGTTCATTAGATATTTCGGTGTCGGCGGTGAGTAAATGGTGTCGACGATTTAATGAAGACGGCATTGAGGGATTGGTTTGTCGCTGGGAGGCAAGAGCCAGCAAGGCGTCGATGATCGTGATCAGTTAGATGGATGTTTGCACAGGTTGATATGGGACTGTCGTCTATGGACACTCCCCTGTTTGCCATTACTTCTCTATTGCCCTCGCAATTTCGTTTGACCTCGCTTCACCGCATCAAGCCGATTGCAGAGACCTTGGTTTGTACGCCTCGGATCACTGAGCAAGGCAAAGACGATCCTTGCCAGCTTATTTGCCATCGCCACCATAACGACATTGGTGGGCTGCTGTCCCGCGAGCAGGCTTTCCATCCAGCTCGAATGCCTCTCTGGCTGGCGACGGCCCCAACGCATGACCGCTCGGGCACCATGCACAAGCAGCCGTTGAAGGTAGCCACCACCTCATTTCGAGATCCTCCCCATTAGGTTCTTGCCACCTGACGATCGTTGGGTCGGCACCAAGCCGAGCCAGGCGGCAAACTGCCTTGGAGAGCGAAACTATGACGCATTGCCAACCGTGCGACCATGGCTGTCGCCGTGATCAAGCCGATACGGGATATCGTCTTGAGACGCTGACTTCGCGTGCGCGATGCCAGCCAAGAAGCGCATTGAGGAAAAGCTGACGAGCGCGTTCCCACAGGAGACTGGACAGCAGAACCTATCCGTATTTGGAGCCTGTTTGTGGAGCTCCGGAGCAATTAGAAGCACGCAATTGGATCTTTTGTGTTGGAATGCTCAACCTGTGGGATTATACCGAATCCGCTAGATGAAGACTCTCTTTTCAACGCAAGGGTGCATTAGACATGAGGTGCCAGGGTGTGCACACGTTGGCTGAAGGGCTACATCAAGGGGTTTCGGTTGCGGAATCGCTTAAGATTGTGGCGGTGATAACGCACAATGATCGAGGTGGGGCCCAAGAGGCATTGACCCGGCTCTGTCGTGCCCTAGTTGATCGCGGCCATAAGGTTACACTTTGGTACCTTTACAAACGCGGGCCGTTTTTCGATCCTGGCCTGCCGAGCCGGTTTGTTCTCGAAAAGGAGGCTCCAAGCACGTTTGACTATGGCCTGATTGCCGTGAAATTGGGGCGAATGCTGTCAAAAGAGCGCCCAACCGCGGTCATTTCATTTTTACCTTCGGCCAATGTCATAACTCAGACTATCGGATGGTTGCAGCGTGTCCCGGTACGGATAGCTTCGCAGCGTAATCCCGTTCAGACATACAGTTGGCCAATGCAATTGCTTGATTGGTATTTTGGAACGTGTGGGAGCTATACGCGTATTGTCGTCAATTCGAGTGATGTCCAATCTTCAGTGTCCGGGTATCCTCGGGCCTATCGACGCCGAACGCAGATCATTCATAACGGTGTTGATCCTATGTTATTCGACCAGGAGAACAGGGGTGAGGCCCGCTCTCACTTCAATATGCGAGATGATGAGATTGCCCTTGTTTCGATTGGCCGACTAACGAGGCAAAAGAATCTCGTATTACTAGTACAAATATTGGGCGCGTTAAAGAATTTTAGGCTTTTCCTTGCAGGGGCTGGCCCGGAGCTGCCTCGGCTCCGGACCGAGGCCGAGAGAATGGGCGTTGCCAATCGTGTTGTCTTTCTTGGCGCCCTGGGCCAGCCTGAGACCAAGATGCTTCTGAGTGCGGCTGATATTTTTGCCTTGCCGTCGCTCTTTGAAGGCCAAAGCAATGCGCTCCTCGAAGCAATGTCTGCTGGCAGGCCCGTCGTGACGAATGATATCCCTAGCCATCGTGAGACCCTTACAGATGGGGACAAAGAAGCTGGGTTTTTGATCTCAATAACCAATCCTGATCAATGGGTCTCGACCTTAGAGGGACTTGGGAACAGCGCTGCCAAAAGACGTGATTTTGGTCGACGGGCCAGAGAAAGAGCCCGCGACTTCAGTCTGGATCACATGTGCATGGCATTCGAAAGTGTCATCAGATCATCTCTCGCCCGAGAAGGGCTCAAGAAATAGCAATCTGATAGTGTCGGCTAGGGCCTAATGTGCTGCCTGCAGTGCATTAGGCTATTGGGCGAAGTCGCTTTCTCCGGCGACGCCCATGGGGATTGAATGGTTTTGCCAGGCCCGATCGGGCGAGATTAGAAGACTGCCTGTCGTCGGCTCGACGAACGTCTTGACGCGGTTTTCGACTTTGGAGCGACATTTTGGGATCGCGCATTAGTCGGGCGTAGCACGATGGGTCGTATCAGTCGGTGTTCGGCATCGGTTTTGCCGTTTATGGCCAAGTGGCATTGTTGCCGCCTCATCGTGGCGACATCATCAGCCCAGCAGATATCGACGTTGGAGCACTGCATGGTCACGGTGGTCCGGTCGGCCAGGGCTGGCTCGACGGTTTGAGCACCGTGACCAGCCGAAGGCGGCCCTCAGGATCTCCGGCAGCCGCTGCTCCTGCTTGGCGCAGGGAATGTAGAAGTCGACCGCAGCCCGGCCGAGCGTGATCCGATAAAAAAAGCGAAGGGCCTGGGCGTAGATGTTGCAGCTACTCCAAGCCAGGCCGCGCTCTTCATGAAGGTGCACCAGGAAACGCTGCACCTCTCGCGTGGACAGCTGATCGGGACGTCGGTTGTAGTGTTGGGCGAGCTGGCTGACCGCATGCAGGTAGGCTTTGTGGGTAACCCGAGTTATGGATAAGCGATTTTGTTCATTTTGACCTTTGTTTTGCCGAGCATGTAGGCTGCGAGGCAAGAGAGGATATGGACGAAGGCGTTGGTTGGTGATCTGTGTCTGGTATGCTCCAAT
>JBPCVQ010000013.1:0-5110 GCA_051010395.1 Geminicoccaceae bacterium | reverse complement strand
GGATCATGACCGAACGCCAAATAAAGCTCTGGCTCACACCTGAAGGCGAACAGGAATTGATGCGGCGCCAATGCCTGAAGCGAAAACTCCAGCCAGCCGATGTGGCAAGACTGACACTATTTCTCGCTTCAGAAGACAGCAATTCCATGACTAACCAAACCTATATTTGTGATGGCGGTTGGGTTTGATGCTTTTTTGATATATATTAATGAAAACAATACAACTTATAGGATTTTGTTGCACTTTGGCTGCATTTTGTGTGATATAAAAATCACATGCATGAGGCATTTTGTGAATATGTTGATGAAATGCTCTTATCAAAACACCTCCCACGTTTATAAACTCCGATTATCACTTCGGCTGAATTCAATCTGACAGAGACAGAGCGCCAGGCTGATGTGACGAAGCCACAGATTGTGGCCCTATCGATGGAGGTCAAAAGAGATGTCAGCAGCTATCGGAGCGTCCCTGGCAGGAGCCGCCGTTTTTGCGGTTGCCGCCATCTGGTTGTCCTTGCAGGGCTGGCTTGCCCGCCGTTCGCCCACATTCAGCTTGTTCGGCGAAACCATGAAAATGCTGGCCACCGGCGTTATCGCCATCGGCCTTTGCCTCGTCGCCGCCTCGGTTGCGGTGACTGCTGGTCTCGGTTCGGGACTGGTCAGCATTCTCGCCCTGATGATCATTCCTTTCACTTTCATCGTGATCTGGCGATCAGTCGATGTCGCCGCCCGCTCCTTCGACGGCGACCGCACAGGCGGCGTCGCTTCGGCGCGGCGTGTCATCGATCTCGGTCACCAACAGAACCTCCGGACCGCCTGACCCGTCACCCCTCCTCTCCCCCCGACGGCAACGGTCCGAAGGCCGGCTCTGATCCTTTTTCGGATCGCGAACGAGCCATCCCGTTGAAACCCGCCCGATTAGGTACGGCTTCAAGCGGAAATGCGTGTCACGGAAGTGACGCGCATTTCTGTTTTTTTGCGCTGGCGCTGCTCGAGCATCCTTCGCGTGTGCCGCGAGATCGCATAATCTCGGCTCATTGCACCAGAGCGAGACGATGGGTTTCTACCAGCAACATATCCTGCCGCGGCTGATCCATGGCGCCATGCGTCAGCAACAGCTCGCCGCGCTCAGGTCATCCCTGATCGCGGCAGCCCGCGGCCGCGTGCTCGAAGTCGGCATCGGTTCGGGCCTGAATATCCCTTTTTACGGCCGGGACGTCGTGCAGGTGATCGGCATCGATCCGTCAAGAGCACTCCTCGACAAGGCAAAAAAGATGGCGGTCTGGTCCCGCTGTCCCGTCCGGTTGCTGGAGGGCCGTTCCGAAACGCTGCCGCTTGCCAGCGGCTCGATCGATCAGGTGGTGATGACCTGGACACTTTGCAGCGTCGGCGATCCGCTCGGCGCACTCGGTGAGATCCGCCGAGTGCTGCGTCCGAACGGCACTTTGCTGTTCATCGAACACGGCCAGGCACCGGACAGTGATGCCGGCGTACAGCTCTGGCAGGAACAAATGACGCCGCTCTGGCGCCGCCTCGCCGGAAACTGCCACCCGAACAGACGGATAGACCAGCTACTGACGGCAGCCGGTCTTACCATGCGGACGCTGGAATGCGGCTATCTCCTCAAAGGCCCGAAAGCCCTGACCTTTCACTACCGAGGATGCGCAGTCGCCAATTGAAACCGTCAGCCAGCACCAGCGGCGGCCGGCCCGGCGGCCATCAGCCCAAGCCCCTGACCGAGGCGCTCGCAATAGAGGCGGAGATTGTCGTATTCCAGGCCGATCCGCTTGAGCTCGGTTTCCACTGGCACGAAGAATAGATTGGCTAGAAAACCGTAGGCGATCGCATCAATCGTCGTCGGGCCGTCGCCGAAGAAATAGGGGCGGCTGCCGAGTAGCACGGCGATCGCACGCAGATCGGCACGGCCCATCGCATAGAGCTCATTTTGCGTGTGCCGGCCCAGCCCCTCCTCATGTAACGCCCGCTTCACCTGACGTCGAATGAGAGCGGCAGCGAGCTCTCGGATACCCGGCGGCAAAAAGCCGAAAAACGCCGGGCGCGCCGCCTCCCAGCCGACCGGATCGATCCAGCGGCTGTAGCTCTGAATGAAGTAGAAGTGGTTTTCGAACAAGCGCTGCAGGCTGATCGCCTCGGCGCGCTGGCGCTCGGTCAGCTCGTGGTCGGGATCGATCTGCCGGGTGCGCTTCAGATGGTCGATGATCAGGCTGCTGTCGGCGATCCTGGTGCCGTCGTCGTCTTCGATGAAAGGAAGCTTGCCCTTGGGCGCGGAGCGAGGACTGTGCACCGCAATGACCTGATAATCGAGATTCGAGAGTCTCAGCCAAGTCTCAAGCTTCAGCGTGAATGGGCTGACATTCATGCCCCAGGACATCGGGTACTGATAGAGCTTGATCATGGGCCTCCCGTGACCCGTTTCAGGCCAGTTTCTGGCTGACCTCCCCGATGGCGTCATCAAGAAGCGATTTGCCCTGCGCGCCCGCCATCTTGTCGGCGAGCAGCCTGCCCGTGGTGCGGATCGCAAGATCGGCGGTGCGGTTGCGCACTTCCTGGAGCGCTTTCGCCTCTTCCTGCGCGATGCGGGCCACCGCCTGCTCTTCGCGCCGCTTCAGGCTCGCCTTGAGGTCGGCCTCATGGCGCTCCATCAGCCGTTTGGCCTCGGCCTCGGCCTGCGCAGCGATCTTCTTCGCCTGGCTCTCTCCGCCGGCAAGCTTTTGCTGATGCTCCGCGAGCAGGCTCGTGGCCTCCTCGCGCAGCTTCTTCGCCTCGTCGAGCTCGTTGCGCACCTTGTCGGCATGGCCATCCAGTGCGCCCAGGATCATATTGTGCATGCCGGTCTTCCAGATGACCACCCCGAGGATGATCAGCGCCAGCAACAACAGAAATTCAAGCATCAGGCGGCCTCCTTCAGCACCGCATCGAGCGCCGCCTTGGCGTCGGTCTTGGTGACCTTGACGCCGGCGAGGCGCTCAGTCGCCGCCTGCGCCGTGATCAGCGCCGCGTCATCCAGTTCCTTCAGCGCCTCTTCCCTCGCCTTGGCGATACGCATCTCGGCCTCGCCGATCTGCTTGGCGAGCTTGGCGTCGAGTTTGGCCTGCGCTGCAGCCGCCTCCGCCTGCAGCTTCGCCTGGACTTCAGCAATCTGCGCCTGCGCCTTGCTTTGCGCTTCGGCCATGACCGCCTCGTGACGGCTCAAGGCGTCTTCCGCATCCTTGCGCAGACGCTGTGCTTCATCGAGATCCGAGCGCACACGATCGGCACGCGCCTCCAGAACCTCGGCGACCCGCGGCAGCGCTTTCTTGCTCAGAAGATAGTAGAGCACGCCGAAACAGACGATCAGCCAGAAGATCTGGCTGATATAGGTCGAAACCTCAAGCTGGGGCATCGACACCTCCAAAACGTAAACCGAAAACGTCAGCGATAACGGCTGGCCGTCCCCGGGCGGGAAGATGGTACCGCCATGCCCACCTCAAGACGGCCCGGAACAATCCGGGGACGACCGGGGCAGGCATGGATCGATCAGATAGCCGGACTAGCTGAACAGCACCATGAAAGCGATCAGGAGGGCGAACAGGCCGATGGCTTCCACGAGCGCAAAGCCGATCCACATCAGGCCGGAAACCCGGTCCTGAATCGACGGGTTGCGGCCGATGGTGGCGATGGTGGTGGCGAAGACGTTGCCGATGCCGACGCCGACGCCGGCAAGGGCGATGGCGGCGAGGCCGGCACCGATCATCTGGGCTGCTGCGATTTCCATGGATTTGCTCCTATCGTCGGTAAACAGAGATTTCTGGGTGATGCTTCGGACATCCAGGCGCCATCAGGCGCCGTATGCCCGGGTTCGTATCGTCGAGGTCAGTGCAGATGCAGGGCCTCCTGCAAATAGATGCAGCTCAGCACCGTGAAGACATAGGCCTGAAGGAAGGCGATCGCGAGCTCCAGGCCGGACAGCGCCACCGTCAAAGCGAGCGGGGCCAGCGCCGGCAGGACGAAAAATCCGCTGAGCGCAACGATGAAGCCCGCGAACGTCTTCAGCATGATATGCCCGGCCATCATGTTCACGAACAGTCGGACGGAAAGGCTGATCGGCCGGATCAGGTAGGAAAGCACCTCGATCGGCACCAGAAGCGGCAGCACCGGACCCGGCACGCCCTTGGGCACGAAGAACGAGAAGAAATGCAAGCCATGCTTAGCGAAGGCGATGATGGTCACCGAGACCACCACGAAAATCGCCATGGTGAAGGTGACGATGATGTGGCTGGTAAAGGTGAAGCTGCCCGGGATCATGCCGAGCATGTTGCCGGCCAGGATGAAGGTGAACATCGTGAAGAAGAACGGAAAATACTTCCGCCCCTCGCGCCCGGCATTGCTCTCGATCATGTCGGCGATGAAGTCGTAGATCATCTCGACCAGAGACTGCAGCCGGCCCGGCACCATGCTGCCATGGCGCGAGCCCATCATCACCAGGGTGTAGACGCAAAGGACGGTGATCACCATCCAGAGCGAGGAATTGGTGAAGCTCAGATCGAAGCCAAACAGCGTGAAGTTCGGCCCGTCGGTGACCAGCGGGTGGATCTCGAACTGCTCGAGCGGGCTGTGCTCCTCGCCGGGGGCATGCCCCTCGATCGCCTCACCACCAGGCCCCGCCTCTTCACCATGCGCTGCCGTCTCTTCAGATGCCACAGCAACTCTCTCCTAATCCCCAGCCCAACCACCAGGCCAAACTTAACCATCGCCCTCGGGCGGCTTCGAACTCTTGCTCATCCGGCTGACATACCGAAACGCGTTCAGCATGCCCGCACCGGAGCCGGCAAAGAACATGACCATGAAGAAAATCGGCCATGTATCCAGCCAGCGATCCAGCCAATAGCCGATGAAACCGCCGACGAGAATGCCGGCAAGCATTTCGACCCCGATCTGAACCCCGGCCCCGTAACCCCTCGGGCCGACCGGCCGCTCAGGCTCATCGTCCTTCGCAAGACCGGTATCCTGCCGCAGCTTCTTGATGCGGCTGTCGAGATCGTCGAACTTGGACGACTTGTCGTCGCGTGTCATTGGCTTTCAGCTCTCGCTCCGGCGAGCACTACCGCAGA
>JBPCVQ010000012.1:0-41169 GCA_051010395.1 Geminicoccaceae bacterium | reverse complement strand
ATCCTCGACACCACGCCCGCACCGGAAGCAAAGATGCCGGCTGTGAGAATTGCAGCGAGGATCTTGTTGGTCTCAAGCGAAGATGCCATAGCGAAGCCGTCTGCCCACGCGGTTGAAACACTGAGTATAGCTTGTGACGGTAAACAGATTTTTAACGGTGCGGGCAAGCCCTGTTTTCTTTGTCGACCGATCATCGCGACCGTTTGTCCCAGACGCAGACGGTATCGGCCATGATATCGACGACATGATTGTTCGAAAGGAGATCTTCCCGTGACCGCGCGCGATCCAGCGAACACCATCGTTTTGATCCCAGCACGTCTTGCGTCGTCGCGCCTCCCTGACAAACCGCTTGCCGATATCAACGGTCTGCCGATGATCGTCCAGGTCTGGAAACGGGCATTGGAGGCCGATATCGGTCGGGTGGCCGTGGCCGCCGGCGACCAGGCGATTGCCGACGCCATCGCCGAGCATGGCGGCGAAGCTGTCATGACCGACCCGGATCTGCCGTCCGGCAGCGATCGGATCACGGCGGTACTCGCCGAAATCGACCCCGACCGGCGCTACCAGCGCGTGGTCAACCTGCAGGGCGATCTGCCGACCATCGATCCCTCCCTTTTGAAAGCCGTGCTTCGCCCACTCGACCTCCTCGGCACCGATATCGCCACGCTTGCGGTCGCCACCACCGACCCCGCCGAGCGCGACGACCCGAGCGTGGTGAAGGCGATCATCGCCTTCACTTCAAACAGCGGTCCGGTCGACACAGGACTTGGACGCGCCCTCTATTTCACGCGGGCGACGGCGCCGGCGGGACCTGGCCCCGTCTACCATCACATCGGCATCTACGCCTATCAACGCGCTGCCCTGGAACGCTTTGCGGCCCTGCCACCGAGCCCACTCGAGCGACGTGAGCGCCTGGAGCAACTGCGCGCGCTGGAGCATGGCATGAGCATCGGCGTAGCGCGCGTTGACACCGTTCCGCTGGGTGTCGATACTCACGAGCAACTGAATGAAGCTCGACGAATTCTAGGCTAGTCGTACTTTAAAGTCAGAAAACAACCTCGAAGAAGAAGCCTCTTTCCATGGACCAGGTCGCCGGCGCCTCCGAAAAGGAGACGATCACCATTTCCGATGCTGAACAAACGCCGCTGAAGATCGCCTTTCAAGGCCAGCCGGGCGCTTATTCGCATATGGCGTGTCAACAAGCCTGTCCGGAATTCGAACCGGTTCCGGCCGAGACCTTCGACGAGGCCTTCACGGCGGTCAGCGAGCGGCGAACCGAGCGCGCGATGATCGCGATCGACAATTCGGTCGCCGGGCGCGTCGCCGATGTGCACCACTTGATGCCGCGCTCAGGACTGCACATCACCGGCGAGCATTTCCAGCGGGTTAACCACCATCTTCTGGCCCTGCCCGGAACCCGGATCGATCAGCTCAAGATCGTGCATTCACACGTGCATGCCCTGAACCAGTGCCGGAAACTCCTGAGGGACTTGCCGGTATCGGCAAGGGTACACGCCGATACGGCCGGTGCCGCCGCCGAGGTTGCTGCGGTCAAAGACCCGTCCCAGGCGGCCATCGCCTCAAGGCTGGCCGCCAAGATCCACGGCCTGGAGATCCTGAAGTCCGACATCGAAGACGCTGATCACAACACCACACGCTTCGTGATCCTGGCGCCGGAACCGCTGGACCCCGGTTTCGATCCCGACCGGCCGACCATCATGAGCTTCTTCTTCCAGGTGCAAAGCGTACCCGCAGCCCTCTATAAGGCGCTTGGCGGCTTTGCGACCAACGGCGTCAACATGCTGAAGCTGGAGAGCTATGTCGACGCCGAGTTCAACCAGGCGCAGTTCTACGCCGAGATCCTGGGCCACCCCTCGGAAACCGGCGTCAAGAACGCCATGGACGAACTCCGCTTCTTCTCCCACGCCGTCGAACCATTGGGCACCTACCCCGCCCACCCCTTCAGGCGCCGGGGCGGCGCTGCCTGAACTTGCCTGAGACTGGCGGCCAGGTTCGCGATGGCTACATGTAACGTCGACGTTTCGCCCGTGCCTTTACCTTCCCCTTCCCTGCAAACGGGCTATTGTTGAAAGACAATAAACCTGGGGAGGCCATGCCATGACCGATCGATCCGACAACGACAGCAATGAACCATCCGTCAGCAGGCGCGGGCTGCTCGGAGCAGCGGCCGGAGCGGGTACGCTTGCCGCGGGTCTTGCCGCAGGCGTGAAGACGGCATCCGCCCAATCCGCCGCCTGGATGCAGCCCGGTAACAACAACCACATCCTCGATCTGCAAAGTCCAACTGGTGCTGCCAGCACCAGCACCGGGGAGGTGACGATTGATTATTTCGGGCATTGCGCGTTTCGGATCACCTCGCCGGGTGGGCTGAGCATCATGTTCGACCCCTGGCGCAATGACCCATCGGGCGCCTGGGGGCTTTGGTATCCGAACGAGTTTCCGAAGGTGGTGGTCGATGTCGCCATGTCGACCCATGCACATTTCGATCACGACGCGCTGTTTCGTCCCGAGGCGACCATGGTGCTCGATCGCATGATCGGCGCTTGGAGCTTTGCGGATGTGAGCATCACCGGCATCGCCGACAAGCATGCCTGCGAGGCGCCCGGCTGGTATCAGTGGACCAATGCGCTCGCGGAATTCGGTCAGAACGCCTGCCCGCCCGATAATCCCGGCCATATGGATATGGTGATGTATGTGGTCGAGACCGGCGGGATCAGAACCCTGATCTGGGGCGACAACCGGCATAATCCGCCGGAGAATGTCTGGGAAGCGCTGGGCCGGATCGATGTATTGACCCTGCCCGTCGACGGCTCGGAGCATATTTTGAGCTATGAGCAGGGCAACGCGATCGTCGAGCGGCTGAAGCCCAAGATGGTCATTCCCACCCACTATCTGAACGAGGCGACGACACTCACCTTGAGCACGCTCGCCCCTGCCGATGAATGGGTGGAAAGTCAAAAGAGCTTCACCAAGCTCGACAACGCCACGCTCAAGCTGGCTGCGGACGGTATCGCCGGCATGAACCAGGAGTTTCAGTATTTCGGGAGCAACGTGATCAGCGCCTGATCAGCCGGCAAGGAGGCGCCTGGATCACCGGAAGGACGACCAAGCATCGTCGATCAAGCGATCCAGGGCGCCCCTAGTCCTTGCACTGCCGAGAACATAGCGATCCGGTCTGATCAGGACTGCCGTGGCTCCCATGTCGGAAAGGATGGGTTTGAGCGCCGGCTCGTCACCGGTGGCGACCACCTGCAGGTCCGCGGGGATCTGGCGGTCGACCATTTCGCCGTCGACGATCAGGACGGGCTGATAGCCGATTAGATCGTCCATCAACTGACCACTGCTCAGCCTTGGCTGCGGAAAGAGCCCGCCCCTGGTCTCATCGGCGACATTGCCCAGGCCCGGGCCGAGCTTCAATTGGAGGCTTTGCATCAAGGCCGCGCCATTCCCCGAACTGTCACCGAGCTTGGACGCATATTCAGCGCCCATGCGATTGACCAGCTTTCCCATATTGACGGCGGTTTCGACATAGCTGGCGGCGTTCGAATGCCGCTCGCTTTGATAAGTATCGAGCAGCGTCTCATCGGCATGGTCCTTGCAGCAAAGCGCCAGCTTCCAGGCGAGATTGGCGGCGTCCCGGATTCCGGCGCACATGCCCTGCCCCATGAAGGGCGGCGTCAGATGGGCGGCATCGCCGGCTAGCAGCAGACGCCCCTGCCTCCAGGCCTTGGCGACCGCGGATTGAAAGCTGTAGATGGCCTGCCGCTCCAGATCGGCCTCTGCCTCGGACAGCCATCGGCTCAAAAGCCGCCAGACCGTATCTGGCCTGGACATCTCCTGGTCGTCTTCACCTTCCAGGAGCGCAAACTCCCAGCGCCGGCGATTGCCCGGATTGCAGCAATAGGTGGCCGGACGAACCGGATCGCAGAATTGAAGCGTGAATTTCCCGAGTTCCGGCTTCTCCCGCTTCAAGAGGAGATCGACCACCAGCCAGCGCTGCTCGAAGCCGAGCTGATGCATCGCCGTGCCCATGACCTCGCGTACCAGGGACCTGGTGCCATCGCAGCCGACGACATACTTCGTGGTCGCGTGGTGACGCGCATCGGTTTCCCGGTCTCGGTAGCTGACGGTGACATGATCGCCGTGGTCCATGATGCGTTCCGCAGCATGGCCGAGCTTGACGTCTATGCTCGCATAGTCTTGCAGCGCCCGACGCAGTTCCTCCTCCAGTTCCGGCTGATGAAACCGGTAGCTCGGATGCCAGCCATGAACCGAAAGCTCCTGCGGACGTGGCCAGTCGAGGAGGATCGTTCCGTCCGGATCGACGAAGCGTGTGCCCTTGTTGACGGTCGTCTTCTCGAAAACGGCGTCCGCGATGCCGATGGTCTGAAAGACGCGCATGGCCTCGTCGTCGAAATGCACGGCCCTCGGCAACGGATAGATTTCCGCAGCGCGCTCCATAACGAGCACCGACAGGCCGCAAAGCCCAAGGAGGTTGGCGAGCGTGGCGCCGGTCGGCCCGAGCCCGATGACGACGACGTCATGATCCGTCGGCTGAGGCGCGATCATGATGGGTCCTCAGGACTGCAGGTCATACCGTCAGGAGGTCTTGCCGAGTTGTCCGTATAGCCAGGGACAATCGACGATCGGCGGGCCCTGCTGACCGCGGGCTGCGAGATCGAGGCGCATCTCTCGGAACTTCGCCCGCTCTTCTTCCGGCAGGTAGTAGCGCTCATGGCCCCAGAAGCTCGGCCCGGTATCGGTTTCATGGGGTTCCCAGGTCTTCGGATCGATGATCCGCCCGCCCCAGCCGTTCTCGACGAAGAAGCCGGACGGTGTGTGCGCGTAGAACGAGGTCATCCAGTCATTGGTGTGACGTCCGAGCGAATAGGCGATGGCGCCGTCCTTCTGCTGGGCGAGATCATAGCACTGGCCGACATCATCCATCGTTCCGAATTCGATCATGAAGTGATGGAACCCGGCTTTGCCGGAACCGATCAGGGCGAAGCTGTGGTGCCGTCCGTTAACATGGAAGAAATAGAGAGGGATCGGCTTCAGCCCGAAATCGCTGAGCTTGAAATCCAGGAGATCGCGATAGAACGGGACGAGGGAATTGGCATCCTTCACATGCAGAACGGCGTGCCCCATGCCGCAGGGACCGGTCTTGAACCCGCTATGGGGACGGCCAGGCTTGAAGGGCTCGCTGTCGATCATCGGATCGGCGAACAGCTCGATGCGATTGCCGGCGGGATCATGGAAATAAATCATCTCGCCGACAAAGCGCCGATCGGCCAGCGCCGACGGCGCCAACGTCACCGCGACGCCCGCTCGGTCCAGCCGTGCGGCATAGGCCTGGAGATCATCCTTGTGATCCACCTCCCAACCCATGAACGCCAGACCATCAGTCCCGTCTATTGTACCGGGGACGGCGTCCGTCTCGCCTGAGACGACGAGGCGCTGCTTACGATCATCCATCCGAAAGCTGAGAGCGCCCGGCCCGCGATCCACCTTCTGCATGCCCAGAAGTTTCTCGGCGAAATCGGCCCAATCTTCGAGCCGACCGGAGCGAACCCCCAGATAGCCAAGCGCACATATCGCCAAAGCTTTTGCCCCTCTCTCCTCGACAACGCCAATATCGAAAAAACAATCACCATATGATCGTAATTTATCATGATATGGTGATTTCTTGCCAGCTACCGGTGTGATCAGGTGAGCACTGCTTGAACGAGCTTGCCGAGTTCGTAGTCGATAGCAACATCACCCCACAGCTGAGAATAGTGACGTTGGTCCCTGAAGCCGGGACCATGGCGGTAGATAGGATACCGACCTGTAGGGACGACATGAGCCGCAAAGGCAATTGTCTCGACAACACTCCCATGGAAAGCTTCTTTAGCTCGCTCAAAACCGAGCTCGTGCATCGGACCCGGCTCATCACCCGGCGTGAAGCCAGGGCCGCACTCTTCGAGTACATCGAGATCTTCTACAATCGCCGACAACGCCACTCGAGCATCGGCTACCGGACACCAGCGCAAGCGAGAATGGACATCACCTTCGCTCAGGCTGCATAGATCAAGTGCATAGGACGCACTACGTTCGAACCATTTGAGACCAGGGAGAGACGCCGTGGATGCATCGACGACGAGAATGCTGGGCAAGACCGGGCTTGAGCTGACCTGTTTCGGCATGGGCAGTGCGCCCATGGGCAATCTTTGGGAGCATCTTTCGGAGGATCGGGTCGAGGCGACTTTCGATGCAGCGTATTGTGGCGGTGTTCGCTATTTCGACACGGCTCCCTGGTATGGGAACACACTCGCCGAGCATCGGCTCGGCCACTTCCTGCGCCAGCGCCCGTCGCGGGCGTTCACCATTTCGACCAAGGTCGGCCGGGTCTACAACCGGCCTGATGATCCCGACAATGCGCCGCCGAGCATCTGGGCGGGCGGCCTGCCCTTTCAGCTGCGCTTCGACTATTCCTATGACGGTGTGATGCGCTCCTATGAGGACAGCCTCATGCGTCTCGGCCTGACGCGGGTCGATCTCCTGGTGATCCACGACATCGACATCCAATATCATGGTGACGATGCCGGCATCGAGGGATGCTTTCGGCAACTGGAGGCTGGCGGCGGGATCAAAGCCCTCGATGAGCTGAAGTCGTCACACGACATCAAGGGTTTTGGCGCCGGCATCAACGAAGGCCAGATGATCACCCAATTCCTCGACCGCTTCGATCTCGATTTCTTCCTGGTCGCCATGCCCTATACGCTGGTGGACCAGGCACCGCTGGACGAGGCGTTTCCGCGCTGCGATGCCAGCGGCACAGGCATCATCATCGGTTCCCCCTATGCCTCAGGCATTCTCGCCACGGGCCCGGTGGAGGGTGCGAAATACAACTATGCACCGGCCTCGAAGGAAACTCTCGAGAAGGTTCGCGGCATACAGACGGTGTGCGGCCGCTACGACGTTCCTTTGCAGGCGGCAGCGCTGCAGTTTCCACTCGGTCACCCAAGCATCACGGCGATCATTCCAGGCGCGGTCTCCGCAGACGAGGTCGAGCAGAATCTGTCGTATTTTCAGACCGAGATACCGGCCGATTGCTGGGCAGAGTTGAAGGCAGAGGGGTTGCTGCGGGATGATGCGCCGGTACTGGTCTAGAACCGCTGCCGGCCCACAGTGGACGACGATGTTCCTTCGTCCCTGCCCTATCAAGTCAACAAATAAAAAACGCCTGGAGATCGCATTATGACCAAGATCGATCGCGTCGAAATCACCCCCTTCACCTACCAAGTCAACGATCTCGGCGTCCCGAGCCATGGGGCGACTGGGGTTGGGAATGTGCAATATGTGAAAGGATCGAAGGCGAGGATCGCCCGCTATGCCCTACGTATCCGCACCGATGATGGGCTGGAGGGCGCCTATGTCACCCATTGGGTCGGCACCCAGGCATCACTTGGCCAGAGCCTGATGCTCGCCCCCCATCTGATCGGGCGCGATCCCGAGGAGCGGGAGGTGATCTATGATGACCTCAAGCGCGAACTTCGAGCTTACGACCGTATGGGCTACGGTCCGATCGACATCGCGCTTTGGGACCTCGCCGGCAAGAAATATGGAACGCCGATCGCGAAACTCCTAGGCGGATTTCGCTGGCGCCTGCCAGCCTATGCCAGCACCTATCACGGCCAGGAGGATCGAGGCGGCCTCGATACGCCAGACGCTTTCGCGGATTTTGCCCAGTACTGCAAAGAGCTTGGCTATGTCGGCTTTAAGATTCATGGATGGCTGAACGGTGATGTCACCAGGGAAATCAAGAACATCGAAGCGGTTCGTGACCGCGTAGGCGATCGGTTTCGCCTGATGCTCGATCCGGCCTGCCAGCTTCGCACCTATATGGACGCGCTGGAAGTTGGCCGCGCCTGCGACGATGCCGGTTTCTTCTGGTACGAGGACCCCTATCGGGATGCCAGCGTGTCAGCGTTCGCCCATGCGCGCCTGCGCGAAAAGCTGAAGACACCGCTTTTGATCACCGAGCATGTGCGCGGCCTGGAGCAAAAAGCGAGTTTTCTGGTGGCCGGCGGCTGTGACATGATCCATGCTGATCCGGAATATGACATGGGCATCACCGGCGCGATGAAGATCGCGCATCTTTGCGAGGCCATGGGTCTCGATGTGCAGATGCATGCCTCCAGCCCGGCGCACCGACACTGCATCGCCGCGATCCGCAACACGCACATGTACGAGCAGGCCCTGGTCGGCCCCGGCATGCCGAACGCCATGCCGCCGGTCTATGCGTGCGGCTATAGTGATCTTCTCGAGGACATCGGCGCCGATGGCTGTTTTCCGGTGCCGACCGGGCCAGGCCTGGGCGTCGACTATGACTGGGAATGGATCGAGAAGAACAGGACGGATCAGCACGTATTTGCATGACAGTGGTCCTTCGCAACCTTCCCGCACCAACGGCCACCAGCTCTCCTTGAAGGCGAAAGGTACAGCCGGTTCTTCCAGTTGCATTTCCAGCGCAATCCAAGGCAGATAGCGCTCGATAGACAACCATTGATTTGGAATTTGATCATGCAGAGAGCTGCCCTACTGGCATCGCCTTTTTTCGCCTTTCTCATGCCGGCTGCAGCCCTTGCCGTCGATTGTGCGCCCTTCCGCCCGGACGCCCCGGTGGAACAATCGGCTGAGACCGAGATCAAGGCCGAAGTCGGCGGCCTGCTTTCCAGGCTTGTTCAGGCCGAGGGCGATTATCGGGTGGCCGATGCGCAAAGGGCGCTTGGCGCCGATGCCGACGATCCGGATGGTCTGATCCGGTGGCAAAGCAAGCTGTAGTTTTTTTGCGAGGCGTTGAACGAGGACGACACCATGTCAACGCGCGATCGCATCGAGTTTATGCGCGGCGTCATGGATGCCAACAGCGATGCCCGGCTAAATGAGGCTATCGAAGATGATATTCAAAAGAGCGAAGTAATCAACGGCACAGGCCTAGTCCTTGAAAGCTGCGCCATCAACAACCGGGTTTTGAGCTGCGATTTTCTGGTCCAGACAGCCGAGACGACCAAGGAGGTTTATGTCTACGCCGGCTCAGGGAAAAAGTCATCCAGACTGATCGATAATCAGGGCAACACCTACATCGCGACATTGATCGACTTCGGCGGACGCGAATCGACGAAATATGTGCAGACCAGCCTTCCACCCGATGTCCCGATGCGCGGCCGTCTGACGTTCGAGAACATCTCCAATCGGGCGACGAGTGCAGCGATCATCGAGGTCAAAGGTAAGCTGGACAAAAAGGACGTGCCTCCTTTTGAATTTCGCGATGTCGCGTTCGAATAGAGCCTGGCGGAAGGTGACGGAGGTCCGCCGAGCGTATAATCGCCATGAGCGAGATCACCGATGTCCAATCTGGCTGGAACACTCGTTATCCGCCCTGCGAGCCACAGGGATCTTGATGCCATCGCTGACCTCCAAACACGCTCGATCATGGCATTCGGCGTCGCCGCCTATGGCGAGGAAGCCTGCCGGGCCTGGGCGCGGATAGGCGTTCAGGTCCGGCACACCCTGCTCAAAAGCGGCTCGTTTTTTGTAGCCGTGAAGAATGACAGCCTCATCGGCGTCGCCGGTTGGACCAAGGACAGCCGCGAGCCGGATTGCGCCTGGGCACGCTATGTCTTCGTCGACCCCGCCCATGCGCGGCTGGGCATCGGCCGCAATCTGATGACGGCGGTCGAGCGTTCAGCCCACGCGGCAGGACGGTCCCGCCTCATGCTTTGGGCAAGTCTGAATGCCGTGGGGTTCTATGAGGCGCTCGGTTATCGGCGGGTGAAACCCGCGACCTGGCCGGTCGCCGATGGCATCGAGATGGAGCACATCCTGATGGAAAATATGCCGGCCGGCACCCGGATTGACTGAAGGCGGCATCCGGCGCTCGAGATGACTGATGGCGCCAGCCGGTGCCTGCAGGAGGTTCCGGATTTGCTTATCTTGTGATCCCGCTCAGCCGATGATAGCGTCAACCTTCAAACAACAGACTGATTAGCCCCCTTTGGCGACGTCAGCGGATCAAAAAATGGGGAGGATTGACTCATGACAATCACGCGACGCCTGCTGCTCGGATCATTCGCGCTTGGCGTCATGCTGGGCATGACGCCGGGACAAGAGGCCGGAGCTCAGGATAGGAAAACCATCGCGCTCATCCCGGGCCTGACCACCGATGCATTCTACATCACCATGAGAAAAGGTGCTGAGCATGCGGCCGACGCGCTCGGCGTCGAACTCTTGTTTCAGGGCGGTCCTGACTTCAACCCGACGGTGCAGGTCCCGGTGCTGAATGCGGTGATCGCCCGCCAGCCGGATGCAATCCTGATTGCACCCACCGACAAGCAGCAGCTGATAGCCCCCCTGAAGCAGGCGATCGACGCCGGAATCAAGGTGATCACGGTCGATACCTTCATCGATGACGGCCAGTATCAGGACGGCCGAGGAGAAGGTGATTTCCCACTCTCCTACATTGCCTCCGACAATGTGCTCGGTGGCCAGATGGCGGGACATGCGCTGGCCAAGGCGGTCGGTGAGAGCGGCAAGGTCTACGTCTCCAACGTGAAGCCCGGGATCTCCACCACCGACCAGCGTGAAGAAGGGTTCATCGCGGCGATGGCTGATTATCCTGGCATCGAAGTGCTGGAGACGCAGTTCAACGACGATGACGCCAACAAGGCAGCCTCGCAGCTTCAAGCGGTCGTTGCGAGAAATCCGGATCTGGTCGGCGTATTCGGCGCGAACCTGTTCTCGGCGATCGGTGCTGCCGACGGCGTGAAGGCGATCGGCAAGACCGGCGAGATCAAGGTGGTGGCGTTCGACGCGCCGCAGCGCATCGTCGACGACATCAAGTCCGGGCTGATCGACATGGCGATCGCCCAGCATCCGGCCGAGATCGGTTATTACGGCGTGGTGACCGCTTATGGTGCCCTGACCGATCAATCCATACCGATCGCCATCGGCACAGGTTTCACGGTGATGGACGCCTCCAACATCGATGACCCAGCGATCCAGAAGTTCGTCTACTCGGATTGATGACAGCCATGTCGATGAGGCAGGACGAGGCGAGCGAACCGCCTCCCCTGCCCCTTCGGGCACGGAACGACGTCGAGCCGGCCGCTGTCGGTGGTCGCCCATCGGGAACATTGTGGCGGCTCGGAGATGGGGCTCCTTCCATTCCTTGTTCGACCATTCGGCCACTGCGTTCAGGAATGCGAGGCAGGCGCAGCTCACCCTTTTCAGCTGCTCCGTTTGGTCATCTCCAAGTGAGAACGCCGTCATGGCACGGGGATGTCACTCCGAGGTCAAACACCTTCTTCGAAGCCGAGGGAATGCGAACCGGCACCAGCAGGTCCCAAGAAGCGTTGTCATGTCACTTGAGCCAAAGGGTTTTCATTCCCGGCATTAACCCTTCCTCAAGCTTTTTCACCGACACTGACGCCCTGGTCCATGCGATCCTGGGAATCCGCCCACCCGCAGTGAAGACATGGGCGAGCACGGATTCCCGGGATCGCATGGACAAGAGAAACGAGGCCAGCATAGCGGTAAGAAGTTAAGGTATGATGATGACGTTCGTTGCCAGCCTGGCCTTAGCCCCACGAAGAACACTCGGTTTTTTAACCGACACCGGATCATGCCGGGCTTCAGGCCGATGCGGCCTGACGTGACGATCGACGAAACCATGGCAAAGTCAGAAATCAACGATCCGGCAGCACCAGCGCCAGAGGATGAGCATCCGCTGCTGCGGTTCCTGACGGTGGCCTGGCCCTGGCTGTTTCTGGCGGTGCTTTTGGTCTTTTTCGAAAGCTGGGCGCGCGCGGTTTACGGCATCTCGTTTCTCCTGAATGGCTTCAACATCCAGAGCATCGCCTTGTTCGCGGCGGCACCACTCCTTCTCGGGCTCGGTCAGACCTTTGTGATCATCTCGGGCGGAATCGATCTTTCCGTCGGATTCGTCATGGGTCTTGCCGCCGTGATCATGGCGCGTGTCATGCAGGAGGCAGCAGGACTGCCTCCCGGACTTTCCCTTGGCATCGGCATCTGTGCCGCCTTTCTGATTGCGCTGATCCCCGGGCTGATCAATGGCTGGCTGATCGCGCATCTCAGGGTGCCGGCGTTCATCGGCACGCTCGGCATGTACGGTGTCGCGCGCGGCACGGGCTTCTTGACCGCAGGCGGCACCACGGTGCCCGTCAACAATCCCTGGCTGTTTGAGATGGGTAACGGCAAGCTCCTCGGCATACCGATCCCGGTCATTATAACGATTGCGACCGTCATCGCGCTGCATTACGTGCTGTCGCAGACCCGCTTCGGCCAATACACCTACGCCATAGGTGGCAACCGCATGGCGGCTATCCGTTCTGGCATCAATGTCCGACGCCACACCATGATGATCTATCTGATCGCCGCCGGCTGCGCCGGTCTCGCCGGCATGATCTACACCTCGCGGTTTTCGGCGGGCGCCGCCCAGGCAGGCGAACCGATGCTGCTGGATTCGATCGCGGCGGTGGTTATCGGCGGCGCAAGCCTTTTCGGCGGTTCCGGCACCATCATCGGTACAGTGATCGGTGCGCTGATCATCGCGGTCATTCAATACGGCCTGGTATTCGTGAACGTCGAACCCTTCTGGCAGTTCGTCGCTGTCGGCGTGGTGATCATCGTCTCGGTGCTGGTCGATCAGTCCCAGAGCCGTCTGCGCGGCGAGGCCCAAGATGTCGATTAATCGGCGAGGCGCCGAACCGCTGCCTCCCATTCTATCGGTTCGCGGCATATCCAAACGTTTTGGCGGCGTGCAGGCGTTGCAAGGAGTGAGCTTCGATCTTGGTGCCGGCGAGGTGCTGGCCTTGGCCGGCGATAACGGCGCGGGCAAATCGACGCTGATCAAATGCATCTCGGGCGTCCATCAGCCGGACGAAGGCGAGGTTTTCTATAAAGATGGGCCCGTTTCGATGGCCAATCCACGCGAAGCCCGCAGGCTCGGCATCGAGACCATCTATCAGGACCTGGCACTCGCCGACAATCTCGACGTCGGCGCCAATGTCTTCCTAGGTCGGGAGCCCGCCCGCCGGTTTCTCGGCCTGCTGCCGGCGATCGACCGGCGGCAGATGCGCGCTGCCGCGCACGATGTGCTGCAGACGCTCGAGATTGAAATCCCGCCGGGCAAGCTGACACGACCGGTGCGCACCCTTTCCGGCGGTCAGCGTCAAGCAGTGGCAATCGGTCGGGCGATCTACTGGCAGGCCGAGGTGCTGATCATGGACGAGCCGACGGCGGCACTCGGTGTGCCGGAGCAACGGAAAGTGCGTGAACTGATCGAACGCCTGAAGACGCAGCAGGTCGGTGTCATCTTCATCTCTCACAATCTCCAGGACATCTTCGCCGTGTCCGACAGGATCCTGGTGCTGCGCCGCGGCCGGGCCGTCGGCGAACGCCGGATCGACGACACCGATCACGACGAAATCGTCAAGCTTATGGTCGGCGCCGACATCTAGGCTGGATCCCAGCAGGATGGATTTGGCGTTAGTCGCACTTCACCTTGGAAACCAGAGTTTTTTTTCGATCATTGACGGTCATATGCATGAGCAGCAAAGTAGTTTTCGCATTCTGTCGGCGTGAACAGTTCGATGGCTTCGGCGATAGCGTTCCAGAGATCATCAACGGTTCGTGCTGCGGTCTTTTTGAGGAAGGCTTTGAATTTGGAGAAGGCCATTTCGATCAGATTGAAGTCTGGGCTGTAGGGCGGCAGGAAGCGAAGCTCTGCCCCGGTGCGCTCGATCGCCTGGTGGACGGCGATTGGCTTGTGTGCGGGCAGGTTGTCCATCATGACGATATCGCCGGCTGAGAGCGTTGGCGCCAGGACCTGTTCGACATAGGCGAGGAAAGCCGCGCCGTGCATCGCGCCGTCGAGGATCATCGGCGCGGTCATGCCCTCCAGCCTGAACGCGCCGATGGCGATCTGGGCCTCGAACCAGGCTTGCCGTCCGCACAGGACATCAGGCCGTTGCTGTTCGGCGGCGTGTGCGGTTTTTTGTAGGTCATGTCGTGACGGTCGAGCAGACGCCGGATGGTGCTGGGCGCCACCTTCAGGCCATGGGTTTGCCAGACATAGTCGACCAACGCGGCGAGCGAGAGGTCAGTGTCATCACCCAAGGACACGATCTCATCACCGTGGGGTTCAAGGTGATGGGAACGATAGTCTCCGCCTCAAGCGCGTGGTCCAACGCTGCCGGTACGTCGCTTTTGGTTATCCCATTTGATCGTGGCCGAAGGCGCTAAGCTGAAAAGCCTCGCCGCCGACCGGCGCGACATCCCACCTTCTACAGCCGATAGCAGTCGTTCTCGCAGATCCATCAAAAGAGATTTCGCCAGACAGGCTGGCCTCCTCAACCAGCCCATATCTTCAATCAGACTATCGCCAAAAATGAAATCCCTCGCAATTCCATATGGTTAAAAAACGCTCTAGGAAATTCGACGGTATGCGCCCCTTTGTCGGCATGATCCCGATACCATTCCTAACTGAGTCTTCATCCAGCCCCTGGACGACAACGCAGCCTCCCGAAAGAGCACCGATTGGGTCCGCTACCCTCCAGAGTCCAGGTCCCTTTCTCTCATGTGGCGGGAACCAAATGAGGTGGTCACATCACCTGCTCTTGTTCGTCACGGAGGAAATCGATCAGGCGGTGCGGGATCTGCACGACGGCGGCGGCACGGAAAAGCTCAGCGACGAGTTGATTCGGATGAGCAAAAAGACCTCCAAGGCGAAAGGGGCTCTGCCGGCAGGGAATGACGAGCAGCAGATAACCTTCGAACCAGGAACAACCGATCAGTCGTACCCCATCGATGAGAGGCGTAAGTTCGTCGGCGGGCAGGTTGTCCGGCCGCTCCGGCCAGCGAATGGCTACGATGATACCATGGAAGAGATCACCACCATCATGATCGAAGGGAACGGGTCCCCTCTCCTGCCAGAGGTCGACCATAGCCAGGCTGAAACGGTGACTTCGATAGTCTCCGAAGACGGCATCATCGATTGCACTTTCATGAAACCGGGGAAGCAGCCCCGCACGCACCATGCGGCCCAAAGAAATGTCCGGCGCTTCACCGACGGTATGTCGGAGCCGCCCGATCCCTTCGCACACGGCCGGCAGCAACTCACGCCGGACATGGTGCCGATAGAGGGTGATAGCATGCTGCAGACTGGCCGCCCCGATCGCGATGACCGGCAGCACGAAAGGCAATGCCCAAACTGAATCGATGATCCTGGCAAGCAGGTAGACGACCGTCGTAATCATCACGATCGCCGACAGGCATTGATGTTCCACCAGTGCCTTCGATGCCTGGAGCTCAGCGCAAAGGGCCGCGATACGCTGCGTGAAGCGAACATCGCGGAAATGATTGGCGTTCAACGAAGAAAAGCGTGGGAATGCGGTGGCCATATCGACGCTCTGTCCCGAATCAAAGGCACGGATCGACGAAGTATGCCGGATCAAGGTAAACGAAACGTTAAGCTCGACCGATATCCTGGGATAGGCGTCCTGGTGCATGGACGCACCAATATATTCGGTCGATGGCGCACCAACATTTCGGTTTTGCGCTATTTTTTCAAAAAAAGAGGTCGTGTCGATTCAGCTGAGTCGACGCCTCAGAACCAGAGGCCGACCAGAAACCCAGCAATAAAGCCCATCAGGCCACCGCTCAAGGCGCAGGCGGCCATGCCAATCAGGACGCCTGAGCGATTTGCGCAGGGCTCGCTATCATACAACAATGCCTCCACTGACCATCTCGCCTTTGTTCTCATTATCATTTGAGGGTAGGCCGAAATGGAGGTGCGCCAAGAGCCAGCCGGGATTCTTGGATCCGGCAATCATGGGTGAGGCATGCACATTTTGCCCGTTGCTTTATCTACAAGTCGTCGCATCTTCGGTATTGGCCCCGACAATAGACCTTGAGGAAGTCGCCATCGGCGCCCATCACCGCCTCAGTCAATAGCAAAGCACATTGCCATGCTGCTTCTCTGCCCCTGGCCAAGAGCCTCGAGCCATCAGTTGTCGGTGCCCAAGTCAAACGGCATGCGCTCGAAAGACACAGCTAGGCCCTCTAGAGGCCGGGTTAGACATTTTCGAATGATTTCATCGCCTTGAAATAGAGATCGGGCGAGAAAGAGGGCTTGAAGCCGCTCGAAAACTTCTAACATGGGCTCTCAGTCCGACAGGTCACTCCGGCGGCATATCCAAAATCTTCCAATCGGCGTCATCACCGAGAGCGTCGAACCGGACTTCGATCGGCGGCATGTCGCTATGCGGAGTCATCCTGCAAAGACGCCATTGGCCGTCCCCGGTCGGCTGCAGCTGTGCATAGTGAAAGGGAGGCCAGTCTCTATGTCGGATGCGACAACCTGAACGAACCGCCATGTGCAAGAGCATTATTTGTACCCCCGAAGTGACAGAAATTTAGTCTGCGATTACGTTGGTATGAACACAAGAATGGCGGATTCATGCCACAAAAAATTCGCATTTGCCTAAAATTTTACCTATTACTGCGGCATTGAGGCCACAGCGATGATAAGAAGACCACACGAAGTGTCGAGCGATGACTGCCGTCTCCTGCTATCTGTCTTCGCCGCAAACAAGAAAACTTCAATATGGACAACTCGTTGAGAAAAACCCCTGAGATGATTTCTTAACCTTATTCTTCAGGTGCATGCAGTCTCGATCCAGAGCGACCGTTGATCGGCGACAATGATCAATTGGCTGACGAATTTTGAAACGAGCACTTAGTTGCTGCCGCAGGGCAGGAAAACTCAATTGAAAACCATTAAAATTCGAAACAAACAAATTCTTATGGTTGATGTTGACAGTCAACCAATCCTCGCGATAACTGCTCCCCTTTGATTGATTTAGCATCAACAAATAACTACTTATGCGTTTTGGCATCCGGGAGCTTTCTCCGAGCCTGAGCGGCATAACTGAAACCTACCGGGAGATCGGTCGATGAGAGCCGCAAAATGGCTGAGTGTAAGAAGCGTCCTCATGCTCTTCTTCATAGTCAACTGGCCGACCCTCGCTGATGAAAATCTGACGCTGGCAGGTGGGCAGAGCGGCACGCCCATCTACCGAGCCAGTGTCGGCCTCTCATCCCTCGTCAAGTTCGAGCTTCTGCCGAACGACAAAATCGATCTCCAACCCTTGGAGAGTTCCGGTGCGATCGGTAATGTGCGCATGCTTCAGGCGGACGACGCCCAGCTCGCCATTCTTCCATCAGTAACCGGCCATGCGGTAAGGCTTGGTGTCGGCTCTTTTGCCGGTGAACCGCCCGAAACCGGCTTTCAAGCGATCGCCACGCTCTGGAGGGATGCCCTCCATCTTGTGATGCGCGAAGATGACGTGGCCACCGGCACCATCGACGATCTGTCCACGCTGAAAGACCGCAAGGTGTTTCTCGGCTCCGCTTCGACCGGCGTGGCCGATGCCAATCGCCTGCTGCTCGCCGATCTTGGTATTGAGACCGATCGCGACTTCGAGTTCGCATCGATCACGGACGGCGACGTTATTTCGGCGATCAAGCGCGGCGAAGTCGATGCGTTCAGCACGACCGCGCGCCCGCCCGAAACTACTTTCGAGAGTGTCTTCAAGGAACCGGCTTCAGGCCTGCGACTACTGGACGTCACCGAAAGCCAAATGACCAAGGCCAACGGTAATCATTGGCTCTGGACGCCATATGTCATTCGCGCCGCCACCTATCCCGGTCAGAACGAGGATATCTGGACGATCGGGCTTTCTAATCTCCTGGTGGTTCGGGCCGACGTCGATCCGGATGTCGTCTATGCGATCACCAAGAGCATCTTTGAAAACCTCGCCTACCTGAAGCGGGTCGATCCGGCATTGGGCAATCTTTCTCTAGATACCGCACTTGCCGGCATGGCCATGCCGCTCCATCCGGGTGCGCTTCGCTATTTCAGCGAGGCCGGCCTGATCAAGACACCTGCTCTGGATGGAGAGGCCGCCTCTCCCAATTTGTCGCCAGTCAAGCAGGAAGCCGAGCAACCGGACGCAACGCCGGCACGCTTTCCCCCAGCACATTATCCTGATGCTCCAGAACACTACCCTGACGCCAATGTCGCCAGCGACTGGCCGACGACAGGCGCCGCCGGCCCATTACTGACGTCGACGCCCCCGACTGCTGCCCCGCAACCTAAAGATACCCGGGAACGGCCCGAGCCCTACTGGAAGCAGCGTGCCACTCTCTAGAATGAGCTCTGAAGCCATCACCTATCGGCAGCAAAGTGCTGCTGGCAAGACGTAATTTGCACCAAGGCTAGGCGCACTATCCTACGCTTCCCAACGACTTCTCATGCCTGCCATGTATTGCGACTCCCTCTGGTGCTTGTCCGCTTGGTGGGAAACCCCGAGAACGCTTGACATTTGCCAAGAAGTTTGCGGATATTCGATCGGCTTTTGGTAAAAAGTTGTTCGCTTTCCATATTAATCAACTGGAAGGTGAAAATGATTCAGCTCCAAGCTGCACTGGCAGTGTTAAAATGCGCGCAGATCCGACAAAAAAATAGCGCGTATCGATGAGTAGATCGGCGTCGTTCCAATGATAGCGAACGGCCGGTCAGGTCTTGAACTCCTGGGAACGCACAAAGGGGGTCGTAGGATGGCATTTAGTGGAACACGGATGGGCATGATGGTCGTGGCCTTGGGCACCGCCCTGCTGGGACAGCCCGCGATCGCGCCGGCCGGTGAAGGCTTCATGCTCGCCACCGGCAGGACGACCGGTAAGTCTTTCGCAGTCGGCGTGGGCATCTCGTCGCTCGCTAAGGTCAAGTTGATGCCGTCGCACAAGATGGACCTCTCCGCCGTAGAGAGCGGAGGTTTCGTTCACAATGTGCGCATGTTGCAGAGCAATGAGGCTCAGTTTGCCATCCTGCAGGCGATGTTCGGCCATTTCGCCCGCACCGGCACGGGCACATTTGCCGGTGAAGCACCTGACGACCAGATCCGCGCGATTGCCATGCTCTGGCGTGATGCCGATCATTTCGTCATTGATAAAGCCTTCGAAAAGACCGGGACTATCGCCGACCTCGGCGAGCTTGAGGGCATGCCGGTCTCGATGGGTGTGGACGGCCCCGGACCTATAGAATCCAATCGCTTGCTGCTCTCCCATCTCGGCATCGACGTCGACAACACCTTCAATCTCGCCCACCTGAACTATCGTCAAAGCTCAGAGGCCCTCAGACGCGGCGAGATCAAAGGCATGAGCACGCCGATCCGACCGCCGGCACCCCATATCGAGAACGTCCTTGGCAACTCCGGAGATCGGCACACGTTGCTCGAGTTCACGGACGAGCAGATCGCAAAGGCCGATGGCGGGCTTGGCCTTTGGACGCCTTATGTCATTCCCGCCGCCACCTATCCCGGCCAGGAAGGCGATATCCAGACCGTCGCCAAGTCGAACCTCTTGGTGGCGCGCGCCGATGTCAGCGATGAAGTCGTCTACCAAGTGACCAAGGCCATGTTCGAGAACCTCGACTTCCTGCGCAACATCCATGACGCGATGTACGAAACATCGCTGGATCGGGCGTTGGTCGGCATGCCGATGCCGCTCCACCCGGGTGCGCTTCGCTTTTATCAGGAGGTCGGCCTGCTCGGTCCAAACGACAAACTGGATGTGGCGCTTGCGGAAAGTGTTCGCCGTGCGGAGACCGCCGCCTACGATCCCAACGGCGCGCTCAGGGCTGAAGCAAGCACTACGTCTCTTACAGCGACGACGGATCAGCCGTCAGATGTCGAGGGCGATGCCAAGACTTTTGTCGTCTACTTCGACCTCAACGAGAAGGATGTGAGCGGCATCGGCATGCAGGAGCTGGCCGAGGTCAGCGCTTATGCCGATAATCTGACCACAGCCAAAATCACGATCAGCGGCCATACGGATCGTTCCGGTGACCCCGTCTATAATGCCTATCTTGCAGAAGTTCGGGCTCATGCTGTCATGAATACGCTGCGCGGGACATTCGGGGTCGAGGGCCACGAAATCCTGCTGGAGACCCACGGCTCGGATGCTCCTGCAATCCAGGATGGTCGTGAATATCAGCCACAGAATCGACGGGTCGAAATCAAGGTCAAGCCGTCAGTCGGCTCGGACCAGCCACAGCAGGTTCTCGTGCCGGATGAAAGCGAAACGAAACCAACTTGGGAGAAGCGCGCCTCGATCTGACCAGGGCGACGTCGCGGCCACTTTCCGGCCGCGTTGAAAAAGTAAGTGGAGGGCGGATCGGCATTGGCAGATCCGCCTTTCTTTTTGACGAACACGTGACTGCGTTCATTCATGCTTGACCTCATCGCATTTTATCTATTTCTCATGGCCTGTCATTTGGAGGGCTGCACATTATTGTCGGTGCCTCAGTCCCATCGGAGATGCCTGGATAGATGCTGAACCGTCGTCATTTTCTTGAATCAGCCGCCTTTGTCGGCGCCGTTTCCGGCCTTGGAGTAGGTACGGCATCCGCTGCGAGGGATAGGATCGAGCTCGGCGAAGCGGTGCCGTTCAGCTTCGATGAGCTGGTGGTCATGGCCAAAAATCTGGCCGCCGCCGATTATCAGGAGCCCGAGATCCGTCACCCCGATATTCTCGAGACCATTGACTACGATGCCTTCCAGCAAATCGTGTTCAAGCGCGAGCTCGGTCTCGGCGAGGGCACCAATGTCAATTTTCCAGTGCAGCTTTTTCACCTCGGTCGCTATTTCAAAGCCCCGGTTAAGATCCACTGGCTGGAACAGGGCCGCGCACGAAAAGTTCTTTACCACCCCGACTACTTCACGTTCGGTGACACCGGGCTCGACGAGAAATTGCCAGATGACCTCGGTTTTGCCGGCTTTCGCCTGCAGGACGGCCAGGACGCACAAACCGACTGGCTCGCCTTGCTCGGCGGCGCCTATTTCCGGAGTTCGGGCGAACTCAGCCAATACGGTCTTTCGGCACGCGCCGCCGCGATCGACACTGCCCTTCCCACGCCAGAGGAATTCCCGGCTTTTACGGCGTTCTGGCTGCAGCCAGGCACGGTGAAAGGCGATGAATTCACCATTTATGCGCTGATGGACGGCCCGAGCATCACCGGTGCGCTCCGCATGGTCTGCAAGAAAGCAGGCATGGTGCAGCAGGACATCCAGGCCCGGTTCTTCGCCCGTAAGGACATCAAGAGGATGGGCATAGCGCCACTAACCTCAATGTTCTGGTTCGGCGAGCACAATCGGCATCAAGCGCGCGACTGGCGACCGGAGATTCATGACAGCGATGGTCTGGCTATGTGGACAGGGGCCGGCGAGCGCCTCTGGCGCCCATTGAACAATCCATCCTCAGTGATGACCAATAGCTTTGTCGATGACAATCCCAAAGGGTTCGGCCTGCTACAGCGTGACCGCGCCTTTCACAACTACGAGGACGACGGTGTTTTTTACGATCGACGACCGAGTGTCTGGATCGAGCCGCTCGGCGACTGGGGCAAGGGAGCTGTGCAACTCGTCGAGATCCCGACCGATGATGAGATTCACGACAATATCGTGATGTACTGGTTGCCCGACCAGCCGGTCAAAGCCGGATCCGAGTGGACCTTCGACTACCGACTGTTCTGGAACGCCGACGAACCCTACCCTTCGGAATCGGTCGCCAAGGTGATCCACACCCGCCTCGGCAATGGCGGTGTACCCGGTCAGGCGAGACCGGAGGGCATCAAGAAATTCGTCATCGACTTCGCCGGCGCCACGCTGGACAGCGTCGAGAAACTGGATGATGTCCAGGCGATCATCAGCGCATCGAAGGGCGAGGTCAGCAATGACTATGCCCTTCAGGTGGTCGGCACCAAGAACTGGCGCGCCTTCTTCGATCTCGAGGTCGAAGGCAACGATCCCGTCGACCTCCGCCTCTATCTCCAGCTCGGCGACAAAACCCTCACCGAAACCTGGCTCTACCAATACCACCCCTTCCCCTACGCGTGACCCACGCGAGAGGGAACTTGGGGTGATGTGTTGGGGAAGGGTATGCGGGCTCGATTGGCGGCCAGGTTAGGTGCCTGCCAGATGCCTCGGGCTCTTGGTACGTGCCAAGCGCGATTTCCTGCGGATAGCTCGAATTACAAGGCCAAATTCAGGCAAGTCAGCAGGCACCGCCCCCGGGCACGGCGCGGGAGGGGGATCCCGCGCCGTGCTGCGGAGGTTTCTTTAAAGGTGCCGTCGCTGGACTTAAGGTTCGCCCGGACGGCTGGTCTCAAATAGCGACACGCATCAAATCTCGACGCTCGATATCGGACGCACGGCCTCAAATACCCGCTCTGGCGCCGCCTAACTGGGCTCGACGACGCTCTATCTCTGCTGATCTTGCCACCGATTAACCTAAAGAAGTGTGATCCAAATCACGTTGCTGGACGAAAATACACTTTTTCAATCGGCGTAGCTTTGGTCATTCCGAACGCGACCTGTCCCCGATGGCACGTGAAGCTTTACGCATAATGCCCCAGAGTCCGCTGGAAATTTGATCCGCTTAAGACCAGCCAATGCACTCTCCACCTTTGCAGACGGGCCCGCTCGGCCTATGTTGCAGCAATCAAAATACCAAGTGACGATGAAGAGAACGTAGGAAAAGACCATGGCCACCCGCACCGTTTTCGACAAATCCAAGCTGCCGAGCCGCCATACCACGGTGGGCCCGGAGCGCGCACCGCACCGCTCCTATTATTATGCGATGGGGCTGAGCGAGGAGGATATCAACCAACCCTTCGTCGGTGTGGTCACCACCTGGAACGAAGCGGCACCTTGCAACATCACGCTCGCCCGCCAGGCGCAGGCCGCCAAACGCGGCGTGGCCAAATCCGGCGGCACGCCGCGCGAATTCACGACGATCACTGTGACCGACGGTATCGCCATGGGCCACCAGGGCATGAAGTCCTCGCTGATCTCGCGCGAGGTCATCGCCGACAGCACCGAACTCACCATGCGCGGCCATGCGTACGATGCGCTCGTTGGCCTTGCAGGTTGTGACAAGACCTTGCCGGGCATCATGATGGCCATGGCGCGCCTCAATGTTCCGTCCGTCTTCATGTATGGCGGCTCGATCCTGCCAGGCAAATTCCGCGGCAAGGACGTGACTGTCCAGGATGTGTTCGAAGCTGTCGGCCGCCATGCCGTCGGCGATATGAACGATGAGGATCTGCATGAACTCGAGCAGGTCGCCTGCCCGTCCGGCGGCTCCTGCGGTGGCCAGTTCACGGCCAATACCATGGCTTGCGTTTCCGAAGCGATCGGCCTTGCATTACCCGGTTCGGCGGGAACGCCCGCACCTTATGAAACCCGTGATCAGTGGGCGGAGGCTTCCGGTGAAGCGGTGATGGAACTACTCGCCAAGAATATCCGTCCGCGCGACATCGTCACCCGAAAATCATTGGAGAACGCGGCCCGTGTCGTCGCAGCCTCCGGCGGCTCGACCAATGGTGGGCTGCATCTGCCGGCGATCGCTCATGAATGCGGTATCGACTTCGATCTGCACGATGTCTGCGAAATCTTTCGCAGCACCCCCTACATCGCTGATCTGAAACCCGCCGGCCAATATGTGATGCGCGACCTGCACGATGTCGGCGGCGTACCACTCTTGATGAAAGCGCTGATGGAGGGCGGCTATCTCCATGGCGACTGCATCACCGTCACCGGTAAGACCATTGCGCAAAATCTGGAAGACGTGACCTTCAACGTCGATCAACCGATCATCCGTCCGACATCTAATCCGATCATGAAGGTCGGCGGCGTTGTCGGGTTGCGCGGCAATCTCGCTCCGGAAGGAGCTATCGTCAAAATCGCCGGCCTAGCGTCTCAGAAGTTCAAAGGCCCTGCCCGCTGCTTCGAGTCCGAAGAGGACGCGATGGCGGCCGTGCAGTCCCGGAACTACGAGGCTGGCGAGGTGCTGGTCATCCGTAACGAAGGCCCGCAGGGCGGTCCCGGCATGCGCGAAATGCTCGGCGTCACCTCAGCGATCTACGGCCAGGGCAATGGCGATAAGGTTGCGTTGATCACGGATGGGCGTTTTTCCGGAGCGACCCGCGGTTTCTGCATCGGCCATGTCGGCCCCGAGGCCGCCGTGGGCGGCCCCATTGGCCTACTCAAAGATGGCGATATCATCGTGATCGACGCCGAGGCGGGTACGCTGGACGTGGAGGTCCCGGACCAGGAACTAGCCGCCCGCCGCTCGGGCTTCGCCCGGGTACCGACGGAGTATACATCTGGTACGCTCTGGAAATATGCGCAAACCGTCGGTTCAGCCGAGAAGGGCGCCGTCACCCATCCCGGCGGCAAGGCCGAAATCAAAGCCTACGCCGACCTCTGAAGGCGAGGCCTTCAGCCTTGACTTGCCGGAGTTCATGCGGGGAAAGGCCTGAAGAGTAGGTCGCGCTCGGGAATTGGTCATGAAACCTTTTCTGATCCTGCAGCTTCGCCCGGAGACTGAGGTCTCGGACGACGAGTTCGATGCGATCCTGCGGAAGGGTGGGCTTCGGGAGGATGAGACGCATCGGATCCGCCTCGACAGTGGCAGCCGGCCGCTGCCGACTGGACTGGACCTCGACATCTATTCGGGCGTGATCGTCGGCGGCGGGCCGGGCTGCGTCAGTGATCCACCAGGTAAGAAATCCGAGATCGAGCAGCGAATGGAGGACGCAGTTCTCTCGCTGATGCCCGATATCACCGAAGGCGACATCCCCTTTCTCGGCTGCTGCTACGGCATCGGCATTCTCGCCCATCATCTGGGCGCCGAGGTTGGCCAGAACCGCTATGGCGAGGAAGTGGGCGGGGTGACCTGCCGAATCACGAAAGACGGGAAGGACGATCCGCTGCTCCAGGACCTGCCCGAAACCTTCCGAGCCCTGGTCGGCCACAAGGAGGCAGTGCAGGAGCTGCCCAAGGGCTGCGCCCATCTCCTGTCGTCCAGCCCCTGCCCTTACCAGATGATCCGCTACAAACAAAACGTCTACGCCACCCAGTTTCACCCTGAAGCCGATGGCGACATCTTCGACCTGCGCATTCGAGTCTATAAGGACAAGGGCTATTTCGCACCGGCCGAGGCGGAAGCATTAGTCACTCGATCCCGGGAAGAAGACGTGTGTGTGCCGGAGCGGATTTTGAGTGGTTTTGTCAAGGCATACCGCTGACCAAGATCAAGCTTTTCGAAGTCGCAGAGATGGCAGTCCGTCCGCAAGCGTATGACCTCACGATCAAATAAGGCATGATTTTCGATGCCTGATCGCTGTCGCGATGCGTCATCATGAACTCACGAAAACGTGTTGAAGGAAAAAACATGGCCTGTGCTATTGGGCTATTTGTCAAAAAATGTAGCAAAATGCCCGGGAGATTGATTTTGTCACGTTTCCTATGCGCGCTCTTAATGGTCGCCCTGCTCAACATCCCCGCCATTGCTGAGGAGGGCCCGTCGCCCGAAGATATCGCTTTCGTGCAGGGCCTTTTGATTCGGTTCGGCTACAATCCAGGGCCGGTCGACGGCATCTGCGGCAATCAGACCACAGCTGCGGTTCGTGCTTTCCATGTTGACAGGGACCTACCGCTGAAACCTGGAGAGATCGAGCCGCAGGCGGCGAATGTGGTCGCAAATCTCACGTCTCATTTCGCCAAGCACGTTATCGAACCCGAGGTAAGAACCCCGACGGTCTACGAGAGAGCGCTAAAAGGCGATGCCGATGCCGCTCGCAAGGTCGGCATGATGTATCGCAACGGCGAGGCTGTGACCACCGACGAGATGATGGCCTACGCTTGGTGGTCGGTTGCGGAAACCTACGGCAATGACGATGCCGCGAAGCTGAAAGCCGAACTTGAGGCGAGCGGCGACATCACAGCACATGAAATGGGTTATGCAGGAGCGCTCGCCGAGCAGATCTGCGCAATGGCTGATGCCGGTGGAACAGGCGAACCGGTCAATGAGAATAACGAGCGCAAGCCTCAGATCACCATGTAGCCACCGTCCGTCCGTTCGGGAACGGACGGTTTACGGACCACCCGGGGCTCGCGCCTGCCTCAGCCAAAAATCACTGTCGGCAGCCAGGTAGCCATCTGCGGGAACAACGCCAGCAGGACCAGCATCAGGAGTTGGATGGCGACAAAGGGTATGACGCCGCGGTAGATGTGCATGGTCGTCACCTCCGGCGGGGCGACGCCTCTTAGGTAGAAGAGGGCGAAGCCGAAGGGTGGAGTCAGGAAGGAAGTCTGGAGGTTGATGGCGATCATCACGCCGAGCCAAATCGGATCGAGGCCAAGCTGCAGAAGGACGGGGCCGACGATCGGTACGACCACGAAGGTGATCTCGATGAAGTCCAGGAAGAAACCGAGGACAAACATCAAAGCCATCACCAGGACCATGGCGCCGACAGCGCCGCCCGGCATGTTGGTCAGGAATTCATGGACCATCTCGTCGCCGCCGAAGCCACGGAAGACCAGGGAGAAGAGCTGGGCGCCAATGACGATGATGAAGACCATCGCGCTGATCTTGAGCGTGCTCTGCATCACCGGGATCAGCGTACCGTCGTTCCTCGCGCGCAGCAGGGCCGTGATCAGGCCGTAAGCGACGAGTATGCAGAGGATGGCGGCTGATATCATGCCGATGCGGTCCGCATCCGGGATCTCGCTTCGGCCGACACGCAGATCGAGATTGACCGTAAGCAGGATCAGGCCGATCAGGCTGAGCGTGGCGAGATAGATCGGCATCGGCCTATCCGGCACGAACCGGTAGCCGGCGAGCAGGGTTGCCCCGATGGCGCCGACGCCTGCGGCTTCGGTCGGCGTGGCGATGCCGGAAAGGATCGAGCCGAGCACGGCAATGATCAGGACGATGGGTGCCACCAGTGCCTGGAGGACGCGGCCGAACATGCTGCCGCCGCCGAGCTCATCGCGCGGGATCGGCGGCGAGCTTTCCGGACGGAGAATGGCCTGGCTGATCTGGTAGAGGATGTAGAGGCCGACGAGCGCAAGGCCGGGGATCAGGGCGCCTGCGAACAGATCGCCGACCGAGACAGGCTCCGGCGCCCAGTTGCCGAGTGCGCGCTGCGCCTCCTGGTGGGCGTTCGAGATCTGGTCGCCGAGCACCACCAGCACGATCGAGGGCGGGATGATCTGGCCGAGCGTGCCGGCGGCGGCGATCGAGCCGCAGGCGAGTTTCGGGTCGTAACCACGCCGGAGCATGGTGGGGAGCGAGAGGAGCCCCATGGTGACGACTGTGGCGCCGACGATGCCGGTGGAGGCGGCGAGGAGTGCGCCGACCACGGCGACGGAAATGCCGAGACCGCCGCGGAGACTGCCGAACAACTGGCCCATGGTGTCCAGAAGTTCTTCTGCGACCTTGGAGCGCTCGAGCATCACGCCCATGAAGACGAAGAGCGGCACCGCGATCAGCACCTCGTTCTTCATCACCCCGTAAATACGGTTCGGAAAGAAACCGAAGAACGAGCCATCGAACACGCCAAGCAGATAGCCAATGCCGGCGAACAGGAGCGAGGTGCCGGCAAGCGTGAAGGCGACGGGAAAGCCCAAGAGTATGAACAGACAGAGCGCCAGGAACATGGCGAGGTCGAGCCATTCGGCGAGATGGGTCAACGCCCTTTCCCCTCGTCATCGATGTCTTTGGTGAATTCGTCGAGGTCGGCCAGGCCTTCGAGACCGGCGAGACGCAGGCCCGCATGGATGGCCATCGAGATCGCCTGGAGGCCAAGCAGGCCAGCGAAGACGAGAATGACGGTCTTCAGAAGAAAGACACCGGGAATGCCGAGCCTGCCTTCGGGCGAGCCTTCCAGCACCGCCCAGGCATTGGCGACATAGGGCCAGGCAACCCAGAAGATCATCACGCACATCGGTAAAAGAAACAGAAACACGCCGATCAGGTCGACGATCGCACGGGTTCTCGGGCTGGCGTCGCTGTAGAAAATATCGCAGCGCACATGGCCGTTATGGAGGAGCGTATAGGCGGCACCGGCCAGAAAAACGGTAGCATGCATGTAGACGATCGCTTCCTGCGCGATCACCGAGCCGATGCCGAACACGTAGCGCATGACCACGACGACGAACTGCAAAAGCACCATGCCAAGCGTCAGCCAAGCGACGCCGCGGCCCACCCGCTCGTTCAACCCGTCGATCATCTCCGCGAAGCCTCGAAGCGAGGTCAATCAGCATCCTCCCACTATCAACCAGCCAGTAAAGGAGCTCAGAGCGGCCGCCGCCCCAGTCAAGTCAACCGGGGCGGCGGTGCCGCCTCAGACGGGGGAGCGGGCGTTTAGGTAGCCTTGCTCGGAGAGCTTGGACCAGCCGATCGCCTTTTCCTGGAAGGCCATGTAGCTGTCATAGACTTTCTTGGTGGCCTCGTCGGTGGCGCCGACCTCGGCAACGACCTCCGCCGAGACCTTGCGAATTTCCGCGAACAGCTCGGGCGTAAAGCTGCGCAGCTGTACGCCGTGCTCGTCCAGGAGGGTCTTCAGGCTGTCGGCGTTGGTCGCGTTGTACTCGGCGAACTCGCGCCAGGCTTCGGCCTGGATCGCGGCCTCGATCAGCGCCTTTTCGCTGTCGGACATGTCCTCCCAGACGGCCTTGTTGAGAAGCACCTCGCCAGTGGTGGCAGGCTCATGGAAACCGGGGCCGTAGTAGAATTTCGCGACCTTGTAGAAGCCGAAGGCCAGATCGTTCCAGGGACCGACCCACTCGGTGCCGTCAATGGTGCCGGCCTGGAGGGCTGGGAAAATCTCGCCGCCCGGCAGATTGACGACCGCCGCACCGAGACGACGGAGAACCTCGCCACCAAGGCCGGGCATGCGGAACTTCAGGCCCTGAAAATCATCGAGGCTGTTGATTTCCTTGTTGAACCAGCCCCCCATCTGCACACCGGTGGAAGCGCGTGGAAACGGCTTGACGTTGAAGTCGGCGCAGACCTCGTCCCAGAGCTCCTGGCCGCCGCCATAGGCGATCCACGCGGCTTGCTCGGTCGCCGTCAGGCCGAAAGGAACGGTGGCAAAGAAGTTGAAGGCCGGCGTCTTGCCCTGCCAGTAATAAGAGACGGAGTGGCTCATCTCGGCATTACCTGAGGAGACCGCATCGAAGCTCTCGAAGGGCGGCACCAGTTCGCCTGCCGCGAACACCTTGACGTCGAGAGCGCCGTCGCTCATCGCGGTGATGCGCTTTGCCAGATTTTCAGCACCTGTGCCGAGGCCCGGAAAATTCTTCGGCCAGGTGGTGACCATCTTCAACTGCCTGGTGCCCTGGGCGATGGCCGGTGCCGGAAAACTGGCGGCAATGGCCGCACCGGTGGCCAGGCCGCCGGTGGCGGCTGACGTAACGAATTTGCGGCGTTTCATGAGTTTAAGCCTCCCAAAATTTAAATTCCGCGCCCAGACGCGCTCGTCGACCACTGTCGATCACCTCAGGATTTCAGGCAAGTGCAGCCGACAGTCAGTTCCATATAGATGAGCTGTACAATCTGCGGCGAAAAAGCAAGCGCGGCCAGCATCCGATTTGCGAGGGCATGGCGTTCAGCCCTTCAGCAGCCTTGAACAGCGGATGCCTAAGCCCCTAGTGTGCAGGCTCGATCAATCCCCGCCCGAGCCGAAAAGAGAGAACGAACATGAGCATCAAACGCATCGACGCCGGCGACCGCATGAGCCAGGCCGTTATCCACGGTGATACCGTCTACACGGCAGGTCAGGTCGCCCAGAACGCGCCGGGCGGTTCGGTGACCGAGCAGACCCAAGACATCCTGAACGCGATCGATCGCCTCCTGGCCGAAGGCGGCACCGACAAATCCAAGCTGTTGACCGCCAGCATCTGGCTCGCCGACATCGGCGACTTCGCCGAGATGAACGCGGTCTGGGACGCCTGGGTGTCACCCGGCAACACGCCTTGCCGCGCCTGCGTCGAGAGCAAGCTCGCCAGCCCGAAATTCACCGTGGAAATCATGGTGACCGCAGCCCGCTAGGGCCTGCCAGGCCCTGGTCGACTGAAGATCCTTGGCACTTCGGAAGCTTGGGCGCCAAACGGCTCTGACCGAAGCTTTTGACGGGCAACTGTGCTCGATGCTTGCCGGTGCCTGTCGTCGACAACCATCCGGGGGTAACAGATCGTTAACCCCAGTCTGATAAGACCGGACATGGTCCATGCGATCCTGGGAATCCGCACCGCGACAGAGTTCTTTCTTCGGCGGTCGGACGCTCCGGGTCGCGTGTACCGGAGACATCTGATCGATCAGGTGCGATCGCTGTCCGGCTGACAAGCTTCGCAATGTTTTGCGAGTGACTTGGCCATCGGTCGGTTGGCTTCCCGCCGTCGTCGATCCAGAAGAGGCGGCTGCAAGCTGCTTTCTCCTTTCGGTAAAACGCTCTAGCCTTGCAGACAAGATGTTTGCAGCGGAGTGGTTCTTGGCATGCGCATTCTCATTATGGGGGCTGGCCTTGCCGGCGTGACGGCGGCCTTCGAGCTTATGGAGGACGGTCACGACATCACTGTCATCGACCGCCAGCCTGGCCCGGCGCGGGAGACCAGCTTCGCCAATGCCGGATTGGTGGCCCCCGGCCATGCTTTTGCCTGGGGCTCACCGAGGGCGCCGAAAATCCTCCTGAAGTCGCTCTTCAAGAAGGGGCAGCCGCTTCGCTATCGCCTGCGCTTCGATCCGGCCATGTGGCGCTGGTCCTTGAAGTTCCTCCGCGAGTGCACGGCGGAAAAGGCCAGGATCAACACCGAACGAAAACATCGCCTTTGCCGTTACGCTCAGCTCGCTCTTCAGGACGTGGTTGAGCGCAGCGGCGTTGCCTATGACGGTGAGCGAAAGGGGCTGCTCTATCTCTATCGAAATGCCGAGACCCTGGAGAGCGGCCTGGAGAACATGCAGATCCTGATGGATGCCGGGCAGGATCTGGAAGTCATCGATCGCGAGCGTGCCGTCGAAATCGATCCAGCGCTCGCGCCCGCCAAAGATCTTATTGCAGGCGGTGTTTTCGGCCGTACCGATGAGAGCGGCGACGCGCAAAAGTTTACCGAAGGGCTGGCAGCCCTTTGCGAGCGGCGCGGCGCCCGCTTTCGCTACGACACCACGGTCACCGACATCAGGACGGAGGGTGACCGGATCGATGAGGTCCGGACCGACAAGGGGGCGATCAAGGCCGATCTTTATGTCATGGCGCTCGGTGCCTTCAGCCCGATCATCGCCAAGTCCCTTCAGGAAACAGTATCGGTCTATCCGGTGAAAGGCTATTCAGCGACCCTGCCGATCAACGGCGCCAACAACCCACCGACCGTCGGCGGCATCGATGAGGACAATCTTTTCGCCTATGTGCGCATGGGCGACCGGATCAGGCTGACCGCAGTTGCCGAGTTCACGGGCTATGACACCAGCCATCGGCCAAGCGACTTTTCGTCCATGCTGAAGGCGGCAAAAGACCTGCTGCCGAACGCCGGCGACTATGAACGCCCCAGCTATTGGGCCTGTCTTCGGCCGATGACGCCCGAGGGCACACCGATCCTCGGCAAGGGCCGCCATGACAACCTCTATTACAATACCGGCCACGGCCACATGGGCTGGACCATGGCCTGCGGCACCGCCCGCATCACCGCCGACCTAATCGCCGGCCGCCGCCCCGACCTCCCCATGGACGGCCTCACTCTCCGTTAGTGGTGTGGCGTGGCCACCTCATGGACTTTCGACCGCCTTCGAAGAAAGAGCCAAGGTGTCCAAGGGTATGCGGGCTCGAATTTGAGATCGTCGCTATTCTTGGAGGCGGATTGGTGAATTCGTCGCCAGGGGCTGAGACTGCCGTTTCCACTGAGTTTTATTAAGCGGCCAGAAGGCTTGCATCTGCCCGCTGCCACTTGGAACGGTGTGGAGGCTAAACCAATGCTAGCTCTGCGACAGTCAATATGCTCAGCCAGATAGCCATGCTGATCCCTATGGCGACGGCAACTGTCCGCCGCTCGACCTTCAGAATGCGAGGCCAAAATGCGATCGGGAATACGACAAGCATGAAAATGATGGCGAGATAGAACAGAGATCCGGCAAGTTGCGGCAGCCCACTTTGAAACACCGGGGTGAAGATCGACAAGACAATGAAGCCCGAATGGATCAGGTTCGATGCCAGAAACCAGGCGGAGATGTACAGAAAGAAACCCGCGGCGAAGCGGATCGGAATCATCTGTTTGGAAGTCGCCCAAAGGAGAACACCGAGCAGATAAAAAACGGCCAGGAGTATAAGCTCGAAAATGATACTATCGATGAAGTCGACACCGACAAATTCCATTTGGCCCGAGATCCCCTCTCTCTCGGCCCACTCCAACATCTGATTGTAGACGGGATCATAAGCTCCCGTGGCCACACCGAGTTTAATCATGGGCCAAACCAGAAATCCGTCGATCGCCACGCCGATGGTCGCGAACTTCAGCGGCGGCAAATATTTGCGATCGTCTTTCTCGAAAATGTTGATGCTGAAGATACCGGACGGGCTGGTCTGTAGAACATCGTGATAGTGGGTGTAGAATTTCAAAGGGCTGAAGACCGACGCTTTGAAGGTCTCGGCATAGCCGCGCAAATTCCATAGAATATCAAACATCGCATCGACGCCCTACCTGTGACACATCTGATCGTGTTGGAGAGGCACAATTCTCGGTGTTGGCTCTTCGGCTGTTTCTTTGCGGCAGAATGATCTTCCAACGGCAAAGATGTAAACACCGCTCACCCAGGGTGACCGAGACGGTTGTTTAGTCACGATCGATGGGCCCTTCTCCAAAGAAAGCGTGCCGGCTGATCGAGGCCCGATCCAGCCCCCTATTAGCCAACTCCTCATTGCTCATCAGAGACAGCCGTCTATATCGAGAAGCTGCGCTCCAACCGAGCGTGATTCCTTGCCAGGCTTGTCGAAGACAGCCCATGGCCCGGCGAAGTGAAATGAAGGAAGTAACGCGGTAGACCTCAACAAACGGCTTGACGGCGTTCAACATTGAAAGCCCTCTTTCCCGATTGGGAGCTGCATTGCGATCCTCCGAGCTTAGAGCGCGCGGCCGCTCCATGTCTGTGGCTCGCTTCACACCCAATTCGTGGAAGATGTTCCTTGATTTTGTAAGAGGCCGAGGCAGGCGCCGTGACGCCTGCCCCGCTGCATCTTAACCTGCCGCCATCGCCTTGATGTCGTTCGCGCTCGGGGTGTTGCCACCGATTCCCCACTGCCCGCTACGTACCTCTTTCACGCGGACCCAGGTGACACCGCGCATGGCTTCGCCTTCGACCTCGATCATGGCATTGGTCACTTTCTCGATCATCTGGGCTTTCTGATGGTCATCAAAAACGCCCTCGATCACTTCGATATCTACCAGAGGCATGACCCATTTTCCTTTGTTGATGGATGGCTAGACCCTGGCAGACGGCGTTACGGACGCCCAGTTCAGATAGTGTAGGAAGGCCACTACAGTTTTTGAACTGGACGATGATTCAGCTTCCGTGAATTCTCGCAGACGGAGGTGCGGACATGCCAGAGACTGCTTATCCCCGGTTCTGCCCCGTTGCCATGGCAGCTGAAATGCTTGAGCCGCGCTGGACCATGCTGGTGCTGTGCGAAATGTGGTCCGGCTCCACCCGCTTCAACGAAATCCAGCGCGGCGTGCCCGGCATGTCGCCTGGGCTCCTATCGAAACGTCTCAAAGATATGGAATGCAAGGGTTTGGTTCGCCGCCATCACAGCGCAGCAGGCGGGCATCCCGAGTATGTTACCACGCCGTTGGCCGACGAGCTGGAACCGCTCGTGCACCAATTGGGCGAATGGGCTCATCGCAATATCGATAGCGAAGTGTCTCTGGAGAACCTGGATGCCCGTTTGCTGATGTGGAATATCCGCCGCAAGATCAATCGCCTGGAGCTCCCGGTCCCGAAATGCGTCATCCAGTTCACACTGAATGATCCGCCCAGTGACGCATCGAACTATTGGCTGATCGTTAAACCGGGCGTGGAAACGGATTTGTGCTATACTAATCCAAGCTTCGATATCGATCTCTTCGTTGTATGCCAGCTGCGCGCGCTCACTTCGGCCTGGATGGGCCATACCAGCTTCGAGCAGGAGATCCAGGCTGACAAGATCACCCTAATTGGCCACGAGGTCATGGCCCGCACGCTGACCAGATGGTTGACGCGAAGCAGCTTTGCCGAAGCTCCGAAGCAAAGACCTGAATTCGACCGGAAGGCTTCAGCGTAGCACGCATTGCCAAGCCTCCAAACAATGGCGGCAAATACTCGGCGGCGCCAAACTCCGGCAAAGGGCTTAGGGATCACGCCGGGTCGGCAGCATCCATTGGTGATGCCTGGCCGGTGCCCGGTTGCGCCGGTTTCTTGTCCGTTGAATTGGCGCTCTAAGCAATCGCTTCACGAAGATCGAACCTAGGCCGCAGCGTTTGTCGCCTTGAAGAGTTCGATGGCGTCGGCCTCGATCAGCTGGCCGTCTTTCAGCATGACGAGGCGATCGACGATGTCCTGGTGATCTTCGACGGCGTGCGAGCCGATCAGGACGGCGCCGCCGTCCGCCGCATGTACTTTCAGACGATGCCGAAGGCCGGCGCGAGCGCCGGGCTCTAAGTCCGACATTGGCCGATCGAGAAGGAGGATCGGACGGCCCGTCGAGAGCATGGCGATCAGGCCCAGTTTCTGGACGTCGTCTTTTGGATAGCGTCGTATGGGATGGGCAAAGAGACCCGGATCGAACTCGAGATCTCCCGCAAGGCCGGTGAGGTCGGCGTCGCCGATCGGACCGGGCTGCATGGTGTGTGTCATCGTGATGAAATCATGGCCGGAAAGATGACCGGGTGGCCTGATGGTTTCCGGCAAATAGGCGATCTTTGCCCGGCTGCTCGCGAGATCATGGGGCTTGCCCATGATCAGCACGCGACCGGATTGCGGTGCGACCAGCATCATGATCGCTTTGATCAAGGTCGACATGCCGGCGCCAGGCGCGCCGGTTATGCCGAGGATCTCGCCGGATTCCAGTGTCAGCGAGACCTGTTCGAGCGCGATCTGCTCGCCATACCGGCAGGTGACCGTCTGAAGGCTTAGCGGGGGCGCCGAGGTCATCGGCGAGAGGCTGTCATCATGACCCGTCCTGTGTTGCAGCTGTCACGGACTTAGGGGTCAGTAAACACGTAAAAGATGGAGATTCGGTAAACGACGCCCGGACCTTGGGCCCGGACGTCGTGATATCGAAGGTCGCTCCGGTCAGTCGGCGTGATCGCTGCCGGCGATCAGGACGCGGTGGACGATGCCCGCTGCCAGCCCTGCAGCCAGGGGCATGACGATGAACACCCAGAGCTGAACCATCGCCTGGCCGCCGACCAGGAGGGCCGGTCCGATGCTGCGCGCCGGGTTGACCGATGTGCCGGTGATGGGAATGCCGATGAGATGGATGGCGACCAGAGCGAGGCCGATGGCAAGGCCGGCGACTGCAGCCGGAGCCCCTGCGGCGGTCGAACCGAGAATCATCAGGACAAAGAGGAAGGTGGCGATCAGTTCGAAAATGATGGCCGCCTGTTGGCTGTAGCCGTCGATATAGCCTTCGCCCCAGCCATTCTGCCCGAGATTGGTGACACCCTCCTCGCCCGCCTGGCCACTTACGATCATGTAGAGGGCGCCGGCAGCGATCACGGCGCCGATCAGCTGGCTGATGACATAGGTGATGAATTCCGAGACTGTCATCCGGCCGGCGACCAGCATGCCGAGGCTCACGGCTGGATTGATATGACAGCCGGAGATCGGACCGATGCCGTAGGCCATGGCGATCAGACCGAGGCCGAAGGCAAAGGAGATGCCGGTGAATCCGATATGCTCGCCGGCGATCACGGCGGCGCCGCAGCCGATGAAAACAAGGGTGAAGGTACCGATGGCCTCGGCGAGCGCTTTGTTGAACAGCATGGCAATAGCATCCTTCCTACTGGTGCACGAACGATTGATCCTTTCTTCCGCAAGACCGATGCCAATCCGCAAGACCGGCACCACGCAAAAGAAAGTAATAATCCCAAAGCGTTATTCAGTTTATGACGGCCACTGGGTCACCAGTGCCGTTATCTCTCGGTGCCTTGATCGCAAATTGCGACAGGTTTTGCAAAAATTTCCTGTATTTCGAGATGGGATGAGGGGGCAGTCGACGACGTGGCGGCACCGGCAATCTTTGACGCACAGCCTCAATCGGCCTAAATCATCGACGTTCCCCCATTCACGACAATCGAAAGGTCGGTAGCCGCCATAACATGATCATACCCGAGCATCTCAAAGGGGTCTTGACGCCGATCCATCCTAAGGGGTGGCCGTTCATTGCCGCCAGCCTGATCGCCAGCCTGCTGCTTGGCCTCGCAAGCGAATGGCTTTTGCTGTTCGGCCTCCTGATTACCGCCTGGATGATTTATTTCTTCCGCGACCCGCCAAGGGTGACGCCAGAAGGCGCCGGCATCGTTGTCAGCCCGGCGGACGGCGAGGTCCAGGCGATCACCAGGCGAAGGCCGCCGACCGAGATGGAATTGGGCGATGCACCACTGACCTGCATCAGCGTTTTCCTGAACGTCTTTGACGTTCATGTGAACCGGACGCCGGTGCCGGGCGTGCTCACCAAGCTTGCCTATCACCCCGGCAAATTTCTGAACGCGGCGCTCGACAAGGCTTCCGAGGAGAATGAGCGTCAGTCCTTCAAGATCGAGACCGCTGACGGCGAGGTTTTCGGACTCGTACAGATTGCTGGCCTGGTCGCGCGGAGAATCGTTGGCTTCGTCGAAGAGGGTGATCAGCTTCATGCCGGCGAGCGCGTCGGTCTTATTCGCTTTGGCAGCCGGTGCGACGTCTATCTGCCTGACGGCGTCACCCCGCTGGTCGCCAAGGGACAACGCGCCGTCGCCGGCGAGACCGTGCTTGCCGACAGCCGACGCGGCGAAGATCCGAGTGGCTGGAGACGGAGCTGATGGACCGCCGCAAGCGACGGGAACGGTGGAGAAACCGACGGCGCCTGCAGGCAAGGCCACTGATCCATCTGGTGCCCAACGCCTTTACCGTCGCCAGTATCTGCTTCGGTCTTTCCGCCATTCGCTACGGCCTGGACGGGCATTATCAGACCGCCGTCGTCATGATCATTCTGGCGGGCATCTTCGACGGCCTGGACGGTCGCTCAGCAAGGCTCTTGAAGATCACCTCTAAACTCGGCGCCGAGCTCGATAGCCTTGCCGATTTTTTGAGCTTTGGCGTGGCGCCTGCCTTCCTCATCTATCTCTGGTCCCTCAATGAGGCAAAAGGTCTCGGCTGGGCGATCGCCCTCTTTTATGTGATCTGCGCCGCTCTTCGGCTCGCTCGCTTCAACAGCGAGCTCGAAGATCCGAACCAGCCGCCCTGGATGACCCGTTTCTTTACCGGCATGCCCGCACCCGCTGCTGCAGGTGTAGTGCTGATGCCGATGATGCTGACCTTCGCGCTTGAGCAGGACTGGCCGGCAGCTTGGCTCTTGAACGCTCTGGTGGTGGTCGCGACCGCGCTGATGATGGTGAGTTCGGTCAAGACCTTCTCGATCAAGATGATGACCACCCGTATCCGGCCCGATTATCTGCTGCCGACTCTGGTCGGTATCGGCGTGATCATCACGGCTCTCGTGAACGTGCCCTGGTGGACACTGCTCACGGTCGCCTTCATCTATCTCGCCAGTCTCCCCTTCGGCATCATTACCGCCAACCGGCTCGCTGCCGGTGCCACGGGCACTGCGGGTGCTGCGAGCACTACGGGTGCCACCGGCGCCGCGGGCGGATCGGAAGCCGTGGATGAGAAGGATACCGATGCGGAAACCGGGCCTGACAAAACCTAGTGGTATGTTCGATGCGAAAGAGTCCCTCCTGTTTCCCTGGCCGCATGCCGTCGATTTCGACGACAGCGGAGGGAAGCCAATGATGCGGTCGCACCACTAGCCGATTATGCTCGATGCCAGGCTGAGACCACTGATCGACCCGCCGCTGGAGTGTATGGCAAAGGCGGCGCATCGTGCGGGCTGGACGGCGGATGGTGTCACGATCACCGGGTTCGTGATCGGCCTTCTTGCCATCCCGGCGATCGCCTTCGAGGCCTATGGCGTCGGTCTCGTGCTGATCATCATCAATCGTCTTGCCGACGGCCTGGATGGCGCACTCGCCAGGCTGACCGAGAAAACCGACCGGGGCGGCTTTCTCGACATCACCCTCGATTTCATCTTCTACAGCAGCATCCCGTTTGCCTTCGCACTCGCCGCCCCCTTCGAGAACGCGCTGGCCTCAGCCTTCCTGATCTTCAGTTTCATCGGCACCGCCTGCTCGTTTCTGGCTTACGCGATCATGGCGGAGAAGCGCGGGCTCTCGACCGACATTCAAGGTCAGAAATCTCTCTACTATCTGGGCGGCCTGACCGAGGGGACGGAGACGATCGGTCTTTTCTTGCTCGCCTGCCTAGTGCCCGGCTGGTTTCCAGTCCTGGCCTGGATTTTCGGGACGTTCTGCTGGATCACCACGGCGACCCGTATCCATGCGGGATGGCGGACGTTTGTTTGATGGATCGCGACCATATCGTCACACGACGCGCTGCATATGGCGACAGGCTTGCCGCATCCACGTCACGACATCAACCATTCGTTAACTTCTTCCTGCTACAAGGTTTCTGTCTTCTTGGTCCATGCGATCATGGGAGTCTTTGCCTCGCCCAACCCACCCCGCAGGCGAACGGATTCCCAGGATCGCATGGACCAGAACATCATCATGGCCTCGAGGCGCTAAAGCGCGGTTAATCGCTCACTCACAGCCCGGCGGGCCGCCAGCGAATGAACGCATAGGGGTTTCGGTCACCAAAGTCCCTGAAGATCGTTTAACGCGGCTGTCGACGCTTCGCCCCGAGCCACATGACGCGGACCTGCGGCAGGAGCAAGAACCCAGGCACCGCTTATCGCAATTCCCAGAGCAACGATGCCAATCGGTTTTCCGAACAGACCTCCTGCAAGCGCCCGGCCTCGTGCCACCTTGCAGGGTCTTCAGGAACGACGCCGCTTCCTCCTTCAGACAATTACCCGCATTCATCAGCTCCAAAGAGCCCGTTTGGAAGGTTATCGAGCGATTTCATGGCGTGGTCTGTAAGCAGATGTGTGGAGCTTGGAGTGCCGCGGTGCGGCGCATCGCAAGAGCCAAGAAACGAAGCCGGTGCCCTGGACAACGCCCCCCGGAGGGTCGTTTTACAGCCAGTTCAAGCTTCGGCATCGGCCTCAATCGACGCCCCGTATCGCTCATCTCCCTCTTCCTCGCCTGATCTCTACTGCCGCACGATGACATCATTCGGTAACTTTCCGAACGGGCTCCTGGAGGCCGCCTCGTGCATTTTCGCTTCCCTAACCGCGCAATGCCCGGCGCATCACCTTGCCGGTAGCGGTCAGCGGTAGTTCATCGAAAAATTCGACCTGCCTTGGATACTCATGCGCCGCGAGCCGTGTCTTCACGAACCCCTTGATCTCCTCCGCCAAGCCATCGCTGGGCTCGCAGCCCCGGAGGACGATGCAGGCCTTCACCACCTCCCCGCGGAGTGGGTCCGGCACACCGATAACGGCGGCGAGCGCGACCGCCGGGTGTTTGGTCAGGCACTCTTCGATCTCCGCGGGGCCGATGCGGTAGCCAGCTGAATTGATGATGTCGTCGCTCCGGCCCTGAAAGGTGATGTAGCCGTCTTCGTCGGCGACCCCGAGATCGCCGGTGAGCATCCAGTCCCCGCGAAACTTTTCGGCGGTGGCCGCCTCGTTGTTCCAATAGCCGAGGAACATCACCGGGTCCGCGCGCCGGACGGCGATATTGCCTGAATCGCCGGGTGTGCAGACTTGACCGGCCTCGTTCACGACGGCCACGTCGTGACCAGGAATGGCACGGCCCATGCTGGCGGAACGGGTGGGCATGACGGCTGCGTTGTTGCCGACCAGGAGATTGGCTTCGGTCTGGCCATAGAACTCGTTGACCGTGAGATCGAAGGTCGATCGCCCCCATTCGATAACATCGTCGCCCAAGCGCTCGCCACCGCTTGCAAGGCTGCGCAGGCCAGGACGGCCGGCCGGCACATCAGCCTGGCGCAAGAGGCGAAGCGCTGTCGGCGGCATGAAGGCATTTCTGACCTCGTGCCTCGCCATCAAATCGATGGCCGCGTCGGCCTCGAACCGGCCGGCACGGCTGGCGACCACCGGCACGCCGAAATAGAGGCTCGGCATCAAGACGTCGAACAGACCGCCGATCCAGGCCCAGTCCGCCGGGGTCCAGAAGCGGTCGCCCGCTTTGGGAAAGAAATCATGGGGCCACTGCACGCCCGGCAGATGGCCGAGCAACACCCGATGCGCATGCAGCGCCCCCTTCGGCGGCCCCGTCGTTCCCGAAGTGTAGATTATTATGGCGGGATCATCAGCCAGCGTTGACCGGACCTCGAAGGCGTCGGAGGCCCGTTCAAGTTCTGGCCCTAAGGTGACCGCGCCGGCCGTTGCCGGCTCGGTGGAGATGAGGAGCCTGAGGTTCGGCAGGGTGTCGCGGATGCCGACGACTTTTTCGATGCCCATCAGGTCGGTGATCAGCGCACACGCTCCACTGTCGGCAAGGCGGAAGGCAAGCGCCTCCGGGCCGAACAGGCTGAACAGAGGCACAGTGATCGCCCCCAGCTTCCAGGCGGCGAGATGCGCGAGCAGGGTCTCGACCCGCTGGCCAAGCAAAATCGCAAGCCGGTCGCCGGCTCGTATGCCTTTGGCGCGGAGGAGGTTGGCCAGTCGGTTGCTCTCTCTCTTGAGGTCGTCAAAGCTATGCGACGTCACGCCCGAGCCGGCACGGCTCTCGATCAAAGCAATGCGGTTGGCGCCGTCGGCCCAACGATCGCAAGCGGCGGTGGCGATGTTGAAGTGTTCGGGAATGTCCCAGCGAAAATCCCGACACATCGTCTGGTAGTCGGCGGCAGGAGTCAGCATGCAACTGGCCAAGCATTCGTTCGACCAACAACGATTGCCGCCCTGATGCCGACCGCGTCGAGCGCCGGCCGATCATCGGAAACATGGTTGCTCATGCGGTTCACAGG
>JBPCVQ010000011.1:0-26378 GCA_051010395.1 Geminicoccaceae bacterium | reverse complement strand
TGGAACCGTAGCTGCCATTGTCGATGATCAGGAGAATGAAATTGTCGGCGACGTTGTTGGCGATCGTCGGCAATGTGCCGAGATTGGTCAGGACGGAGCCATCACCATCGATGGCGATGACCTTCTTTTTCTGGGCGAGAGCGAGGCCGAGACCGATCGAGGAGGCGAGGCCCATGGTGCCGAGCATGTAGAAATTGGTGGGCTGATCGTCGGTCAGGTGCAGTTCCTGGCTGGGCAGGCCGATATTGCAGACGACGAGATGGTCACGGATGATCGGCGCGATCTCGCGAAGAATTTCAGAGCGGATCATGATCAGTATCCCTTCCAGAAACCGGCATCGGCGAGAACGGCGACGGGCTTGTTGCACATGAAGGTGTGTTTGAGGATGGCATCCAGCTCGTCCACATCCTCTTCTTTATGGAAGTGGTAGGTGGGGATGTGCAGCTGGTTGAGCAGCGCCTTGGTATGCACGGCCATCTCGACCTGGCAGGCGACCGGCTCACCGAGTTCACCGCGATAGGAGATCAGCATCGGCAGCGGCATGCGGTAGAACTGGATCAGGGTAGCCAACGTATTGATGGTGACGCCGATCGCCGTGTTCTGCATGATGATCGCGGGACGTTTGCCGCCCATGAAGGCGCCGGCGCAAAGGCCCATGCCCTCGTCTTCCTTGTTGGCGGGGATGTGATAGATTTTTTCGTGTCTTTCGATCTCGTCGATCACACCGGCGAGCTGCTTGCAGGGCACCGTCGTTACGAAATCGATACCGTTGGCGACGAGGTCGTCGACTATTCTTGTACTGACTGACACGTTTGCTACTCCTCTTACGCAGGAACGAGAATGATTTTTGGGGCTGGCTGTTAATCGGTAGCCGTGAGATCGAAGGTTTCGCCCGGAAAATATTTTTCGAGACGAATGTCGGCGGTGCGCGCGTGACCTTCCATACCCTCTAGCCGTGAGATCCGGGCGGTCGCCAGGGCGATCGGCTTCGCCGCCTCGCGGGTGGAGCGCTGCCAGGTCACAAGCTTCATGTATTTGTGCACCGACAGGCCGCCGGTATAGCGAGCGGCGCCCGAGGTCGGCAGGACGTGGTTGGGCCCGGAGGACTTGTCGCCGAAGGCTACCGTCGTCTCCTCACCGAGAAACAACGAGCCATAGCAGCGAAGGCGGTCGAGGAACCAGTCGAGATCGGCTGCTTGCACATGGAGATGCTCGGGTGCGATGTCGTCGGCGACGTCGGCCAGCCCTTCGCGGTCCGGCACCACCATCACCTCCGCCATGTCGCGCCAGGCGGCAGTCGCGTTCTTCCTATTCAGTTCAGGCAAGGTCTCGATATGACCTGGGACCAACTTCATCACCTCTTCGGCCAGTGGCCGATGGGTGGTGGCCAGCCAGACCGGCGAGTTGTAGCCATGCTCGGCCTGACCGACGAGGTCCCAGGCGACGATGTGCGGATCGGCGGTCTCATCGGCGAGGATCAGGCTGTCGGTTGGACCTGCGAACATGTCGATGCCGACCCGGCCGAACAGAATGCGCTTGGCTTCGGCAACGAACTGGTTGCCGGGGCCAACGAGGATATCGGCTTTGGGCAGGCCGAATAGGCCGAACGCCATGGCAGCGATGCCTTGTACGCCACCAAGCGCGAGAATCGTATCCGCACCGCAGAGATCGGCTGCATAGATGATCGCCGGAGCGATGCCGATGTCCGGTCGTGGCGGCGAGCAGGCCGTGATGTGGCCACAACCCGCGACCTTGGCGGTTGTCACCGTCATCAATACCGAGGCGATGTGACTGTAGCGGCCACCTGGCGCATAGCAGCCGGCCGCGTTGCAGGGGATCGCCTTTTGTCCGGCGATCAGGCCAGGAACCACTTCGATTTCTGTGTCGGTGATCGTCGCCTTTTGCGCCTCGGCGAAGCGACGGACATTGTCGAAAGCGAAGCGGATGTCGTCTTTCAACTTTTGCGGCACCTGCTCGGCGGCCGCTTCGATCTCTTCCAAGGTCAGTACGACATTGCCGTCATATTTATCGAACTTGGCCGCATAGTGCCTGGCGGCTTGGTCGCCGCCGGCTTCGATCTCATCCAGAATAGCCTGAACGGCCGCGCGGACGTCGCCAGCATCGTCGGTCGACTTTCGGCTGGCTTTCTTCAGATACTCGATGGGCATCCGGGGCTCCGTCACTGATGAATTTCCGGAGGCATATTTGCCTAATTCATGTTTTTTCGTTGATTTCTTGCATTGTAAGCGCTTTCATGATCGATGCAAGCGCTTACAATGAGCATTTTTCGCTCTTTTTGCCGATATGTGCGCTTGTTTCGCTCGCCTGTCGGAACGCGGCTGAATGGAGGGGAGTTTCGTCATAGGCTTCAATCGCCTGCCCACCATCGACGATGTGTCTAGGCGCGCGGGCGTTTCCACCGCGACCGTGTCGCGTTGTCTCAACGCGCCCGAGCGGGTTCGGCCGGAAACGCGCGCGCGGGTCGAAGCGGCCGTGGCCGAACTCGGCTACACGCCGCATTTCGGCGGACGGGCGCTGGCGGCCAATCGCACCAACACCGTCGGCGTCGTCATTCCGACGATGGCAAGCGCCATTTTCGCCCTTGGCCTCCAGTCACTGCAGGAAGAGCTGTCCGCGAACGACGTGACCTTGCTGGTGGCCACCTCGCATTACGACCCCGAGCTCGAGCTGAAGCAGATCCGCACGCTCTTGGGGCGCGGGGTCGACGGCCTGGCGCTGATTGGCGAGGCTCGCCCGGACGACGCCTATCGGCTCTTGCAGGACCGGCAGGTTCCCTTCGTTCTGCTCTGGACCCACCGGGATGGCTGCCCGCACGCGTCTGTCGGCTTCGACAACCGTTTGGCGGCACGACTGATGGCGGAGCGGGTGATTGAGCGGGGTCATCGCCGGATCGCCATGGTGGTGGGCGAGACCGTCTGGAACGATCGTGCAGCCGGTCGCATCGAAGGTGTGCGCGATGCGCTTTCGGCCGTGGGCCTGAGCCTCGAGCCGCCTTTGCTCATCGAAGCTCCCTATACCGTGGCGGAGAGCGCTCTCGCAGCCGGACGGCTGCTTGCCTTATCGCCGCGCCCGACCGCCTTGATCTGCGGCAATGATGTGCAAGCAGCAGGCGCTCTCTCCGCAGCGCGCGCAGCAGGCCTTAAGGTGCCTGACGACGTGTCGATCGTCGGCTTCGACGACATCGAACTCGCGAGCGCCTTGGACCCGCCGCTCACCACCGTCCACGTGCCACATCACCGCATGGGACGCGCTGCTGCGCGACACCTGCTTTCCATGATCGATTCCGGTGACCCTGGCGAGGGTATTCTGCTGGAAACCATCATTATCGAGCGCAACTCCCTTGCTGGGCCGCCGCATCGCGAGGCCGTGGATATCTGAGCATCGGTTATCGATGGTTCACGGCCCGCCAGTGGCGCGACCACAACGAACTACGCCTTTTTACGAGACCGTATCCTTCTGATTTCTTGGCTTTGCTTTTCACAATGCGTGGAAAACAAGTGATGTGGTCATACTTCTTCAGGCATGCCGGCTACGTGTAAACATGACCGGGAAAAGCTCCAGGGCAGGCGCACCAGCCAAAAAAAAGGCGGCGCCGAAGCGCCGCCCGCGACCTTCGCCTCAAGGTGTTTAGACCCGTGGTCGCCGCCGGGTGATCAGGCCGAGCGCTAATACTCCGAGCCCGATTAGCCCAATTGCCCCTGGCGCCGGTACAGGAGATGGTTCAGGATTTACCACCGGGGGTGCCCCCACTTCCACCTGGATCTTGTTGGCGATCGCCGCATCGAAGTCATCGAAGCTGTCCGCTTGCAGGATGAAGGAATCGGGCCCACCGATCACGTTGGCCGAATAGAAGTCGAAAACATCCTGATCGCCGATCGCGATGCCGTTGATGCGGGACACGCCGGCGCTAAGTGCGGCGTCCCGTGAAAGTGCTGGATCACCACTCGTATTCTGCTCGCCATCACCGGATACATCGATGATAATGTTGCCGCTCTCGAACGCATTGGTATTGATCGTCTCCACCGCTAGGTTGATGCCATCGGCGATGTCAGTGCCGTCGGTAACGCGCGTGATAGCGGAGAGCGCATCCGCGAAGTCCGAAACATCCTGAGCGGTCTCGAGATGCTGAAACGTGATGACCTCGGTGGCATCCGATGCGAACAGGATGGTATTGACCGCGATGCCGTTCGGCGTAGCCACGATCGAGTTGACCACCTCGGCCTGCCGGAACGCCTGGGCATAGCCATCGATCTGCTGGCTGAACTCGCCGCCGTCGATGCTGCCCGAGCTGTCGATCACCAGGGATAGTTCGAGATCGACCGGAACGGCATTCGCCGATTCCACCAATCCAAATATAGCCAACCCCGCAAGGGCTGCGGTCAGTCGAGTGTGCATCCAACCTCTCCGATAAGTGTTCAACCCGGAGTGTTGAAGCAAACACCATGCCAATCATGTAAATTAATGATTATCCAGGAAAGATTTGTCTGACTTTCTTGAAAGATGTTCGAGAAAATTTACAGATCTTAGCGGCATTGTAAAATGTCGTGACCATGCTGGCTCTGGCGATCGTCGGACCGGATCTCATGTCCCGATCACTCCCGCATGCAGTCCGATATACGCGATGTAGCCGATCAGCAGGACCGCGCCCTCAGGGCGGCTGACCCGCCAGTTGGTGATCGCAAAGACCAAGAGCATGGTGGTGGCGGCCAGCATGATCCAGATATCAAATCCCGCGACATCATCCGGAATGTCGATCGGCTGCGCCAGAGCGGTTGCCCCAAAGATGCCGAGCGTGTTGAAGATATTGCTACCGACGACATTGCCAAAGGCAAGCTCGCCTTCGCGTTTCAAGGAAGCGATCACCGCCGTCGCAAGTTCAGGTAGCGATGTGCCGATGGCGACCACCGTAAGCCCGATCACCGCATCGCTCACACCAAGCAAACCTGCAAGATCGATGGCGCCTTTGACCAGGAGATCAGCGCCCAACAGAACGGCGCCCAGGCCAAAGGCGATCAGAAAAAGGTTCAGCGGTATGGTGGACGGACGGCCGCCGGCCTTGGCCTCGGTGCCATCATTCCGTTCTGCTGTCTGCCGGCGATCGTCCAGCGTTGTCACGATCAGATAGATCACAAGCCCGATCACGAGGGCAGCGGCCAGCCAGCGTCCGAGATGGCCGCTCACCACGATCACCGTGCAAACCAGCGCCGAGGCGAGCAGGACGGAGCCGTCCCGTCCAAGGGCTCGTCGCTTCGCGGCGATCGGATGGAGGAGTGCTCCGACCGCTAGAATCAGCAGCACATTGGCGATATTGGAACCGATCACATTACCGACGGCGATGCCGGGCGCGCCTCTAAGTGCCGCATCGATACAGGTCGCCAGCTCCGGTGCTGAGGTGCCAAAGCCGATCAGGGTGACGCCGATCACCAACGGCGAAACACCAAGGCGCTCGGCGAGAGCCACAGCGCCGCGCACCAACGCCTCCCCACCGACCAGCATCAATACTAGGCCTATCAATAACTGCCAGATCACATCTGTTCCCGATCAGAAATGATGATGGAGGATGCGACATGTGGCAAAACAGGAGGTATGAATAGCCTGCCGAGTGAAGGGGCCAAATCTGCTAGAGCGGCGGACGGGCTCGAACAGGACAAAACATCAACGACATATCGATCGTACAGCTTTGACAAAGCGCCTCACCGTTTCTGCCCGGATGACATAGCCATCAATATGGCGCCACGAAGTTAATTAACCGTTAACCTTAACGTCATACGAGCCCGACAGTTTCCGATGCTCAGCCGCCGCCCCCTCGAGCAGCCGACATATCCTGGTGGGCGATGTTTTCCGAAACAATGTCTGGCTGAAATGAATATAGGAAATGACACATCATGACACAGGTCAAAATCCACGGCGAACGCGACACATCTCAGACGTGTGCGGCATCGTCTTTCGGAGGCGATCCATGCCGTGACCATGGAAATCTTCGGCCTGCCTTCGAGCAGGCAGTTTCATCGCATCATTGGCCTTGAGAGCGAAGACTTCCTTTATCCGCCGGATCGCACCCCCCCCAGCTTATACTATCACCGAAGTCAGTCTGTTCGGGGGATGGAGTAGCAATACCAAACGGTCCTTTGTGACGTCGTTGATGCAGCGGATCGCCGATGAGGTCGGGCTGGCCGCTCGATCTTGAGATCATCCTGTTCGAGGTTCCCAAGAACCACCAGGGCATTCGCGGCACTGACCCTGGACTACAAAGTCGAATGCTGGCGTCGACACGAGCGCCGCAGAGGAACATGAGTGGTTGCGGCAAAAGCTCGCATGCGAGGCGCTCTTTCGAAAGCTCAATTCCCGTTTATGGCGATATACCGTGTGATTTTCTACTTTTGGTAATCAAAAATTAACTGATATCAGGAAGATTAAAGATTGATCGGTGAAAACTAGCGCTGGCAGTGTTGGTTGTGTGTCGCTAGAGTTTCCAACCGATGGTTTTTACCTTACGGACTGTGGGGATTGCGGATCGGCAAGCCACGCGGGGAGTTGTCGTTGCTTCAGATCGTTAGTTTGACGGTTGTGCTGTCGGTGCTCTGGCTATTGCTGTCCGGGCATTGGCACAATCCGCTTTTGATCGGCCTTGGGATGGCGTCCATCCTGCTGACGATGATCGTCAGCATACGCATGAGCGTAGCCGATCGAGAGGGGCATCCGATCCATCTGGCTTTTCGAGGCCTTCTCTACTGGCCTTGGCTAGTCAAGGAAATCGTGGTTGCCAATATTGACGTCGCCAAGGCGATCCTCGGGCTGACCGACGCTGTCCGGCCAAGCCTTTTCAACATCAAGGCCTCGCAGCGCACCGATCTCGGTAAGACCATCTACGCCAACTCCATCACGCTAACGCCCGGTACGGTCACCATCGCCATGACCGATGATGAACTGACCATCCATGCGTTGACGCCGGCAGCAAGAGAAGGGCTCGCCACCGGTGAGATGGATCGGCGGGTCACACATCTCGAGGGTGAGGGCTGATGTTCGGTGCTGCTTCGCTTGCGATCCTCGTGATCATGGCGATGGTGCTCGCGCGCGCGCTCATCGGCCCCTCAGTCTTCGATCGTATTCTCGCGGTCAATTTGTTCGGTACGCTAACGGTGGTGCTGATAGCCCTCCTTGGTTTTTTGATCGATCGTCCAGAGTTTCTCGACATTTCATTGGTTTATGCCCTGATCAATTTCATCGGCACGATTGCCGTCACCAAATATTGCGTCTTCACCAATTTCAACGCCCCGATCGAAGAGCAGGATTGGGACGACATCTGATGGCCATCCTTCTGGACATCGTCACGTTTCTGTGCCTTGCGGTCGGTATCGCCAGCATGCTGATCGGCAGCTACGGCCTCCTGAAGCTGCCGGACATGTTTGCGCGTATGCACGCAGCCGGCATGGTCGACACGCTTGGCCTTGGTTTGATCATGGTTGGTTTGATCGTTCAGGCCGGCATCAGCCTGATCAGCTTCAAGCTGTTTTTGATCGTCGTCTTTGTTGTCTATACCGGACCGGCGGTCACCCATGCTCTCGCCCAGGCAGCCTTGAACGCCGGTGCAAAACCTATGCTGCATGACGATCAGCAGGAAGATGGCTCATGATCGAACTGATCGACATGGCGCTTCTTCTGATCATGGTGGTGACTGCGCTGGGCTTCGTTTTCATCCGTAATCTGTTCGCCATCGTCATGCTGTCAGGCATCTTCAGCCTGACGGCCGCCATTCTCTACGTGGTCATGGATGCCGTCGATGTCGCGTTCACGGAAGCGGCTGTGGGTGCTGGTATCGCTACCGTGCTTGGCCTGGTCACCCTTTCGCTCACCGGCAAGCCGGACGAGGCGCCGAGCAGCCGTGCCAATATTGGGCCTTTCCTGGTCACCATGCTCACAGGCGCTGTTCTGATCAACGCCACCTTCGACATGCCGAACTTCGGCGATCCGGAAGCACCCATCCATCAACACGTCGCTCCTCGCTACATTCAGCAGTCCGGAGATGAGATCGGCGTTCCCAATATCGTGACGTCAGTGCTGGCGAGCTATCGCGGTTACGACACGCTTGGTGAGGTTACGGTGATCTTCACTGCTGCCTGCGGAGTGCTCGCTTTGCTCGGTCGACGCCGAAGGCTGAAGACTGCGCCCGGCGCTGAGCGTGATGCGGAGGGGGATCGATGATCAGCAAGTCGATCCTCAGGATCACCGCCAAGCTCCTCATTCCAGCGATCATGCTGTTCGGGCTCTACGTGCAGTTCCACGGAGATTATGGGCCGGGCGGTGGCTTTCAGGCCGGCGTCATCTTCGCCGCAGCCTTCATCGTCTATGCGCTTCTGTTCGGTACGCACAAAGCAAGGCGCAGCGTCTCCCCCGGCATTGTCAGGTTCATTCTGGCTTTCGGTGTTCTCCTCTACGCCGGTGTTGGCGTCGCTGGCATGCTGCTCGGTGGCAACTATCTTGACTACAACGTTCTCGCGCATGACCCGATCCATGGTCAGCATCTCGGGATTCTCGTCATCGAGTTCGGTGTGGGCGCCACAGTGGCTGCGGCCATGATCACCATCTTCTTGACCTTTGCCGGTCATGATCGGCCGCTGGAGGATGACTGAGGCGATGGAATTTCCCGGTGTCTTCAACTACTGGATCTCGATCATCTTGATGATGATCGGCTTTTACGTGGTCATCGCCCAGGGTAATCTGGTGAAGAAGATCTTTGGCCTGAACGTCTTTCAGGTCTCGGTCTTTCTCTTCTACATCTCGATGGCCAAGGTCGATGGCGGGGCGGCGCCGATCCTGGATGATCGCTATCAGGCCTATTCCAACCCGTTGCCTCACGTTCTGATTCTGACCGCTATCGTGGTCGGTGTCGCCACGATGTCGCTTGGTCTCGCCCTGGTCGTCCGTATCCGCGATGCCTATGGCACAATCGAAGAAGAAGAAATCGAACGGCAAGAGGCGGAAATGCCTTGATCGAAGCTCAGCTTCCCATTCTGCAGATCATCATCCCGCTGATAGCGGCCCCGATCTGCCTGATCCTAAGGCATGCCTTTGCCGCCTGGTTGCTATCGACGGTGGTGACCGTGATCACCTTCGTGATCTCACTGATGCTCCTGGTTCAGGTTCTGGAGCATGGCACGATTTCCTATGCCCTCGGTAGTTGGGCGCCGCCCTGGGGTATCGAATATGTCGTCGATCACCTCAGTGCTTTCATCCTGGTGATCGTCGCCGGCATTGGTTCCCTGGTCATGCCCTTTGCGCGCCAGAGCGTTCAGCAGGAAGTGCCAGGTGAGCGGATCTACCTCTTCTACGTCATGTATCTGCTTTGCCTGACGGGCCTGCTCGGCATCGCGATTACCGGCGATGCCTTCAACCTCTTCGTCTTCCTCGAGATTTCGTCACTGTCTTCCTATGTCCTGATCAGCCTTGGGCGGGACAAGCGGGCGCTCACCGGCGCCTTCAACTACCTGATCATGGGGACCATCGGCGCGACCTTCTATGTCATCGGCGTCGGCATGCTCTACATGATGACCGGTACGCTCAACATGGCGGATCTGGCCGAACGTCTGCCGGCGATCCTCGACCTCAAGGTCATTGAGGCAGCACTCGCCTTCCTTCTGGTCGGCATCAGCTTGAAGCTCGCCCTCTTCCCGCTGCATTTCTGGCTGCCCAACGCCTACGCCTTCGCGCCAACCACGGTCACCATCTTTCTCGCGGCCACCGCGACCAAGGTGTCGGTCTACGTGATGATCCGCATTCTCTATACCGTGTTCGGCGGACAGGCCCTCTTCGAGATCTTCGCAATCGACGAGGCCTTGGTTGCCCTTGGTATGCTCTCCATGATCGCCGCCGCCCTGGTCGCCATCTTCCAGGACAACGTGAAACGCATGCTCGCCTATTCCAGCCTGTCGCAAATCGGCTATATGATCCTCGGCATCGGCCTCGGTAACGCTGCGGGCCTGGCGGGTGGCATCATCCATATTTTCAATCACGCCATGGCCAAAGCAGCTCTCTTCATGGCGATCGGCTGCGTGATCGCCAGGGTCGGTGCGGTGACCATTTCGGACCTTGCCGGTCTTGGCCGACAAATGCCGGTGACCATGGGGGCGATGATGGTGGGTGCGCTCAGCTTGATCGGTATCCCGACCACCGTCGGCTTCGTCACCAAGTGGTACCTGATCGAAGGCTCCTTTCAGAACGGCAACTGGCTTGCGGTCGCCACCATCTTATTGAGCGGCTTGCTCGCGATCATCTATAGCTGGCGCATCGTTGAAGCTGCCTATTTCCAGGACCCGCCTGAAGGACGCGGTGAGGTCCGTGAAGCGCCGATCGCCATGCAGGCGCCGATGCTCCTCCTCGCCGCCGCTTGCATCATCTTCGGCGTCAGCGCTACCTGGACGATGGACGTCGTGATGGTTGCCACCGAAGCGCTAATCGGTGATGCCGGGTCCGCAACGCCTGAGGCGATCGAGACATCTGCGACGTTCGGAACGCCTGCGGCGCTCGAAGCGCCGGAGATCCGGTGATGAGTGCTGAAACCGCCATCCTCGCCTGCCTGATCGTACCGGCTATCGGGGCGCTTTTCGTCTGGCTGACCGGTGCCCGTCCCAATTTGCGCGAAAGCGTGACCCTGGTGACCGCCGTCGCTCTCTTCTGTCTGGTTCTGGTCGTGGTGGCGCCCGTGAGCGCTGGTGGCCGCCCGGAAGCGGTGCTCCTCGAAATGTTTCCTGGCCTGAGCATCGCCTTCAAGGTCGAGCCGCTTGGGGCTGTTTTCGCTCTCATCGCCAGCAGTCTCTGGATCCTGACCTCGCTCTACGCCATCGGCTATATGCGCGGCCATCACGAGCAAAACCAGACCCGTTTCTTCGCCTTCTTCGCGCTCGCCATTGCCAGCACCATGGGCATCGCGCTCGCTGGCAACATGCTGACATTGTTCACCTTTTACGAGGTGCTCAGCGTCTGCACCTATCCGCTGGTGACCCATAGCGGCACCCCTGAAGCCAAGCGCGCTGGCCGGGTCTATCTAGGCATCCTGCTAGGCACCTCTATCGGTTTCCAGCTGTTCGCCATCGGCTATACCTGGGTTGTAGCCGGAACCCTCGACTTCACCGACGGCGGTATCCTCGAAGGCAAAGTCTCCAGCGGCATCGCAGCTCTCCTGATGGTCCTCTACGTCTTCGGTATCGGCAAGGCCGCGGTCATGCCATTTCACCGATGGCTACCAGCTGCCATGGTTGCTCCCACACCGGTAAGTGCTCTCCTCCATGCTGTAGCCGTGGTCAAGGCGGGCGTTTTCTCAGTGCTCAAGGTCACCATCTATATCTTTGGAATCGATCTACTTTCCGTGACCGGAGCCAGCTACTGGCTCGCATATGTCGCAGGCGCAACCATTATCATCGCCTCACTCGTGGCGATGCAAAAGGACAACCTCAAGCTTCGTCTTGCTTATTCAACAGTGAGCCAACTCTCCTATGTCGTTCTTGGGGCTATGCTGGCAACATCGAGCGGTGCGCTTGGCGGCGCCATGCACATAGCAATGCACGCCTTCGGCAAAATCACCCTCTTTTTCTGTGCTGGCGCCATCATGGTTGCAACGCACAAAACCGAAATCAGCCAAATGCATGGTCTCGGCCGTCGTATGCCCTTCACATTCATTGCTTTCGGCATCGCGGCATTGAGCATTATCGGCCTGCCGCCTTTGGGTGGAGCCTGGAGTAAATGGCAGTTGGCCTTGGGCGCTGCAGAAACTGGTCAGGCTCTGTTGGTGGCTATTCTCATGATTTCATCGGTGCTCAACGTCGCCTATCTGATACCGGTTGCAGTGCGCGCATTCCTGCCTGCACCAGAGAAATACATTAACACCGATGAATCTGGTGACGACTCTGCTTGGCGGATTGAAGAGGCGCCGATGCTTTGTGTCGTGCCGCTCTGCATCACAGCTTTCGCCTGTCTTCTTCTCTTCTTTCTCTCCGGCCATCTCTACGAATTCCTAAAGCCCATTGCCGCAGGTTAGCGACTATGACGATTCAAAATAAAGCCTCCTCTGAGAAAATCTATTGGCTAGATCAACCGAAGAACATTTCCTTAATTGTTTGGACTTTGGTTGCTGTTTGCGTCGCTCTCTTCTTTGCAGATGCTTTCTATCACAAGCACGCGTATTTTGAGGTTGAGCATTTGTTTGGTTTCTACGGTCTATTTGGTTTCACCGTTTATGTAGGATTGGTCTTGACTGCAAAATGGCTCCGCAACTTCCTGATGCGCTCCGAAGACTACTACGAGCACAGCGATGAGCTTTAGCCCCAGCCTCATCCTGATCCTGGGTGCATTGCTGGTACCCTTTCTGCAGGGCACAATTCGGAACAGTTACATCCTGCTGCTTCCTATTGTCTGCTTGGGCTTCATCCTGACGCTCGATAGCGAGACGTCGACAACGATCACCTTTCTCGGTTATCAGCTTGACACCGTTAGGGTAGATCAACTCTCCACGGTATTTGGCATTATCTTTTGCATCGCCGCTGCGATCAGCAGCCTCTATGCATTTCATGAACGTGATGCGCTGCAACAGACCGCAGCACTCATCTATGCGGGAAGTGCCATCGGCGCTGTCTATGCAGGCGATCTTATCACGCTGTTCGTTTTTTGGGAGCTAACGGCAGTCTCGTCCGTTTTTCTCATTTGGGCCAGCAGGACAGAACGTGCCTACCGCGCTGGAGTGCGTTATCTGATAATTCAGATTGGGTCTGGCGTATTGCTGATGGCAGGTGCGCTCTTGCATATCGCGGATACTGGCTCGATTGCGTTTACCGATTTTGGATTGAACAGCTTGGCTACAACGCTGATTCTCCTAGCCTTCGGTATCAAATGTGCTTTTCCGTTTCTGCATAACTGGCTGCAGGATGCCTACCCGGAAGCGACGGTGAGTGGCACTGTTTGGCTTAGTGCCTTTAGCACTAAGCTCGCCGTCTATGCTCTCGCCCGAGCATTTCCGGGAACAGAGATCCTCATCTGGATCGGTGTTACAATGACGGCATTTCCGATCTTCTTCGCCGTAATCGAGAATGATCTTCGCCGTGTGTTGGCCTATAGCCTGAACAACCAACTCGGATTCATGGTGACAGGTATTGGCATCGGCACACAACTGGCACTGAACGGCACCGTAGCCCATGCTTTTTGCCATATTCTCTACAAAGCACTCCTCTTCATGTCGATGGGTGCGGTCCTCCATCGGGTTGGCACCATCAAAGCGTCGGAGCTAGGTGGGCTCTATAAGAGCATGCCCTGGACTGCGGGTTTTTGTATCGTCGGGTCAGCATCGATCTCGGCTTTCCCCTTGTTCAGTGGCTTCATTTCCAAATCGATGATTCTCGCGGCAGCAGCAGAGCAGGGCTATCTCATCCCCTGGCTTGTCCTCCTGTTCGCTTCCGCTGGTGTTCTGGATCACTCGGGTATTAAGATCCCGTTCTTTTCGTTCTTCGCTCACGACAGCGGGATCCGTGTCAAGGAAGCACCCAAGAACATGCTCTTGGCGATGGGTATCACTGCCTTTCTTTGCGTTGGAATCGGTGTTTTTCCAGCACCGCTTTATGCAATCTTACCCCATCCCGTCGACTTTCATCCCTACACGGTAACTCACGTTATAACCCAGTATCAGCTTCTATTGTTTTCAGCCCTTGCGTTCGTCTGGCTGATGCGAAGCGGTGTCTATCCTCCCGAACTTCGATCAACCAATCTTGACTTTGACGTCATCTATCGGAAGGGCCTGCCAGCTCTTGCCAGTTGGTTTGTGCGTATTTTCCAGCCCATGGATCATGCTATTCGACAGAGTGTTATTCGGGTTTGCCATCGTGTTGTTGCCGGAATTTATCGATATTCTGGACCAGGGGGTTCGCTGGCGCGTTCGCTTGGGACAGGTAGTATGGTATTCTGGGTGCTGACAATGCTTGCTGGTTACCTTCTGATCTCGCTGGCGGGTGTGTGACAAGCTAGGCAGCCTATTCCAGAGTGTGGCGATAGCCTTAAAAAGAAAAGCTGCAACTAATGGAAAAAAACTTGGGGGCTATGAAAGCCTCATACTGCAAAGTTTATATGATTCCAGTTTCGCGTAAGGTATCGATTTCAGGAGGCATATAACCGAGGCTAATGAGAACAGCCTCTGTATGTTCACCAAGTTCAGGTGGTGCAAGTCGTAAGCGTGCTGGTGTAGTGCTGAGCTTTACAGGAAAACCGGTAATCTTGATGTTGCGATCACCTCCGCAAGTTAGGACCATGTCCTGGGCCATGACTTGGGGGTCATTGAACACTTGATCGAGCGTTTGCACACGGCCTGCTGGAACTCCTGCCCGATTAAGCACGTCTATCCAATAACTAACTTCGTTCACTTCGGTACGTTTGTTGATAAGGTCCCGTAACTGTTCTCTGTTTTCGAGGCGCGCTTTGTTGGTTGCATAGAATGGTTGTTCAAGAAGGTCGGTGAGGTCGAGTATCTCTAGAAATCTTTCGACAAAAATATCGTTGCTGGGTGCCACAGCAATATTGCCATCCCTCGCCTTGAACAAGCCATAGGGGTAGACGATGGGATGGTCGTTGCCGGTACGTATCGGTTGTTCACCAGTTGCAAAATAGTGAGCCGAGAAATATGCGAGCGCGCTGATCAGGCTGTTGTTCAGGCTGGCCTCAACCCGCTGGCCGATATTATCGGTTCGGTTGCTTCTGACGACAAGCGCTGTGACCACGCCAAAGGCAGCATAGAGACCGGCGAGCAGATCGCTAATCGGAGGACCGGCGCGCATAGGCTCGCTATCTGGCGGGCCGTTGATGCTCATGAACCCACTCATAGCCTGTCCGATGAAATCAAAGGCTGGCCGATCGACGTATGGGCCTATGCTGCCATAGCCATTGACGCTACCAATGACGAGACTTGGATTGATTGCATCCAGCCGTGCCTGATCGAAGCCCATCCTCTCGAGCACACCCGGTCGATAGTTTTCCAAGAGAACGTCGGCGTCCTCAAGCAATCTGGCGAGGATGATCCTGCCGGCTTCTGTGTAGAGGTCCACCGTGATCGACTTTTTGTTACGATTAAACTGTGCAAAGTAATAGCTGAATCCATCGACCTTCGCGCCTTGTCTTCGGGTCGGATCTCCCTTTCCCGGCGCCTCGACCTTGATCACTTCAGCGCCCATGTCTGCCAAAAGTTGGGCGCAAAATGGACCTGCAATAATCCGGGTGAGGTCAATGATCTTGAGACCGGAAAGCGGCATCCTCTAGCCGACCGCCGTCTTAACGTTGTCCAAGGCGGCAAGATTCAATCTTGGCCCGGCCTTCATCACTTGGCCTGGTAAGCTCCGGCCAACCACCTGCTCCACCCGCCGCGCGACATTGCAGAGCTTTTCTAGATCGATTCCTGTTTCGATACCCATCTCATGAAGAAGAAATACCAGATCCTCGGTACAGATATTGCCTGTAGCACCGGGCGCAAATGGGCAACCGCCCAGACCAGCGAAAGAGCTTTCGTAGCGATCGATACCCTCGTCCAGCCCTGCCATGACATTGGCAAGGCCGATGCCGCGAGTGTTGTGAAAATGAAGCGTGATCGGGAAGTCAGGGAGCTCTGCCTTGAGAAGACGGCAACGTTCTGCCACCAATGGCGGTGTTGCCATGCCCGTCGTATCACCGAGGCCAACGCCGACCATGCCAAGTTCCGAGAAGCGCTTGGCGATCATACTGACCTGTTCGACCGGCACGTTGCCTTCGAATGGACAGCCGAAGGATGTGGCGATCGCTCCGCTTACCGGTCGGCCGGCATCCTCGGCTATCCGAAGGACATCCTCGAAACCCCGGAGTGAATCTTCAACGGCACGATTGACGTTTTTCTGGTTGTGGCTTTCCGAAGCGGACACAAACACGCGGAGTTCATCGACCTCGGCCTCGATCGCCCTTTCCGCACCTTTGGCGTTGGGCACCAGAGCGACTAGATGTACGGCCGTCGAGCGGTCGAGAGCAGCGAGAACTTCGGCGGCATCGGCAAGCTGTGGCACTGCACGGGGAGAGACGAAGGATGAGTATTCAATCTCCCTAACGCCGGCACCTATCAACCCGCTGATCAGTTCTATCTTGGTTGCGGTCGGGATGAAGTCGTGCTCAATCTGCAAGCCATCTCTCGGCCCGACTTCGCCTACCAGAACCTTCTTGGGTCGTGCCATTTTCACCCCTCATCTCATCACGTAATAGGCAAAATACGCCCCAGTGTAGACCGATCGAGCTTGCATTGACCATCGGTCACGATCGTTCGCCTTGACAAGAGTTCCCCTTGGCTCGAACAACAGCAGATCATTCGAATAGCTAGGAGTTTCTCTATGCGAGGCTCTCTCATCCTTCTTTGCCTTGTGATAGCCGCGAGGACGAGCATTGGCGCAGAGGGGCCGTCTATCAAGATTGGAACGGAAGGTCTCTATCCTCCCTGGAATACGACGGGTGACGACGGTGGGCTCGAGGGGTTCGAGATTGACCTTGCAGAGGATCTCTGTCTTCGAATGAATGTGACTTGCGAGATGGTCAGACAACGCTGGGATGGCATGTTGCCAGCGCTAACTACCGGGAAATACGATCTGATCATGGCCGGTATGAAGATCACGAGAGAGCGTGAGCAGATCATCGATTTTTCGACCTGCTATGCAGCCGACGTCGCTACGTTCGCTGTGAAAAATGACAATGCTCTCGCTGTGACTATTTTGCCCCTAGGGAGAATAGACCTGGCCAATTTTTCGCCTGAGGCGGAGGTTGCGATCAGTGCACTCCGTCAGGCGTTGGCGGGCACAACCGTTGGCGTTCAGGTTGCGACGACTCACGCTGATTTTGTCAGGCGTTATCTTCAGGACCTTGTCGACATTCGACATTACGACACGCTCGAAAATCTGACGCGGGAACTGGGTGCCGGCCGCATTGATGCTGCCTTGTCATCAAAGTCCTATTGGAATCGCCTCAACGAAGGCGAGAACGGTATGGACTTGGCAATGATCGGTCCTGACATGATCGGTGATGTTTTCGGAAGAGGTGTTGGTGCAGGGCTACGAAAGGAAGATGAAGCCCTTCGTTTGAAGCTGAATGACGCCATCAACGGCGCTCTTGCCGACGGCACAATCGCCAAGCTCGCCAAGCAGTGGTTTGGCTACGATTTGTCCTGCTGAGTCATCAAAAAGTTCAGGTAAACACCAAGAAGAATCAGCGTCTGTTGCTCGTCAGATCGAGGGGAAGTTGCAACTGATCCTGCTGATGTCGATCCAGCATGTCGCTGACCGCATAGCGTACGAGCCAAGCGAGAGACACACGGTATTGTTCGGCCAGTTTCGTCAACTGTGCGTGATCCTGCTCGTCGACTGTGACCGTGATCCGAGTTGCCAGTTTGTTCTCCCGCCTGGCTCGCATAGCAGAGCTCGTCCTCCCAAGCGCTGCATCACTGTGGTGAACGGAGCAGCAAATTAATGCGAATTGATGAGCAAAGTCAACAAGAACTTGGGAAGTTTTTGTCGTCGTCAAATGTTAGTAAAACTATCTCTGTCGAAGCTAGGAAACGCGCCGGAACCCGCGCTAGCCAATCAGAAAGATTGGGACCAATATCAAGCGGGTCTTCGTAATATCAATAAAGAACGTCTTTGAAGGCGATCTGATTTCGGAGCATATCTTGCCGCCGAGTAGGCGATTGGCGGGACGTTTATTCGCCGATCTTCTCGTCCGCTGCCCGTTTGTGGGCGGCCAGGGCCATGAGGCGGCGGTCCCGCCATTCGCTGCGTTCTGGAATGGCTTCGATGGAAAGGCGCTCGCGGCGCTCGGTTTCTATGCGTGTTGACAGCGCTTTGTTCCAACCGAGCGGCGCTTCGGCTGAACCTTCGATCTCCTCATAGAGTGGTCCATAGCGAGCCATGTAGTCGGCGATCCCACCGGGTGCATTGAGGTCGATGGTCTCGAATGGGCCCATGAAGGACCAACGCTGACCGATGCCGTCTCGGATCGCGATGTCAACATCTTCGGCCGAGCAGATGCCGTCCTTCACGAGGCGAAGCGCCATGGTCAGCAAGGCGCCTTGCAGGCGGTTTGCAATGAAACCCGGCACTTCCTTTCTGACCTTGATGGGTGACTGGCCAGCCCCCGTCATCAGCTCGAAAACCCTTTCGACGACGGCGCTATCGGTCCAGGGCGCCGGGCAAAGCTCGACCAATGGGGTGATGGAGGGCGGGTTGATCGGATGGGCAACCAGACAACGGCTGCGGCAGGCTAGGTTCTCGGTGAAAGCGGAGGCGGGAATTCCCGAGGTCGAGCTGCCGATGATGGAATCGCCACCGATGAGCTGATCCAATTCCTTGTAGATCTCCCTTTTCACCTCAAGCCGCTCCGGCACACTTTCCTGGACGTAGCTGGCGCCGGCGACCGCATCACTGGGTTTGATCGACCAGCTGATGCGTTGAAAGACGGAATTGGGATCGTCTGTCAGTTTGAAGCGGGCGAGGTCTTCGAGGCGAGATGCTATGTTGCCTTGAGCTTGCTCCATGGTCAGCGGCGATGCGTCGTACATGGCGACCTGATAGCCGGCGCGAGCGAAAACGATGGCCCAAGCCTGTCCGACCAATCCGCCGCCGATCAATGCGATTTTTTCCAAGATCCCCCCCCTTCGCTCTGTTGTTAGAGGGAAGCTAGAGCATTCGGGCCTCTGGTGTCATCGGTTCTTGACACTGTAGGCGCATGAGCGGACCTATTTTGCCTTCCGGAGTTGCTACGCCACCAGCATCGCCACTTGAAAACAAGCCGGATCGAGTGCTGCTGTAAATCAGGTCAGCTGATCAGGCTGCGACGGCACAGAATTTGGGCATCTCCACATAGCCTCTTGTTTGCTGTACACGCTGAAGCCAGCGTAGGACGGCCGGAAAGGCGGAAAGGTCGAGGCCAGCCTCATCGGCAACATGGGCATAGCCGTAGATGGCGATATCGGCGATCGTGTAGCGATCGCTCGCCACGAAGTCCTGATTCCGGAGGTGCCGATCGAGCCTGGTCAGGCCATTCTGGCCTTGGCTCTGCCAATTCGCGATTTCATCTGCCTTCTCCACCTGTTTATCGGGAAGGATCGATGTGAAAATTCGTGCGGGCGACAGGTTCGGCGTGAGCATGGCCTGCTCAAAAATCATCCACTGGAGAGCCATGGCTTCTTCGAAGGTACTCACGGGGAAGAGGCAGGATCCCTTCGCCAGATACCAGAGCATGGCATTGGACTCGGCGATGCAGGCTCCGCCTTCCACACGTAGAAAAGGCACGGTGCCCTGGGGATTAAGTGTAATGAACCAGTCATCGCGGGTTTCACCGGCGAGGATGTTCACCCAGGTCGTATTGTAGGCGATCCCAAGCTGGCTCATCACCAGATGAGCTTTATAGCAATTTCCTGAGCCATGGGCCGCGTAAAGCTGATGCATGCCGGAATTCCGTTTTGTCCAGCATCAGCCTAAAACATCGATGGTTTAAAATGAGTAAACCACCCTGAGCGTATACAAGGTGTCACCCCTGTGCTGTCAATCGCCAAGCTGCAGTTTGCCCCCGGATAGACGGGACGACCAAGAAGACGATGTGATCGTCGACGTTACTCGTCCGAGCCCAAAGATTCTCCCTCATCCAGAAGGTCAATGCCCGGCGCAGCGCCGTCCTTGCTGTTGAGGCCTGCAGCATCGCGGATCTTTTTTTCGATTTCATCCGCTATCTCGGGATTGCTGCGAAGGAAATTCTTGGCGTTCTCGCGGCCCTGGCCGATGCGTTGGCTGTTGTAGGAGAACCAGGAACCCGACTTCTCCACCAGGTCGGCCTTGACGCCGAGATCCAGCAGCTCGCCGGTTTTGGAAATGCCCTCGCCATACATGATGTCGAACTCGACCACGCGGAATGGAGGGGAAACCTTGTTCTTGACGACCTTCACGCGGGTCTGGTTGCCGACCACCTCGTCCTTGTCCTTGATCTGGCCGATCCGGCGGATGTCGAGGCGGCAGGAGGCGTAGAATTTGAGCGCATTGCCGCCTGACGTGGTTTCGGGGTTGCCGAACATCACGCCGATCTTGAGGCGGATCTGATTGGTGAAGATCACCATGCAGTTCGAGCGGTTGATGCTGCCGGTGAGTTTCCGCAGCGCCTGGCTCATCAGCCTCGCTTGCAGGCCTACATGGCTGTCGCCCATCTCGCCTTCGAGTTCCGCCTTAGGAACGAGGGCGGCGACGCTGTCGATCACCACGATGTCGACGGCGCCGGAGCGCACCAGCGTGTCGGCTATTTCGAGGGACTGCTCACCGGTGTCCGGCTGCGAGATCAGGAGTTCGTCGATGTCGACACCGAGTTTGCGTGCATAGCCCGGATCGAGGGCGTGCTCGGCATCGACAAAGGCGCAGACCCCGCCCTTTTTCTGGGCTTCTGCTATGCAATGGAGGGTGAGCGTCGTTTTGCCCGAGCTTTCCGGCCCGTAGATCTCGACGATCCGGCCCTTTGGCAGGCCGCCGATGCCGAGTGCGAGATCGAGACCGAGCGAACCGGTGGAAATCGATTCGATATCGATGGACGCGCCCCTGGCGCCGAGCTTCATCACCGAGCCCTTGCCGAAGGATCGCTCGATCTGCCCGATCGCCGCGTCCAGCGCCTTTTGCCTATCATTCGCTGCGCGCGTCGCTAGCTCTGCCATGATGTCTGTCCTGTTCTGCCATCTTGCACGATGCTGCCAAGCGTTATAGCGGTGGAAGGGCGACGCGGAAAGGGGCAGCGATGTCCGCGGAATAGTCGATGGCTGTCGACGAGGCGATCAATAGTCGTTTCCGATCATTATCGTGTCGCGCAAAGGGAGATTGACATGGCTGTCTTCGAGATCAGTGCTGGCAACGGGCTCTTTCATGAGCATCAGCCGCCCAAGGCAGGCGATGGGGCGACCTTCGTCTTTTTCAATGCACTGACCGGCGATACCGGCGCCTGGGAGGCGGAAATCGGCCCGGCGCTTCGCGAAGCCGGCCATGGCACACTCATGTGGAATTTCCGTGGCCAGAAGGACAGTCCGTTCAGCAGCCCCGATGTCATCAGCGCGGACGGCATCGTTCAAGACTCGATCGCCCTTCTCCAGGATGCAGCGCCCCGCCGCCCGGTTTATGTGGGCCTGTCGATCGGCGGGCTGTTCGCGGCACAAGTCCATCTCGGCGGCACGCCCAGCGTGCCCAGCGTGGGCAGCATGCCCTGCGACGGCCTGCTCTTCATCAACACGCTGCGCAAGCCCGGCCCGCGTCTCGATTGGACCAACCGCGCCGCTCATCGTGCAGCACTGGTCGGCGGTGGCCGGATGATCCAGGATCTCATGCTCCAGCATCTGACGGGGCCTTCATGGCAGGCGGCCAACAGCGCGAATTTCCTGAAGGATGAACCCTACGAGCCGCTCGATCCGGACAGCGGTCCGGCGCGTCTACTTGGAGCCGGGATTGGGGCGGACTGGAATGTTGATTACGAAAAACTGAGCATGCCGGTGACGGTTCTGAGCGGGCTGCAGGATCATGTTTTCTACAATGCCGCGGATGTCGCCGAGCTGACCAAGCGTCTGCCGAATGCCGAAGTCATCGATATTCCCGATATTGGCCATCTCGTGACCATGGAGCGGCCGGCGGCGATCACGCGCGCCTGCCTGGCGCTTGCGGATCGCCTGGATTGACTGGCGAGGTGGTCAGTTCTCGACATAGCCATGTGCTTGCCGTCGTTCTCGTGGGGATCATCGACGTTGAGCCTCTGAGGAAGCCCGTTCATGGCTGATGGTGCTGATGTCATCGTGGTCGGTTCCGGCAATGCGGCGCTTACCGCGGCGATCGCGGCGAGGGCTGCAGGCGCCGACGTTCTGGTGATCGAGAAGGCGGATGAGACGCTTGCCGGCGGCAACAGCAAATATACGGCGGGCGCCATGCGCTTTGCCTATGAGGGGCGGGACGATCTCCTGCCGCTCCTCCTCGATCCAGATGATCCTGAGCTCGAACGTACGGAATTCGGTAGCTATACATTGAAAAAATTCGAGGCCGATCTCCTCGGTTTCAACGGCGGCCGGCCGCTGTCTCCGGAGCAGCGGACGCTGATCGACGGTTCCTACGAGACGGTGCGCTGGCTTGCCGATCACGGCGTCAAGTTCGAGCCGATCTATGATCGCCAGTCCTTCGAGAAGGATGGCAAGCGCGTCTTCTGGGGTGGGTTGGCGCTTGCAGCGCGCAACGAGGGTGTCGGCCTGGTCGAAAGCGAACTCCAGGCTTTCCTGGCGATGGGCGGGCGAATCCATTACGACTGCGCCGCCGTCGATGTCATTAGCGATGACGGGCGGATCACGGGCGTGACCACACGGAACGCCCAAGGTGAGCAATCTGATCTATTTGCACGAGCGGTGGTGCTCGGCTGTGGTGGGTTCGAGGCCAATCCCCTGCTTCGAAAGCGGCATATCGGCAAGGTCTGGGACAAGGCCAAGGTGCGCGGTACGCCGCATAATCAGGGTGACGGGCTGGAGATGGCGTTTCGGCAAGGTGCCATGGCTTATGGTCTGTATGAGGGCTGTCACGCCACGCCGATGGATCTCCATATGAAGGACTTCGGCAACCTTGACCTGCCCCACATGGAGCGGAAGCAATATCGGAAAATCTGTTATTTTCTGGGCGTGATGGTGAATGCCAAGGGCGAGCGTTTCGTCGACGAAGGTCGGGATTTTCGGAACTATACCTACGCCCAGTTCGGCCGCGCGATCATGGAGCAGCCCGGCCACTTCGCTTGGCAGATCTTCGACTCGAAGGTCGAGTCCCTTTTGTACGGGGAATACCGATTTCAAGATGCCCATTTCGTCGAAGCGGATACGCTGGACGAGCTCATCGAAAAACTCGACGGCATCGACGATAAGGGCGCGGTGCGCCGCACACTCGCGAACTTCAACCAATCCGTCGACGAAAACGCGGCTTTCGATCCGTCGACTAAGGATGGCAAGGGGACCAGGGGACTGGATCTCGAGAAATCGAACTGGGCACAGGCGATCGACACGCCGCCCTTCAAAGCCTATCCGGTCACCGGCGGTATTACCTTCACCTATGGCGGCTTGAAGGTGGACGGAACAGGTGCCGTCCTGCGTGAGGATGGCTCGGCCATTTCGGGACTATACGCCTGCGGCGAGCTGGTCGGTGGCGTCTTCTTCGAGGGTTACCCCGGCGGTTCCGGCCTCACGTCAGGCGCCGTCTTTGGCCGCCGCGCCGGCGAGGGCGCCGCGGCTTCTCTGGGATGAGTCCCGCTCAACGTTGACGATTTATTAACCCTGCATTGCCATAACGGTTCCGTCTCGCTGGTCCATGCGATCCTCGGAATCCGAGCCCCGCCCCAGCTTTTTCCCCGGGGCGAGCGGATTCTCAGGATCGCATGGACCAGAAAACGACCATGACGGACAAAGGTTAAGAAAAAGCTACTCGAGAAAACCGCATACTCGACGTCAAAAGGGACGCTATCGTCGAAGACGGTTCGAACCCGATGAGGTGGTCACACCACTCATACCTCATCCACGGGGTCGTAGAGCTTGAGCACGGAGATTGCATCCAGCTCGCCGTGGCCTTTGCTCATCATGATCCGGAAGAGTGAGGCGGCCTGGCTGGCCATGGGGGTTGGCACCTTCAGATCGCGCGCGATGTCGTGCAACATGTCCAGATCCTTCATGCACTGGAACAGGTAGCCGGCGGGTGCGTAGTCGCGGGCGATCATGCGCGGGAAGAGTTTCGCCAGCATGTTGGAGCCGGCGTAGCCACCGCCCAGAGCCGAGGGGATTTTTTCGGCATCGACCCCACCGGCTTCCGCGAGCGCCAAGGCCTCGGCGAGGATGCAGAAATTGTTAAGCACGACCACCTGGTTGACCATTTTGGTAACCTGGCCGGCGCCGGTGGCGCCCATATGGGTGACCTCACCGAGGTCTTGGAGAACTGACATGACGCTGGCGGCCGCGTCGCCATCGCCACCGACCATGATGGCAAGCGTTCCTGCCTCGGCTGCGGGCGGACCACCGGAGACCGGGGCGTCGATCCAGGCCATGCCGGTTTCTTTCTTGAGCCGTGCGGCAAAATCCTTGGTAACATCGACCGGCGTGGTTGAATGGTCGATCAGGATTTTCTCCGGTGTGCCGCCGGTGGCTACGCCGTTTTCGCCAAACACAGCCGCCTTCAAGTCGGCCTTGGTCATAACGCAGATATGGATGATGTCGGAAGCTCTGGCGACCTCGGCGGCAGAGCTTGTCGGGCGAACGCCATGAGCCTTGGCCACCTCGGCTTTTTCTGGCATGCGATCGAAACCGACGACGGTGTGGCCCTTTGAACAAAGCCGTTTGGTGAAGCTCTGGCCCATCAGTCCTAGCCCGATGAAGCCGACGTTTTTCCGTTCGCTCGCCATCGACCGCCTCTCCCTGCCTTTCGTTACGGAGATCGAAGCATGGAACGCGCGCGCTCGATAGGCCAACGAAAAAGCTGTGGATAGAAAACGCGCCGAGGGTGACGCGTATGTGTCGACCGGCTATCGCTTAGCTGGTCTGGATTGGGAAGGAGACTGAGATGCTGGACGGCGCACTCGATACCGAAGACCTGGACCGCGCCAAGTCCCAAAAGAATGTCTTCAGCGGTGAGCGGCTTTTGCAGCAGCCGGAGCTTGATCTGCCGCCGAGCTTCAAGCCCAATGCCCGCAATCAAGCCGATGGGATCGCCTTTCTCGACAGTTTGCCAGAGGTTTCCTTTCCGCTTTGCATTTTCGATCCGCAATATCGCGGTGTGCTCGACCGGCAGAAATACGGCAATGAGGGTGAGCGGCAAAAGGATCGGGCAAAGCTGGAGCAGATGGACGACAACCTGATCGGGCAGTTCGTCGCCAAGATCGATCGTGCCTTGATCGGTAGCGGCCACCTACTTCTCTGGTTGGATAAATACCATCTCTGCACGGGCGTTTCCGCCTGGATTGACGACACCGACCTCCAGACTGTCGACCTCGTCGTCTGGAACAAGATGCGCATCGGCATGGGCTATCGGACCAGGCGTACCAGCGAGTATCTGCTCGTGCTCCAGAAAAAGCCGCTACGCGCCAAGGGTGTATGGAAGGCCCATGACATTCCCGATGTCTGGAATGAGAAGGTGGCTTTTCGCGCCGGTCACGCCAAGCCGATCGGGCTGCAGTCCCGTTTGATCGACTGTCTGACCAACCCCGGGGACACGGTCATCGATCCGGCGGCCGGAACGTTTACCGTGCTGGAGGCCTGCAAGACTGTGGAACGCAATTTCCTCGGTTGTGATCTCAAGGGCTGATGAGGGCGCGGACCTTATGATCTGACATATCTCTTTGATCGTATATGAATATGGAAAACTCAACTACTTGATGAACCTGAAAGGGAAAGCTACGCTATTTATGATATCAAATTATCAGATGTTATTTGAGGCTTGAGAATAATGATCATCGGATTGTGTTCGGAACGATCGATGACGTCGTGCAGACGATGCCGTCTCTTCTGCTCTCCAGTGATGAGCGCGAGACCCCTTTCGGGTATGGCCGGGGCTTAAAGCCTCGGCCGGTTAAGGGGACGCAGATAGTGACGGACACCATTGCCTTGCGCTACCGGAACCGGAACGTCGTCTTCGAGAAGAGCACGAAGCTCATCGCCGTTCGTGCACGTGCCGGCATGGCCGCAGCCATGCAAGCCGATGTCGACAGCATCGCCGCTACGAACGGGTCAGCACCACGTCAGACGGTTGGCGCGTTCGAGGTGGTCGAGCTTCGATCATTGTCTGTTGATATCGAGCAAAATCTCGACTGGCTGCGCGCCCGGCCATCGGTAGCTGCCGCCAGCCATGTGTTCATGATCAAGGGAAGCGACGCTCTGATGGTGCCTGATGGCCATGTGCAACTGTTGTTCGACGGCGGCCTCTCCGGCCATGAGCAGCAGGCGGTGCTCAGTCGCTATCGGCTGCAGACGATCGAGCAGCGGGGCGACGGCCACTATCTGGTGCGCATCACATCGGGCTCGAAAAATCCACTGCTCACGGCGGCCGCATTGCAAGCCGAGACGGGTGTATCACTGGCCGAGCCCGAATTCGCAGCGGGCACGACCTGACCGTAGACCTAATACGCTGTCCGCTTCGGGCATCAGATGAGGGTGCGATACCAGTCGGCGATCGCGCGGCCGATCTCATGGGGACTGTCTTCCTGGATGAAATGGCTGCCGGCGACGGTGACCTCGACCTGGTTCGGCCAGCTTCGGCAAAAGTCACGCTGCGCGCCCGTGAGGATGGCGCCGGGTTCAGCGTTGA
>JBPCVQ010000010.1:0-15274 GCA_051010395.1 Geminicoccaceae bacterium | reverse complement strand
CCGCAAGATCAGGGTCTAGCCGTTTGGCTTCAGCAATAGCCTGGCGGAGCGGCGCCGATTTGGTGATGAGGCGATTGATCTCGTCGTCGGCGATCTCGCCCACAGCCAAGGCACTGTCGTAGAGCGGCCGTGCGGCGTTGCTGCGCTCCAGGATCAAGCGCTCGCTCACTTCGCCGGCGTCCTCGCCCGACAGCACACCACGGATGGCCCGTGTAACGCGCTCAGCGGCGCCCTTGCTGCGTTTCGAGAGCACGCGCCCCGCAAGACGCCTGCCTTTTCCTGCGGTCCCTGTGACGGCCTGTGCCAGCTGCTTGACGTTCTCCTCGCCGACGTCGGCCAAAACCGCTTCTGTACCCAGACGGTTGAGCCGGGCAGTAGCTTGATCGAGCGAGATATCGTCGTTCTTCAAGGCTTCGAGGGTACGGCGTGCGGCATCCCGGGCGGCTGAGCCCATCTTTCGTAGAGCCGACGATGAATTGACCGCCTTGGTGATGCCCGCAACGGTCAGGGGCACGGCAACACCGAGTACAGTACCAACAGCCGCGCCAACGGCCGCACCACTGCCCCGCTCGCCCGGCTGTGCCGTTCCCGCGCCGATAACCGCGCCTTCTGCTGCGCCTGCAATGACCGGACGTGTCACGGCGGGCAGGCGCGAGAGACCCTGAACAATGGCTGCGCCGGCTTTCGCGCCGGTCACGGTGCCGCCAACCAGCTCGAGCGGTATCCGAGCAGCGGCGGGCACATCGGCGATCGCCTGTTCTTTCCCCGCTCGCGCCTCTTCAAAGACTTCGCTCGCAGGCTGGCCACTGCCGAGACCGAACAATCCTAGAGCCTTGTCAGCGGTAACTGCGGCAGCGCCCGCGATCTCGTCAGCGAAACCGAACGCAACGCCCTGAGTCAGAACATCCGTCAAGGACGCGGGTTGCTCCGCCGTAACGTCTTCGGTTGGCGCTTCGATGTCCGTCGGCGGTGCGGCTTGTCGCGCCTTCAAGGCGCTGCGCTGCTGCCGTGCTTTCAAGGTTTCTGCGTCAACCATCAGAGACCCTTCGCATCGAACGCACGCTCCAGCTGGGCCAGTTCTGCCTGTGACAGCCGGTCGATGTCCACACCGCGCAGCTGCTCCACCGACATGCCCGAAAACTGCCCGAGATCAGGTGTCGCACTACCTTGGTCGCTGGCTTGGCCCCCCGTGTCCGTTTTCGGACGGAGCGGCCCGATGAAGTCGGGAATAACGTTCCTGGGATCGAAGCCCGTGCGCCGAGCAATATCGGTGAACTGCGTCTCGCGCTCCAGTTGCTGATTGAGCAGGGGTTGGAACTGGCTCTCGGAAGCAGCGGCGAAGTCCGCGCGCTGCTGGGGCGACAGACGCTCGCCGGTCTTCGCCCGGTTATAGATGTTGCGCACACGATCAGGCACGCTGGCAGTGTTCTCGGCCGTGGCGAACTCGCCCTCGCGAATCGTGCTACCGGGGTCAATGGTCTTGAAGAACCCGAAGATGAGCGAAACATCGCCAGCGCCGGTGTCCACCTTCGCCGCTTCGCGTACCTTCTCAAGGCCGCCGCGCGCCGTGATGAAGTCCCTTGAGAGCGCCGAGAACTCCTTGCGGAAGCTCGCGATATCGCTTTTCTTCGGCGCCTCTGTTGCTCCCTCGCGCGACGCGATCAACTTGCCGAACTCGTCGAAACGCTGCTCGCCAGGCTGGAGCGTGAAGGTCTCGGGCGCTTCTAGGAACCCCGCCTGTCTGGCCGCCGAAAGGGCAGAATTCACAAAATCCTGATCGAACTGTGGCGGCACGCCCTGCAAAGGCACCCCGCGCTGCTGTGCGCGCTGTACAGCGTCCAGATAGGCTTGCGGGCGCCGGTCAGCTGGGAGGGCGTTGATCTGGGCAAGCTCCCGGGCGGTGGTTTTCAAGAGATCCTCGCGGCTGGCCCGGCCTTCGGTCGCTTGGTTGGTCAGGAACTTCTGCACCTCGGTTGCGGTGGCTGGGTCAGCCGCCAGAAGCGCCTGCATGACGTTCTGGCCGCCGCCTGTGGGTTGTGCGCCTGCCACTGGGGCCGCCGCGACTGGCCCAAGCCCTGCAGTCTGGTTCAAGACATTCTGCGAAGCCCCTGTAGGCGCGACGACAGGCGCTTGCTGCCCGCCCTGCCCCAGCTGCTGGAGAAGAGCGTTGACCTGGGCTTGCTTCGCAGTACTGCCTTGCGTGGCGGCCGTCGTGGCGCGTAGGGCGTTCAGGCGTTCCTTGTCGAGGAATAGCTGGCTGAGGTCCAGCGGACGTTGGGGGACCAGGAGTTGCTGGACCATATCAGGGCCTCCTGCCTAGGAAGAAACCGCCAGACGCATTGGCGAAAGCGTTGCCGATAGCGTTGAAGCTCGATGCCCGCGCGGCGGCCTCGTCGAGCAGGAAATTACCCTGCAGCGCGCCCGAGGTAATGCCCTGATTACCCAATGTCGCGGCGGTGGTCTGTCCAAGCCCGGCAAAGCTGGCAAGGCGGTTCAAGAAGTTCTCGGACGCTCCCAAGGCCAGGTTGGTGTTGAACTCGTCCAGGGCCTTCAAGGCCCGGCCAGACCGGAACAAGCCCCTCGAAGCGAGCGCCCGGTTGATCGCGTTCTCGCCCTGCTCCTGGCGGAATCCGAACGTTGGGTCGAAGTTCTGGACGACCTCGCCGAAGTCGAGCGCGCCTGTGGACGACCCCTGCTGTATGAACTGCGGCGCCTCGGCAATCAGCCTCTGAAGCTCGTTGAAGCGCGGATTGGCGGCTGTCCGTGTACCACGAAGTTCATCTTCACGTCTGGTGCGGAACGGCGCCTCGATAACCGGCGGCGTATCCGCGAGCTCCTGGCGCAAGCGGGCGAGCTCGGGGTTCTCGACCCTGCCCTGTCCGGTCTCGAACAGACCCGCCGACGGACCTTCGCCGAAGAACAACGCGCGCAGGAAGTTGGCCGCATCGGTTCCGAGAAGACGGAACGGCTCGGCGTCACTACGGGTCTGTCGGAAGATGTCGCGTTGCAGTTTCGCCGCATCTTCGGCGGCGCCGGCCTGTACCTGACCGCCCGCAAATCCGGCTACGCCGCTAAAGGCTGGCATCTAAAGCTCCTTGACGTAGGTGGTTTCTTTACGCACGTAACCGCGTCTCTCGTAGGCTCTTGCAAGGGCTTCTTCTTTCATGCCCTGACACGTCACGACCGACATGGTTCGTGCTCCCAGAGCCCGTGCACGGCTTTCCAAGGCATCCAACAGAGACATCCCCGCCCCTCTGTTCTCGGGGTCGACCCAGAAGAACAGTTCCGCCCCTACGATGGTGTTGTGGTTGACAAAGCTCGTGAACGTGATCGCGACACCCATTCCCCCGTCCATGACAAGGGCAGTGTGATCGCGCATGAAACCTCTTAAGGATTCCGCGAAGTCCTCTGGCACGAAGGGGATCAGTTCGTGATAACCCAAGGTTTCATAGAACCGCCAGCCCATCTCGACCATAGCCGGGATGTCCTCGAGCGTTGCGTCGCGGATCACGTGGCCAATTGTCCGGCGTTCCGCTCGCTGGTCAGGAGTGCGTTGAACTGCGTTACAAGTGCGTTCAGGTCCGTGATCAGCTGGGTTAGATCGCTTTTCAGTTCGTTGGCGAGCGTGGCGGCGGTGTTGGAATCGGTGACCAGGGTGTTGACGTCGGCCTTTATTTCGTTCGCCAGGGTGATGACCGTTGCAAGGTCCGTCGCGTTGGCGCTGTCGACCGAGACCGTCGATACCGTTGCATCCGAAGCAGCGACACTGACCGAGGATGAGACACCATTAACAACAGCAACACCCTGCAGGACGTTCCCCCGCGCAACCAAGGAAGCTTCGACGGCGGCTTGAACCTCGGTGTCGACGATCGTCTTGATCAGCTGGGCGAGCCACAGAATTTCCTCTGGACCTCTTGCCAAACTGGGCGGTGGTGGCGGGAAATTCTCAACGGCCATAGGCGTCGATGACCGCAACCTTGACCGGATCGGAGACGCTCACCTCGTGAACCCGGCGCCTGAACTGGCCCATTCCGTTCCAGACGGCCCGGTTTTCGTATTCCCCGATCTTTCCGATGTCCCGGGTCAACTGATTCGACCAGGTACGCCCCCCGTCATCGGAAAAGCGCAACATGGCTTGGGGATCACTGCCCTGCCCGCTCGTGAGACCTACGCCAGCCTCGAACTCAACCTCAAAAGCGCCCATTGATTGCGGCGTCTCGCCGTTTCCGACCGGCGGAAAGGTGAAAAGACGCAGGATCGTCTTTCCATTGTCCTGATAAGTTTCGCCGTCGAGCTCGTAGATGTTTCCATTATCGTTGTCGCCGACGAGATATTTCCCATAAGCCATGGCGGAGCAGCATCCGACCCATGTCTTGTTCGGATAGGTCTCGCGCTCGTGCCACCTGTCGGTCGCGGCGTCGTAAATCCATGTTGCAGTAGCGAAGCGAAATACGATGAACTTGTGACCGCCGAAGGTATAGGTGAAAGCCCGGGCCGTTTTGTCGCTGTAGCCCCTGATCGCTTCCTCAACGGCGTGGGTTGAGATGCGAATTGGAGTCAAACCTTCTAGCCGGTAAATCAAACCATCATCGCCCAGCCAGAAGACCGAATTGTCTTCCTTCGTGACCGCCAGAAAAGATTGAAGCCCGCGCTCGAAAAACCCGTTCGGCAGACGTTCGAAGGGGAACGTCGCGTCGCCGGAGTTGAACCACACCTCTCCTGTATGCTCTCCCAGGAGGATCAACTGTCTCTTTTCGGCGATCACCGCCACGAGGTCATCCGGTGCTCCTTCCGCCGTCGCGACGTCCAGGGCATCGTAGGTCGTCATATCGGCTAAGGCAGAAATGAAGAACTGCCCCGTGTCCGGCCTGCTGAAAATCCCGTACTCGTCCATGAAAGTGCAACTGGAAGCACCTGGAAAGTCCGCGTCGGTGATCTGTCCTAGCCCGGTTCCCACCGTGAACACATAAGCATCGGGATTGGTCACGATCGCGATCTGTGTCTGATTCGCGGTCATGCAAACCGCGTTGCTGCCGGGAATCGTGCCGCCGATCTTGGTTGCCGTGCCCGTCGAGGAAAGGCTGTAGAACTCTGTCCCCGATACGACGTAAGGAATCCCCGCTAGAACGTGAATGCCCCGGATCGGGCCGTTTCCCGCCGTGGCAAACAGCTTCAGGCCCGGGTCGCTCTCCAAAGCGATGACGTTAGCGGCGTTGTCCGGCGCCTGCTCGGCGTACATGTTCACCAAGCGCTGAGCCGAGAGAGGTAGGGACCGTGCCTCATAGGAGTGCGTGGGAAGCGGGATCCTCGGCACTAGAACACCTCGTCGCCACCGCTGTGGCGCACGCGGTCCCGCAAACCGGGGTCGACAAACAGATCAGGGATGGTCGAGAAAGCGGCCTGGAGGGTGCGCTTCCCCTTGGTCGCCGCCTCGGCTTGATTCGGGGTCAAAGTGACCTGGAACGGCATGGCGAGATAGCGCATCAGCAGATCGGTGATGGGCTGGATGTACTCGGGTGCGACGGGAACCGTATCCGGCAGAGTGAGCGTGGCCCAGCCCATGTCGGCTCCTTCGGCCTTCAGCCCGTGCATCATGTTGTTGAAGCTGGTCAAGCCTTTGGCCGATTCCTCTGCAGAAGGTTCCTGACTCACCGGGGTTACCGTAAGATTACGAAGCGAGTCCGTGATCACACTCCGAACGGTAGTCATGCCATTTCGTCCCTTTCGAGATCGATCATGCCGAAGAAGATCGGCGTGACGTCGCCGCCGCTCTCGGTGACTTCGGCCGCGTGGCTGTAGAGGTTCGGGGCCAGATCCGCTGTATCTGCCGGATCGAGCTTGAACGTCATTTCGCCATCATCCGCGTCATCCACCGTGATCCCGCTGCCGATGGTCTTGGTGATCTTATTGGTGCGACGGTCGGCGCTCGTGATCCGCCACGTCACGGCCGTTCCGGTAAGCCCGGTCAGGTCGATGACCGTGCCGTCCTCTTTGCGCGCGACTACGGCCACAGAGAGCGTGATGCCGCGGCGGAATCGGAAATGGCGGCGGGCCATCACACGTATCCGAATGTTTGATTATAGGCGCCATTGTTCGCCATGATCTCACTTGCCAGAGGCTCGGGGACATAACGGCCCCAGTCGTCGACTTTCTTCAGCTTGCCCTCCCCTCTGTGCGGAAACTTGCCGAGATAGAGCCAGTCCGGGTCTGTTGCCGTGTTCTTGATCTTATCGAAATCATGATCGAAGTAGGGCTCGCCGAGATGGTCGTAGATTTGCTGCAGTTGCAGCTTGGGGTTCTCGCAAAGCGCCTCGTAGGAGACGAAGCGCACGTTCTCCCGCCTGTGGAGATATAGATCGTCGATACCTTCGAGCGCCGATCCGATCATGCCGTCCGGTGAAAATTGATTGCGCATTCGCTGCCGGGTGGTCTCGCCGGGCGGGATTTGGAATAGCGGATTGCGCCGCCATTGCTTCTCGACCGACCCGAACACGGCCCTCAAATCGCGCCGCATGACTAGCATCCTGGCGTTCGGAAACAGCTTTTCCAGGGGAAATTGCAGGCTGTTCCACAGGCGGTTCTTGTCGATCGCCACGGTGTCGCCCCGGAAGCTGCGCTCAATACCGCCACGCAGTTTATCGAACGACCACACATCGGTGCCGGTCGGGTCACGTTCGAACAAGCCTTTGACCTCCGGTACGTTCGTCAAGCTGTCCATCTCCTGGCGCAGCATCGCAGCCAACGGAGATGTGTGCAGCACCTCGAGCGCAGGATTCTGCGCCAGGATATTGCACAGCAGCGTAGAGCCCGATCGGGGCAGGCCGCAGATGACGTGGAAAGCCTTCATGTTCCCTGGAACCTGTCTGTCGGTTGACGAGTCTCGACCCAGACTTCAAACTCGCGGATCTGGACCTGATTGTTGGCGTTATCGGTGTCGTCTATTACCAGTTTGATATAGCGGCAGCGCGGCGACTTGCTGGCCAAGATGTGCTCAACCCAGGCCTCTCCGGCGCCGACCGGCCAAGTGATGTTGATGCTGGTTTCCAGAATATTCGCCGCGTTATCGATGGCAGCAAGCCCTCTTGAAGCGTGCACGTCCATGTTGTTCAGCCGCTCGCGCGCCGATTCGCCGGCACCGTAGCGAAACCTGACCCTGCTGATTTTCTTTGGATAGCCGCGCAGACGGTAGACAATCGTGTGCTGGTGGTTTGTCGAATGACGCCAAAAATCACTGTTCACGCCGTTGATCGAGAGCGTGGCCTCCTGCCCGGTTTCCTCCCCACAGAAGCTCTCAACTGCTTCCGGGCTGAACCACGCACCGTCCTTAGCCGTGAACTGGACCGTCTTGTCGTCGTAGTCGTACCAATCGAGCCGGTCGCGGAGCGGCCACTCCTCCTCACGCTCCAGGAACTGGTCGAAGTCCTCTAACTGGTTGAAACCGAAATCACTCATGATTGCCGTGCGCTCGGCGTCGGTCATTCCCTGAATTACCGTGATGGCGTTGAGCCGATCCTGATCATTAGTCTTAGTAAACTGATTAAGGTCGCGATTGATCTCAAGGACTTGCCCGGCCGTAACGACTTTATATTGATCGACCATCACATCACCGCATTGGTGCAGACACAGGCAACGCCACCGGAAAAGATCGTAACCGCGCCGGCAGCCGTAACCCACATATCGCCGTTGACGGGAACGCCGGGCGGGCCGCCTGAATGAAAATGCAATCCTGTCCCCAACGCGGCGGTCTGGCCAACCTGCAAACTATTCGCCGCCGCATTGACGCCGACACCAAACTGGAAAGCATTCGTAGCCGACGCCGTAACCGCACCAGCCGTGCTGTCGCCAAACGCCATGGACGCGGAACCCGATGCGGTAATGTTGTTACCGCCCAAGGCTGCGCCACATGCAAAAGCACCACCCTGGGAAGCAAGAATACCAGAACCGCTAACGGCTTGGCCGTGCGCAAATGCACCGTTCCCCGATGCCGTGATGTAAGCGCCGGTATTCTGGCAGTTGCCTTGAGCAAACGACCCGCGTCCACCCGATGTAATCGTGGCATAATTGGCTGCTCGCCCCTGCGCAAATGAGCCTTGATTAGTTGCGAGGATACTGCCCGATGGTGTGTTGCCCAAACATCTACCCTGTGCGAAAGAACCATTACCCGAAGCGGACAAGGTATGAATCGCAGGCGAATTGCCGGTGCATTGTCCCGCCGTGAAAGCCCCCGTACCGGTACTGGTAACGGTATGGCTTCCCGTACCGTCAATCCGCCCAAGTGTAAACGACCCGTCACCGCCAGCCGCACTTTCAACGGTCTGTGTAGAGTTGGCCCCCGCAGTTGCGTAACCCCAGACGAATGACCCGGAACCGTAGTTGCGTACAAGGGCCGTGCCACCAGAACCCGGCGTGAAGGCATAACCGCCGAGAAACGCACCATAAGCATTATAGGCCATATAAAGCCGCGCTGTGCCTGTATTCGACACTCCCGTCGAAGCAAAAGCGCTACCAGTCACGAAAGAACCGCCGCCGTAATTCAGGATTTCCGCAGTTTGATTAACACCCTGAGTGAAAATGTTGCCAAAGGTCGCACATGGCGCGTAATAAGCCGACGACCGGCCTGCCTTGATGAGACCTGTCCCCGGCCCGCGCATCGAACCGAACCCAAGAACGCCGCCAATCCCACGAGCACCGGCGTACAAATCCTCCATTTCTGCAGTTGCCGCGCCTGTCTTGTAACCGACGATAAGCCTCTGGCTGTCCATTTGGAGGAACTGATTGGCGAAAGAGCCGAAGTTGCGTGTCGCGGCGCCATCGGGTCCGATATCGCCCGTGATGGTGTTGCCGCCGTCGCGCTGGAGATAGTTCGCATCAGCCGTAGCGGCGTCCAGATAGGCATTCGGGGCAAATTCCAGGGCCGTGCCGCCCGAATTGCCCCTGACTGCCCTAGATGCGGTGATCGAGCCCGGCGTATCTGTGAGATCGACCCAAGCATCAACACCCGGCGCACAGCCCCCCATCATGTCAGGCGGCGGCCTCTCTCATGGCCGCGAACCGGCGATCAAGATCAGCTTGCCGAGTGTTCAGATCCGCCTCACGCTTGTCCAAGGCAGCCTCTTTCTTGTCCAAAGACACCTTGCGCGCGGTCCTGGCCTGCTCGGCTTGCTCCTTGGCAGCCTCCGCAGCCTCGATGGCTGGCTTCGCGGCGGCCTCGGCGGCTTTGGCGTTCGCCATTGCGGTATCGGCCGCGGCCTTGGCGGCTTGCCTCTCTGCCGTCGCCTTCTCGGCCGCTTCCCGGGCGCGCTTGTGGTTCCGCTCGGCTACGAAGGCCTCGGCCTTGGCTTTCTCTGCGGCCTCACATTCCTTCTTGGCCTTCGCCGCTTCCTTGCGGCTGTCTTCGATGGCTGCCTTGAGTTGAGCCAGCCTTTTGGTGATGCCCTTTTCCGACAAAGCCTCGGCGAGCACCTTCAAGACATCGGTTTCGAGTTCTTGCATGTCAGCTTGTCCCATCGTAGACGGAGATCACGTAACCAGGAGTAACGCCAAAATATTCGTGGCACTTGGCCTCGATATCGGTGTCGGTCGCCACTGCCGTTGTTTCACCAGGCTTGCCGATGCGGAAATAACACCGGGCATCGGCCTTGATCCGAATCAGGCGTGTTCTTGAGTTGAAGGGGTTGGAAACCGCAGCCGTTGTGAACGTGATGTTCTGTGTCGTAATGCTCGGCTCCTCGCCGGCCGGAATGACGCTATTGCCGTGCAGGATCACCTTTCCGTATTCGGTGATCTTTGCGACAGCCATCAGGTCGCACGCTTGCGCCGGCGCCTGGTGGGTTTCTTCGGCGGTTCAGGCTTCTCGCCGACCTTGGCGGGGCTATCCACCCAGCCCTTCGATTCCATCAGCGGCACAAGCTGGCTGTCGAAGATCTTCGCCTCCACGCCATCCGGGCCTTCGCGGTAAAGCCATGTCGGGTCGCCCATAACTGCTCCTATGCTGCGATTGCGAATTTTCTCTTGCCCTCACCAACCACTTCGACCTTCCGGCCGGACTCGTCTGCGAAGGACTCCAGGGCACCCAGGAAGGGCTGCTCAGCATCATCTGCGATGAGGGGACCCCAGAGCGTCGCGCGCTCGAATAGCAGCGAACGGTTGCCTATGCCCCGGGGAGGGCCGTCACAAACGGCGAGCTCGAAGTCTTTCGGCCAAATCGCGGGGATTTGATACCAATTATCGACTAACGGATTGCAACTGACCCGGACAGACAGTCGGTACTTCACAGCGGCTTGGTTCACACGGTGTGCCCATTCCTGCTCATGTTCGAGTGTGTAGACACGCGCCCCAGCAGCAGCCAGAACCAGCGTTGTCAACCCAGACCCGCATTCGAGAACAGGCCCGTCAGTCTGCCGGGCTAGGATGACAGCCGTGTGCAACATCGACGGCCCGGCGACATAATGCTCGTTGCCCCACGCCTCGACCAAACGATTGAATGTCTCGGGAGTCTCAATGCGATGCCGGATCTCAAAGATACATGCCCCGAGCGTGCCTTTGGTCTCTTCTCGCCGGTAGTGCCCAAGGCTGCCACTCCAGACCTGAGACCCAAAATGTTCGAGGTACATCTCCGGCGCCACGAAGATTTGCCCGCCGATCTCGCGCCACTTGCGGCAGAACGCATAATCCCCGCCGCGGCGCAAACCGTCTTCAACCTCTCGCTCGAAGATCAGCGGGATATCCGAGCGGGCATCGCTTTTCGGTCGGAATTTCGTGGCCCGTGTCGCAAGTTTCTCGAGCACACGCCTTCGAATCCTGAGAAACCCTGTCGGCACAGCGAGAACTTCCAAAAGCCCATCGTGGTGCGCCCACATCTCGCCGCCCTTGAAGGCAACGGGGAATCCCCTTTCATCCTGCTTGAAGGGATAGGTCGCGGCGACCACGTCGCGGTCGTACCGGCAGAGTTGAACCAGGGACTCGGGTTCCCAGCGTAGATCACTGTCCAGAAACACCAAATCGCTACAATCGGTCTCCAGGAAGTCTCTAACTAGTCGATTGCGGGCGTCGTCGACGTGACAATCGCCCTCGTAAATGGCCAGCTCCGCCGCGATGCCTGCGTCTGACAAGGCGGCGGAGCTGTGGAAAAGGGCAAAGGTGTAGCTGGCGCTTAAGTCCCCGTAGACCGGGGTCGCCAGCATCACCTTCCGGCCACCGGCCCGGACAGGCCGATGGTACATCCGCGGCATCAGCCGATCAGGCCGAGGTTCTGCAGAGCAGTCCTGATCGCGTCGATGTCGACCTGAAGCGCGGTCGTGGTCGCCGTGGTCGTCGTGGTGGCGGCCACGGCGGCCTGGACGATCGGCGTGGTGCCATAGAAACCGATCAGGTCGGTCGTGCTCTGGCCCATCTGCGCCCCGTCCGGTCGGGCGTCGGAAAGTTGTTTCTCAGCCATAGCTTAGACTCCTCTGGCTGTAGGTTAGGCCGTGCCGCTGATGCGCGTGGCCAGTTCCGGGAACAGCGTCTTCACGCCGTAGAGCACGTCGATCCGCACCGGGTTCTCGTCGTTGTCGATGTCGTAGTCCTCGACAAGCCTCAGAGAAATGCCGCGGTGCTGCACCCGCGCCTTGAACATGGCCGCACGTGGCATCTCCAAAGGCACGGTGACGAGCGCAAAGGCGTTCTTGTGGAACGCGAGGTTCTGGCGGTAGGCCGTGGCCTCGGTTCCCAGCGGGGTGATGACCGCGTTGTCGGCCGGAGCCGCGGTCACTGTCTGCTGCGGTCCCGAGGTGATGATCGGCGGCGAGATGGTCACGGTCAGGTTCCCCGAACCGTCCGAGGTGCCGTCGTTCAACGCCACGAACTGCTGGAGACGACCCAGATCGTCCTTGCCGGTCCCCTGCTCACCAGGAACGGGATTGACCGAGTTCACACCCGCGAGCGTGAAGACGTCGCCGGCCTGGAGCACCAGGGTCGAGTTGGCCCAACCATCGGTGATCAGCGTTTGCGACCAGGTGACCTTGTTCGCGTTCGCGTAGGTCACGTTCTGGCTCGCGCCGTTCACCACCGGGGTCGAACCCGTCGTGAAGGTCCCCGTGGTATGCGACCGGATGTTCTGGTCCATGGACATGGACACACCGGCCACGTTCCCCAGGAGACCGCGACGATAGGCCGCTTCCGCCGGACGTTCGATCTGGAGGCCCGTCAGGTTCCCCAGCATCCCCCAATGGTCGGTCGGCGCTAGCACGCCCACGCGACGCTCGCTCGGCACTGCCCCTTCGTCGAGGCGCTGTGGAGCCTTGGAGAAATCGGAGAAGCTGTTGATGTCCTGGCCGGGCGTGCCGACCCAGTTGGACACGTCGTCGTAGAGTGACGTGAGATCCCGGTCGATCTTGTTCGCCAGCGCGATCATAGCCGGTGTCACGTAGCGCTCGGAGAACTGCTCGATGGTCAGAGTCAGGTCCTGAGACGTGAAACCGAACGAGACGTGCTTGCGTTTGTCGACCACGACCGTCGTGTTCGCTTCCTCGGTGTCCTGATGGACGCGGGTCGCACCGTCGACGACATCGTATTTCACCGGGCGGCGGATCGAGACCGTGGAGCCGACCTTCTGGAACTCGTTGACGTAGGAGCGATGGACGTTCGAGCCCATCACCAGGTTGTTTTCCAACTGCATCAACGCCTCGCGGGCGATGATCGTTGGCGTAAGAAGGGTATCTGCCATTGATCTGTCTTTCTGGCCCGCAACAAAAAACCCGCTCGGAAGCGGGCGTTACGGGCTCTGAGAGAGGCGACGTCTCACGACGTGGCCTTTGTTGCGGTTGACCGCCCCCTATTTCCTCGACGCGAGCCGGGCCTTCTCGAATTCGTCCTGGCTCATCTTCTCGAGGGGCGTTGCCACCGAAATACCCGGTTTCACTTTCTTCACCGGGTCCGGGGCGGCGGTGATTTTCTTCTGCGGCGGGCTACCGTTGCGGGATTCCAACCGCGCTTCGATCTTGCCCAGCTCGCGGGCCTGGCTCGCCACCGATAGGGCGGCGATGCGGCGCGCCTCCGCGGGGTTGCTCCCCAGCTCGTAAGCGATTTCCGCGCCGTGCTCGGTTTCCGCCATGACCTGGAACATCGACTCGCTGATTCGCAGATCATCTGCAAAGACCAGCTCGTCGAAATCCTCGTGCTCTTCCCGGGCGGCCTCGATTTGAGAGTTGAACTTGGTCACCCGCTCGCGCAGCTGTTCGGTCTGACGGCCCTTGTCACGTTCGGCGCGTTCGGCCTCGAATTCCTTGCGCGCCTCGAGACGCGCTTCGTGCTTGGCCGTCGCCAAAAGGAAATCGTTCGTGCTTTCGAAGTCTTCCTCGCGTGGCGCCTGGGGTTCGCTGGCTGGCGCTGGTGCGCGGGCTTCTGCCGCGCCCTCCAGTCGTGCCAGCCGTTCGTTAAGTTCCGCGTTTCTCGCTTCCAGGCGCGTAATCTTACGTGCGGCTTTCCCCGGGCGCCGCTTCTTAGCTGGCGCGGGTTCCGCGTCGTCCTCTTCGCCAGCGTCTTCACCGTCCTCGGCGTCGCCGGCTTCCTCTGCCTTGACCTCCTCGGTCTCCTCGCCTTTCGGGGCGGGTTCTTTTTCCTTGGCGTCCTCGGTAACCTCGGGCTCGTCCGCAAGTTTCGCGGTGCCCAGGTCGTCGACGGTTTCGCTTTCCAGTGCCATGACGTCAATTAGCTCCTCTGGCTGTAGTGGGTCGGGATGGGTCACGTTTCGTCACCCAGCGCTTTCAAGGCGTCCATCTGCCGCTTAGCTTCTGTCATCGCGGCCTTCATGCGGGACTTGTCCTTGCGGATCTTCTCGGCATCCGCGAGGGTCCGCACGTCCATCTCGGCGCGGAACTGGGCGTCGGATTTATCAGGCACGGAAATGGCTCCTTTCGGCATCAGATCGCTCCGTTCGAACGGGCGGTGATATCTGCAAGCACGTTGCCGACCGCGGCCGACACGGCTTCCTGGAAGGCCTCGGTTTCGAACGCGACTTCAAGCGCCTTGGCCACGTTGTCGAGCTCGATGCCACTAGTCTCCGCCGTGATCTTCTGGGTCTCGGCCTGGAGCTTGAGTGCCTTGTTCTCACCCTCCAGCGCTTCGATCTGCAATTTCTGGGCTTCAGCCAATGTTTCGGGATCGGGCTCCGGTCGCTCCTCGCCTTCCTCGGGCTCCGCCAATCCTCGAGCGACCGCGATCTTGCGGAAGCGGTCGGCCATCTCCTCTGCCCCGGGCCAATCCAGGTTCTTGGCAAGGAGATCCATGACCATGCTGGCGGTTTGAGGCGCGGCGCGGATGAAATCGACCATCGAAGTCGCCGCTTCCTCGCGCTTGGTCGAGAAGCTGGGACCTGGAACAACCCGAACGTCGTATCGCCCCACACTCAGGTCGTTCAGCAGGACGACTTCCTCGTTCTCGTTCAGCACCGGCTCATTGATGGTCACGAAGTTCTCGGTCTCGTCCTCTCCAAGGATACGGACCACGCGGGTCGAATCGTAGATACGCGGGATCAGATCGACCAGAATCCTGCCTGCGTATGAAATCGCAATCCCCAGGTTGTCGGTGTAGACGAAGGTTCCGACATCACCCATCTTGTCGCGCCGGTCGATCGCTACGCCTGAGACTTCGTTGGATTGCTTGCCCAACGCCGGAGGATAGATCCCCGTGGTCGAGCTCATGTCCTGCTGGGAAATCGAGGCTTCTTGCGCGTAGGCTAGCTGGATCTCGGGAGCGGTTTGGCGTTCCGGCTTTGCCCCAGGTGCATTTTCATCGGGGTTGTAAGGCAGAAACGCCTTGTTCTTGCGGTTGGATTGGTGCCACGCCGTCTCATGTCCCGCGAACATGGCCACGGTGCCGATATAAGGCGCCTTGGGGGCGAGAGACACGGATTCCGTCGCGGCGGTCCTGGCGAAGTTGTAGGCGCGCTGGGCGTCCTTGGCGAAGCGCACGAGACCGTGTGTTACGGTTTCCCGTCCGACGTGGACCTCTTCGCCCACCACGGGGACGATCGGAATGAACTGTCCGGGCCACTCATCCGGGCCTTCCAGGACCTCGACACCGGAGATCAGATACTGCACGATCTTGTCGGCCTCGACCTCGCGGAAGCGAACGGGCTCCATCGCAGCCAATTCCAGCTCGGGGATGTCGGTTACATTCCGCACCGCACCATCGGCAAACAATGCGAGACGTTTCTTGGTCTTTTCCTTGACCCAGTACTCCGCAATCAGGATGTTCTCGCCCTCGCGCCACTGCTCAAGCCTTTGGTTGGGCT
>JBPCVQ010000009.1:0-9068 GCA_051010395.1 Geminicoccaceae bacterium | reverse complement strand
GCGGGCTACGAGTTCGACGACCAGACCGACCCCTTCGAGGCCGGCATCGGCTTCTCGGTCGCCCTCAAGCATAATGAGGACTTCATCGGCAGGGCCGCCCTCGAAAAACGCAAGGCCAGCCCCCAGCACCAGCTGGTCGGCCTGGAACTGGTGGGCAACGAGCCGGCCGTGCCGGGTGACTACATCCACATCGGCAAAAGCCATATCGGCGACGTCACCAGCGCCTGCCGCTCCCCCATCCTCAAGAAAAATATCGCCCTCGCCAAAATCAACACCGAATACACAGAACCCGGCACCGAGGTCGAAATCGGCAAACTAGACGGCCACCAAAAACGCCTCCCGGCAACCGTGGTCCGCTTCCCATTCTACGATCCGGACAAGACAAAAGTCAGAGCATAGGAAAGCTCTCACCAACATACCCAACACCCAAAACACCATTGACACCAAACAATTTAAGAAGACGCTCTGGGGGGAGGAAACCATCCATTACCCCTACCTGGAAGCTACCGGCTGATTTCGCGACCTTGTCCATGAGTTAAGCGCAGAAGGGCATTAGGCCTTCGGAGCAGAAATGATCTATGCGCCGGCCTTTTCCCGTCCTGCCGAGGCCTTGGTGTGAACGCCTCTCACCGCGGATGGCGATATCTCGTAGTGCTCCGTATGTGCATTAGAGAAATGCGCAGAGCTGGAGAATCCCGTAGCCAGCGCGATTTGGGTCATGGACAGAGATGAACTGGTCAGCAGGCTTCGAGCTTTTTGCAGCCTGAGGTCGCGATAAAAGCGCATCACCGTCTTCTGAAGCTTCTCCTGAAACAGACGATTGAGCTGTCGTTTACTCACGCCGGCGAATCTCGCGATCTCGTCCAGGCAGAGCGGATCGGCGATCCGATTTTCCATGACTTCGATCGCATCGATGACCGACTGATCGGTTGTGCCAAAGCGCTCGACGAGCCCTGCGCGTTGCGGGCCACCTGAGGGACGCACATCCGTGTGCATGAACCAATCGCTGACCCGTCTTGCGAAATCGGGACCGTGATGTTCGGCCATCAGGGCATGCATCAAATCGAGCGGAGCGATGCCGCCGGCGCAGGTCACCCGATCGCGGTCGATCATATAGAGTGTGCGCTCGATCATCAGATCGGGCTCGAGCTCGGCGAGGGCTTCGGCATGTTCCCAATGTACGGTGATCCGCCGCCCCTCGAGCAGGCCGGCCGCAGCCAGGATGAATTGCCCACCCGACACCCCGCCGAGACGCACCCCCAAGTCTGCCAACCGCTTCAACCAATTAAAGACCTTTTGGTCCTGAAAGGTCGTCGGGTCACCACCGGCAATGACGAGAAGAAGGTCGAAATCGGCATCTTTTCCGACGTCGCCGGACCGCTCGACCCGGACCCCACTCGAGCTGATTGCCACATCGCCCCCAGCCGGAAGATTGACGACATTGTACATTCGCTCAGGCTTCAATAGATTGGCCGCCCTCAAAGGCTCGACGACGGAGGCATAGGACATCAACGCAAAGCCGTTGATCAGGAGCAAGCCGACCCGGAAATCACGGCGTCTTGATGAATAAATGACCATAATTTATATATTTTCGTCCATATCATGAAAGTCAAGCACACCGATAGCGGATAAGAATGGGCGCAAGGAAAGAAGGACGCGCAGCATGCACTACTCCGGATGGAAGGTTCTCTGGGAAGGGCTGACAGGCAATAAAGGCTGGAAGCCTGTCTGGCGCGAACCTGATCCGAAGCTCGGCTACGACGTCGTGATCGTCGGCGGCGGCGGGCATGGCCTTGCGACCGCCTACTATCTCGCCAAGACCTTCGGCATGCGTAACATTGCCGTTCTCGAAAAGGGCTGGATTGGTTCAGGCAATGTCGGGCGCAACACCACGATCATCCGCTCCAACTATCTTCTGCAGGGCAACGAGCCCTTCTACGAGCTGTCCCTGAAGCTTTGGGAAAACCTGGAGCAGGACTTCAATTACAACGCCATGGTCTCGCAGCGCGGCGTGCTCAACCTCTATCACAGCGACCCGCAGCGAGATGCCTTCGCAAGGCGCGGCAATGCCATGATGATGGCCGGCGCCGATGCCGAGCTGCTCGATGCCGGTCAAGTTCGAAAGCTCTATCCTTTCCTCGATTTCGACAATGCGCGCTTTCCGATCAAGGGCGGCCTGCTGCAGCGCCGCGGCGGCACGGTGCGTCATGATGCCGTTGCCTGGGGCTATGCGCGTGGTGCGGACGCCGAGGGCGTCGATATCATCCAGAATTGCGAGGTCACGGGCTTCGACATCGAGGGCGGCGTCTGCCGTGGGGTCGAGACTTCGCGCGGCAAAATCGCTGCGAAGAAGGTCGCTGTCGTGGTCGCCGGCTCCTCCGGTCGCGTGATGGCGAAGGCCGATATGCGTCTGCCGATCGAAAGCCACGTGCTTCAGGCCTTCGTGACCGAGGGATTGAAACCGGTCCTTCCCGGTGTGGTCACCTTCGGCGCCGGGCACTTCTACTGCAGCCAGTCCGACAAGGGCGGCCTGGTGTTCGGCGGCGACATCGACGGCTACAACACCTATGCGCAGCGGGGCGGCCTTCCCGTGGTCGAGGATGTCTGCGAGGGCGGCATGGCAATCCTGCCGCTGCTCGGCCGGCTTCGGGTGCTGCGCATGTGGGGTGGGTTGATGGACATGTCGATGGACGGTTCGCCCTTCATCGACAAAACCCACATCAAGGGCCTCTATTTCAACGGCGGCTGGTGCTATGGCGGCTTCAAAGCCACGCCTGCCTCCGGTCTTTGCTACGCGCATCTGTTAGCGAGGGACGAACCGCATCCCACCGCCACAGCCTACCGTCTCGACCGTTTCAAGGCCGGCGCGATGATCGATGAAAAGGGCCAAGGCGCCCAACCCAACCTGCATTGAGGAAACGAAAGCCATGATCATCAACCATCCGCTGTTGGGCGCCCGTGACGCCGCCGAGTTCGTCTATCTCGGCGATGCCTCGCTGATCGACCGGCCTGATTGGCAAGACGAGCAGGCAGCCGAGAAGTTCCACGACTACTTGTATCTGAGGGATAATCCTGCCGGTGAGCATCAGGAGCTCTGGTATCACGAGCAGGGCGATCGCTCTTGGCTGGTGGTCACGCGCAATACGGTGACCCAGGAAATTCTGAAGGTCGAGCTGGCGCGCGATGTTTCTCGCGCGCGCGGCCGCGGCACCTCTGTCGTGCCGATGCCAGTCACGGCGCCGGCTGCCGCCAATGACGACGGCGTTCTCGAGCCGGCTGCCAAAGCGGCTGGCGCGCGGAGGTAAACACGATGGCCCAGGCCAACCGCCTCGAAGGCGGCCTGATCGACCACGGAAAGGTGCTGGACTTTACCTTCAACGGTAATCCGTTTCGCGGCCATCCCGGCGACACACTCGCCTCGGCGCTGCTCGCCAATGGTCAGCGACTGGTCGGACGCTCGTTCAAATATCACCGGCCGCGCGGCATTTTCACGGCGGGCTCGGACGAGCCGAACGCGCTGGTCGAGCTCGGAACAGGCGGGAAGCAGGAACCCAACACCAGGGCCACGATCACCGAGCTGTTCGCCGGCCTCAGCGCCAACAGCCAGAACCACCGAGGCTCGCTCGACTTCGACGTGATGGCTGTCAATGACTACCTGTCACCCTTTTTGAGCGCCGGCTTCTACTACAAGACCTTCATGTGGCCGAAGGCATTTTGGGAAAAGGTCTACGAGCCGATCATCAGAAATTCGGCAGGTCTGGGCCGAGCCTCGATGCAGGCCGACCCGGACACCTACGACAAGGGTTTTCTGCACGCCGATCTCCTCGTCATCGGCTCCGGGCCGAGTGGCCTGGCGGCTGCTCTCGCCGCTGGCCGCGCCGGCCTTCGTGTCATCCTCGCCGATGAGGACTTTCAGCTTGGCGGCCGATTGAACGCTGAAACCTACGAAATCGATGGTCAGCCAAGCGCAGGCTGGGCCGCCTCGGCCCTCGCCGAGTTGAGCGCGATGCCCAATGTTCGCGTGATGCCGCGCACCACCGTTTATGGCGTCTTCGATCACGGCATCTATGGTGCGCTCGAGCGCAAGACCGATCATCTCGCCGATGCAGGCTCCAAGCCGAGGCAGGTGCTCTGGCGAGTTTATGCGAAGCAGGCGGTGCTCGCAGCCGGCGCCGTCGAGCGACCGATCGCCTTTCCGAACAATGATCGTCCAGGCATCATGCTCGCGGGCGCTGTTCGCACCTATGCCAACCGCTTTGCCGCGACACCGGGCAGGCGCGTCGTCGTCTTCACCAATAACGACGACGGCTGGCGAACGGCGACCGACCTCGTCGCGAGGGGCGTAGACATTCGAGCGGTGATCGACACACGCGGCATCGAACAGCCCGCGGCTGTGGCTGGAGCCAAGGTGCTGATGAGCGGTCGGGTGATCGGCACTAAGGGGAGGAAAGACCTCACTTCGGTTCAGCTTTCCGATGGCCAATCGGTCGAAGCGGACTGCCTCGCCGTCTCCGGCGGCTGGAGCCCGAACGTCCACCTCACCTGCCACCATCGCGGCCGGCCGGTCTGGCGGGATGACATTGCCGCTTTCGTGCCAGGGGAGGACCTGCCGAAAGGCATGACCGTCGTCGGCGCCGCCAGCGGCTCACTGCCCCTCGCAGCTGCGTTGCGAGAAGGATTTCAGGCCGGCAAGACGACCGCCGACAATCTCGGTGGTAAGGCCAGTTCCGGCACGGCACCGAAGGCCGAGGATGAAGCGTCTTCCGTGACGGCCTTTTGGCATGTGACCGAAGGCAAGGGCCGCGCCTGGCTGGATTTGCAAAACGACGTCACCGTCAAGGACATCAAGCTCTCGTTCCAGGAGGGCTTTTCCGCGGTCGAGCATCTGAAACGCTATACCACGCTCGGGATGGCGACCGATCAGGGCAAGACATCCAACGTCCCTGCCCTCGCGATCATGGCGGAACATACCGGAAAGTCGATCGCCGAAACCGGCACCACGATTTTCCGCCCGCCTTATACGCCTGTTCCGATCGGCGCCTTTGCCGGGCGCGCGCGCGGCAAAGATTTCCGGCCATTCCGGCGCACGCCGAGCCATCGCTTTGCAGAGGAGCAAGGGGCGGTCTTCGTCGAGACCGGCATGTGGCTGCGCGCGCAGTGGTTCCCGAAACCAGGCGAGACCCATTGGCGCGAAAGCGTGGATCGCGAAGTCGCGGCGACCCGAAAGTCGGTTGGCATCTGCGACGTCACCACGCTCGGCAAGGTCGACATTCAAGGCCGCGATGCCGCCGAGTTCCTGAACAAGGTCTATGTCAACGGCTTTGCCAAGCTTGCGGTCGGCAAGACCCGCTATGGCCTGATGCTCCGAGAAGACGGCATTGCCATGGATGACGGCACCACCGCCAGGCTCGGCGAGCATCATTATGTCATGACCACGACCACCGCCAATGCCGGACCGGTCTTCCGTCATCTGGAGTTCTGCCGCCAGGTTCTCTGGCCGGATCTGGACGTGCACCTGATCTCCACGACCGACGGCTGGGCGCAGTTCGCGGTGGCAGGGCCGAATTCCAGGAAACTGCTGCAGAAGATCATCGATCCCGATCACGATATCTCGAACGAAGCCTTCCCCTTCATGGCCTGCGCCGAGATGTCCGTTTGCGACGGCACACCCGCCCGTCTCTTCCGCATCTCGTTCTCGGGCGAACTCGCTTTTGAGATCGCAGTACCTGCCCGCTATGGCAACTCTATGATCCGCACCCTCCTAGCGGCCGGCGAGGAATTCGATGCCATACCTTATGGCACCGAAGCGCTCGGCGTCATGCGCATCGAAAAGGGCCACGCCGCAGGCAACGAGCTTACCGGCACCACATCCGCCCAGGATCTTGGCATGGGCCGCATGATCTCGAAGAAGAAGGACAGCATCGGCAATACGCTCTCCGAACGCCCTGCTCTGAACAGCGAGGATGGTTTCAAACTCATGGGCTTCAAACCCGTGGATCGGAGCCAGGCGATTACTGCTGGCGCCCATCTGATCGCACAAGGAAAACAGGCGACGATGGAGAATGACGAGGGCTGGCTGACATCGGCCGCTTTTTCGCCCGAGCTCCAATCCTCGATCGCGCTCGGTTTCATCAAGCGTGGCCAGGAGCGGCTCGGCGAGGTCGTGGTCGCCGCCGATCCACTGCGCGAACGGCGGATCGAGGTCGAAATCGTCTCCCCCCATTTCGTCGACCCAGAAGGAGAACGGCTCCGTGGCTAGCTTGCAGCTAGACGCCGAACCGCTGCTCGGCGGCTTTCAGGAAAGCTTTGACGACACAGAGCTTAGTGAGGCGATTGAGCTTGCGATCGTCTCGATCGCCATTCCCCTGGGCGGGGAACGGGCGTTCAAGGCGGCGCTGTCCAAGGCCTTTGGGGTCGGTATTCCCGCACCCGGCCAGTCGGTTCTGTCAGCTGACGGACAAACCCGTTTCCTCTGGACAGGGCAGGATCAGCTTTTTGCCATTTTCGAGGACCCAAGCCCGAGGGCCGCGGCCGATCTCGGCGATAAGCTGGGCAATGTGGTCTATGTCACGCTGCAATCGGACAACTGGGTGGCGCTTCGGATTTCAGGCGGCCATGCACGCGCTGCCCTGGAGCGGATCTGTCCGATCGATCTCGCCCCATCGGTCTTCCCCAAAGGCGCCGCCGCGCGGACCGCGATGGAGCATATGGGCACCTTCATACTCCGCGATGGCGCCGATAGCTTCGTCCTTTTATCGGCATCATCATCGGCGCAGTCCTTTCTGCATGCGGTCAAGACGTCGATCGAAAACGTCTCCTGACGTCATTGTATCCTATGGCTTAAGTTGAACCTGGCCCTCGATTATTTTCCGCAACGATCTCCCGAAAGCCTCGAGGACAGCCGCTATCGAGGCATCGGCTTGGTTCGAAACCATCGGCGGCCGGGTTCGCCGTATTCCTGAGCGAGCTGCAGCGTCTTTCGCAACTACGGAGCTGCGGCAATGTGATCGTTCTGCCGTATCCCAACGATGCGGTATCGAAAACACGAAGCGCCACCGAAATCGGGATGATCCACAATGTCATGGACTTCTTCGAAGGTCATCGCCCACGTGATCTGATTTAGACACGGCTGCAGCAGAGAGGACATGCCCGTTGCCGGCTGCCCCCAGTCGCTTCAAGGCAAGGTCACTCGGCCACCATCGGCAACCAGAGTCTGACCGGTGATGAAGCTTGACCGTTCGGAGAGGAGGTAGAGCACAGTCTCCGCCATTTCCTCGGGCTTGCCGGTCCGCTTCAGAAATGCGGCCTCGCGCATCGCTTCGCGGGCGGATGCGTCCATAGCGGCACTCATGTCGGTCTCGATTAGTCCAGGCGCCAGGCAATTGACCCTGATATCCGGCGCGAAGGCCTGAGCACAGCTGCGGGCGAAAGCGATCACCGCGGCCTTCGAGGTGCTGTAGGGCAACATGCGGGCGCGTGGCGCCAGGCCGGCGATCGAGGCGATGCAGACGATCCGGCCAAAACCATGCTCGATCATGCCATCTTTCACCGCCATCACCGGAAGGAAGGTGCCGTCCACATTCACCTTCATCATCCGCTGCCAAAGCTCAAGATCGACCTCGGTGTGATCGCCGACATGGGCAATGCCGGCTGCCGTGACCAAGAGATCGATCGGACCGAGAGCCCGGCTGGCCTCGGCGACCATGGTATCGACGGCGGCCGCATCACTGACGTCGCCCTGGCAAATCCGGCACCGGACGCCCAGCGCTTCGATCTCGCCCTGGGCCTGTCTGGCGGCATCAGTGTCCGAGACATAGTTCAGCGCAATGTCGGCACCCTCATGCGCCAGCGCCAGACATACGGCCCGACCAATCCCACGCGATCCACCTGTAACCAGGGCGACGCGACCCTGAAATTCTTTGCCCGAACCTTTCATATCCATGCTTCCCCACCTTCAACGTTCCTGCGCATACCGTCGCGCTTGGTCATGGCATTCGCCGTCAATGAAGTCGACATTCGACTGATGTCGACACTCGACTAACGATAGACGCCGTCCCAGGTATCGGGATCGGGGTTGGCGACCGTTCCGTCCTCGGCGACCTGTGGCCGGTTCAGAGCGAAGACCGTCTCCGGGGTGACGACGGCGTAGTCCATGTAACCCATGCGCGCGATGGGACGCATGGCGCCGGTATCGACAAGGCCGTCCTTGAGGAAACATTCATCGATATAAATGCCGACGACATGGCCGATCACCAGATAGTTTCCGGTCCCTTGCTCGGCATCCGCGCCAGGCAGCTCGATCGTGCGCCAGTGCCTGCACTCGAACGCGGCCGGGCTCTCTTTCACCCTTGGCGGGGCAACATATCGAGACTTGGCGACCGTGAGGCCGGCGATGTCGAACTCGTCCGCATCCGGTGGCACGGGTGCTGAGGAAAGGTTCATCTCGGCGCGCAGATCGAAGGTCGCCAATGAACAGGTGAACTCGCCGGTCGCCTCCACATTGCGCGCGCTGTCCTTGAGACCGCTGGACGAAAACATGACGTAGTGCGGTCGATCAGAAATGGCATTGAAGAAGCTGTAGGGCGCCAGATTGCAGACGCCGTCAGGACCGATGGTCGACACCCAGCCGATCGGTCGCGGCGCCACCAGAGCCTTGAAAGGATCGTGCGGCAGGCCGTGGTCGTTCTTGATCGAATCGTAGTGCATGGTGAAGGCGCCCTCGGTTCAGCCAGCAGGTCCCGCTTCAGGTTCCCGGTGCAAGGGTAGATGGAGCCAGCCGGCCGAACAAGCTGGTTGGCGGGGCTCATTACTCATGCCCCACTCGCTTGCTCAGAACGACTCCTTGGCCGGACGGAGATCAAGCTCGAACGTCCAGGCCGTACGTGCCTGGGTGTGCAGATGCCAATACGCATCCGCGATCGCGTCAGGATCGAGCAGACCATCTTCGCCCAGCCTTTCGACGATATCCGGCGCTCTCTTCTGCAACCGTTCGCCGTTGATCCCGCCATCGATGATCACATGGGCGACGTGGACGCCTTTCGGACCTAGATCGCGCGCCATCGATTGTG
>JBPCVQ010000008.1:0-19376 GCA_051010395.1 Geminicoccaceae bacterium | reverse complement strand
GCCGCACGAACCGTCGACGACCTCTGGAACGCCATCGCCGAGGCCATCGAACTCTTCACGCCGACTGAATGCGAAAACTACTTTGCTGCTGCTGGATATGACCGCGAATGATCGCAAAATGCTCTAGCAATCGACGATGTTGTTCGTTCGGCTGCAAGACCAGAATATTCCCTCCTATTTAGCAATCGGACGATCAAGCAGCGAGTCTTTCATGACGATGATGAAGGCCACCAACCTTCGGAAACGGGTTCTGTCTCAAAATCTCCAGATAGTTGCGACAGAATCTGAGGTCGTTAGAATCACGAAAGCTCTGCATCAGATATGATCAAACTCGCGTTGATTCCGCCAAATCCAAAAGCATTGATCAAGGCAATGCGGCTCTTCATTGAGCGCAAATCTCTTACAAAGTCGATCTGCTCGCAACCTTCGCTGACTGTCTTCAAATGCCGTATCGCGGGAATTTTATCATCTCGAATTGCAAGCAATGCTGCAATTAAACTCATGGGTCCATTTCCTGCAAACAGATATCCAGTATGTGCTTTAATCGTCGTTACTGGAGGTGTACTGTATGAACCGAATTTTTCTTCGCATTGACCGAAAACTTCTCTAAGGGCAAGCGCTTCACTCAAATCTCCGTTCCAAGTTCCGGACGCTTGAGCAAAGACCATATCTACATCCTCGGCTAGGATGCCAGCATCATCAAGCGCCGCCTTCATGCACTTTACGGTTGGTTCCACCGAGATTGCAGTCAGTGATTCGGCACCACTGTTATTGGCATAACCGCGCAATAGGCCGTGGATCTTCTTGCCACGCGCACGCGCTTGATCGAGAGATTCGAGCAAGACTATTGCAGCTCCCTCTCCTGGGACCAGGCCGTCCCGCTGGACGTCGAATGGTCGTGGCGTCTTGCCAGAGTCGATCTCCGTTGTCGTGGCAGACATGGCCTCGAAGCCGGAGTATGCAATGGGGGTGGTGACCGCTTCTGCCCCACCGGCCAAGGCCCAGTCGCATTCGCCACGGCTGATCGCGTGCATCGCAAGACCCAGCGCCTGGGCTCCTGCTGCGCAAGCGCCGGCAATTGTATATTGTGGGCCATGAATTTCATGCCGTAGCGCGATCATACTTGCTGCCATATTCGGAATCAGTGAAGGAATGAGAAATGGCAGCGTTTTGCGCACACCTTTGTCTTCTTGCCGCAGGACTCCGGCCTCGATATTCGGCAGCCCGCCCATTGCAACGCCAAGATGGATCTGCCCACGGCCGGACAATTGGGGGACTAACTGCCGATCGTCAACACCACAGTTCCCATCGACAAATGCCTGTTGCGCTGCATAGAGCGCCAGACGTACGAAAAGACTCGATCGAGCAATCTCGAAGCTGAAGGGGCCTGGCGAAAGTTTAACGGCGGCCTCGTCGCACTGGCCGGCAAGCTTGCAACGAAAACGGTCTGGCGAAAAGCGAGTCTGCAGTCCGATCCCGCCAAGGCCGTTCTTAAGCGCATGCCAGAACTGGGATAGATCTTGGCCGAGGGCAGATACCGCACCCAGCCCCGTGATCGCGACCGGACTCCCAGTTGCCCCCCGCCGAATATCTGATTGAGCTATTGCGTAACCATCGGACAGCCCAAGATCAAGCGTCATCAACGGCAACCGGGACCGGTTGTCTTACCTCGATATAGTCCACAAGTTCCTGAAGCGTTTCAAAGTGTTCGAACGCGGACTCATCAAACTCGACCCCAAAACACTCCTCAAGATAGAGGACCAGTTCCATCATTTTCAACGATGAGAGACCATCTATTGACGATGCTAGTCGATCATTCGAAGCGAGCGCGCTCACATCAGTCTCCAGGAACTCTCCAACGCGACTAACGACGTCATCAAATAATTCGGATCTGTTCATTTTGATCTCCCCAAGTCGGCGGTCATATCTTCCGGTGGATCACGTAGCCATTTCAGAAGCCGTCTCGCGATCGGTCAGAGAAAGATCGTCCAGGAGGCGCTCAGCAAGCCTTGCAACACTGGTAGACTGAGCTAGTTCCATCGAAGGGATATCCACCCCGAGGCCCTCTTCAATCAGGCAAGCGAACTCGACCGATATCAGGGAGTCCAACCCGATATCCGCCAACGGCCGCGCCCTGTCGATGCGATCCCGTTGACTGGCCAGCACATCGGCCAGTTTCTCAACAAGCCAATCCTCCAACAGCGATTGTCGCTGTGAAAGCTCCGTATGCTCCAAATCCCCTAAGACACGAGAGGGAGCCTCTTCGCCAATCGAGTTCGTCGGCGTCTTGTGAGCTATGAGATGCTTGAAACGACTGGAGCGCATTAGATCGGGCATGTATTTGCCCCACGCAGTCCAGTCTATTCGGATGGCACAGGCCGAAGTCAGGCGGCTCTTCAAGCAACCATCAAGCGCCCGCATCGCCTCATCCGAATCGAATGCGACGAGACCATGGCGGTCGAAATGCTGCTTGATGTCGGCATGCTCCGACACATACCCGACATTTGCGATTGGGCCCCAGGCGACGGTTAGCGCTGGCAGGCCTTGAGCGCGGCGATATTGAGCCAACGCATCCAGAAACTGATTTGCAGCGACATAGTTCGACTGCCCCGGATTGCCAACGACCGCTGCGAAGGACGAAAACATGACGAAGTGATCGAGGTCCATCTCCCGGGTCAATCGATGGAGGTTCCAGCCACCTCTTACCTTTGGATCCAACACCTTGGAAAAGCTTTGCTTGTCCAGGTCCTTGATGAATTTATCTTCCAGAACCATAGCCATGTGAAAAACCCCCTTTAGTGGTGGGGCTTCGCTCGCAATTTTTTCGAGCGTCTGGGCAAGCATCGTCTCGTTCGTCACATCCAAAGCGACAACGCTAACTTTACACCCAATGCTCTCCATAGCTTGAATTTTGGCTTGCCGCCTGTCGTCGTTACTGGTCTGGCGTCCGCAAAGGATAATGTGACCTGCCCCCTTCGCTGCCATCCACTCGGCAACGGCCATGCCGAAACCGCCCAAGCCTCCCGTGAGGAGGTAGGACGCATCCTTTCGTAAATCGGTGCTGCTAACCGGCGTCCGTACGGCCCGCTCGACTCCGCTACGCATATCGAAGACGATTTTGCCGATATGCTTGGCCTGAGCCATGTGACGGAAGGCCTTGTTCGCCTCTCCGAGACCGAAGGACGTGAACGGAAGCGCCGCCAGTGTTCCGTCGTCAAAGGCATAAATGACTTCATGGAGCAGGCGCCGGACGCGCTGAGGCCGTTCACGAAACATACGATCCAGGTCGATCGCGAAGTAAGAGAGATTGTTGCGGAACGGACGAAGGCCTAGGCTGTTGTCTTGATAAATGTCCGACTTGCCGATCTCCAGAAAACGTCCGTAAGATCTCAATAACTTCAGGCTGGTAGGAATGAACTCGCCAGCCAGAGAGTTCAAAACGATGTCCACCCCTTCTTCGTCTGTCGCGGCTAGTATGTCGTCGTAGAAGTCCAGGTTTCGCGAATTCATGATATTGTCGACGCCCATGGCCGCGAGATGGGCATGTTTTTCGTCACTGCTGGCTGTAGCGAAGACCTTGGCGCCAGCACGTTGAGCGATCTGTACTGCAGCCAGCCCTACTCCTCCGGCCGCAGCGTGGATCAGAACTCGCTCGCCAGCCTTAACAGCTGCAAGTTCATGAAGAGCATACCAAGCCGTAAGGAAGGCGATCGGGATCGTCGCTGCTTTCTCCAAGGTAACATTGTCGGGAACGCGAACGACGAAGTTTGCGGGGACCGTGGTGACCGAACTGAAGCCACGACCAACAGCTGCGACGCGATCGCCCACGGCAAACGCCTCTACGTTCGATCCAACTCGTCGGACAATCCCACTGTATTCATCGCCTAAATGGAATGTTTCCTCACCCTCCGTAGGATAGGTTCCCATAGCTTTCATCAGATCGCGGAAATTCAGGCCCGCGTGATGCACGTCGATTTCAACCTCCTCTGGCGCAGGAGCGGGCAGAGGCGCTTGCTTTAGGACGAGGTTTTCCAGGCTGCCTGACTTCAGAAGATCGAGGTAAAAAAATGCGTCGGGGGCGATTGCCGTGGGCCGAGCTTGAGCCCGCGCTAGCCGGTCCCGGTTGGTCTGCACCAAACGCGCGACATACCGCTCGCCATCACGCAAGGCGACTTCTGTTTCCTCCGTTCGCGTCACGCAGGCTTCCCTATAAACGGCTGCTGCATTGTCTGGGCTCGACGTCGAGTCCAGATCAATCATCGCGACTTTGTGGCTCGGATATTCACCAGCAATGACTCGGCCCATACCCCACAACGGCGCTCCGAGGACACCGGAAACATCATCGCCGTCGATAACCTGGTGGACGTTGCGGGTCACCAAGACGAGACGTAACCCTTCGCTTTGTTTTCCCTCGTCAATCACCTTCATGAAATCAAGAAGATTTAGACAGTCTCCGGCAGCAAAATCGTCGAGAGCTGCATTGTTAGACCTATCGAATCCAGGCGCGTCCAGAGCATGCAGATAGATCATCCCCGCAAGACCGCCATACCGCTCGGAAAGCTCTTCGATGAGCTGACGCATTGACCTTAGATCGCCACGGCAAATAGTTCGCGTAGCTCCACCCAGCGATTCAGGACGGGAAGAGTCTGTGAAGATGATGGGCACAATATTCAAATCATGCCTCTCAAACTCGATCTTCACCTGATCTCCGAAACCGCCTCGATCCACGAACAGCAGCCATGCCGCTTGGTCAGGTTCGTCAGTCGTCTCGATCGTGAATTCACGCCTTGAAGAAAGAATGACGCTATGAACACCCGAAGCCTTGGTATCGGGGTGATCCGATAGAATGCTAACGTCGTCTTGACCACATTGTTCAAGCAGTGACTTCCAAGCGGCTTCATCGAGGCAGCAATGATCTGTCCGCAGATCCGCATCCTCAAAAGCCCACCATCCCCTGAGCTGTCCAAAGGTAAGGTCAAACCAGTAGGGAGGAGCTGTCAGCTCCAGCAATAGGAGGAGTCCGCGCGGTGCCAGCATCATGATTGCGTGTTCGACGGCGCGCCTCAAATCACGCGTTGCGTGCAGAACATCCCCTGCGAGTACAAGATCGAAGCTTGCTGGTTCAAAGCCCTGGATCACAGGGGTCTTTTCAATGTCCAGCGCCCGGAATTCAACGGATTCGACGTCGGCGAATTTGGCTTCGGCGCGCACCAGAAATGCCGACGAAATATCCGTGAATACATAGTGAACCCGTTCGGATGGCAAATACTGTAGAAGCCGAGAAGCTAGCGCGCCTGTGCCAGCGCCGATTTCCAAGATACGCAACCGCCGATTCGGGGGAGCCTCGGCAATGAGTGCTCGCACCACTCGTTCGACAATTTCATTATAGGTCCCGAAAGTCCGCGATTGAGCGTAGACCGGCTCGGTTAACGTCTGCGCTCCATTCGGGAAGATGACCTGCATCGGATCGATCTCGCCGCGAAACACCGGGCCAAGATGCTTGCCACAATGCTCGATCAGCGCCAGCTCGGGCTGCATTTCCTTGTATCGTGCACGACAAGAAGCACTTATTGCCGATGCCTTCGGCCCCTCATAAAGAGCGCGTACCGACCACGCTCCAGAACCGGATTGCTCCAATAGGCCTTGGGATACAAAACATTGCAGCAACCGTTTGGTCAGACGCTTGTGACGTTGCTCGATCCGCAGGCTGGAGCAAAGGAGATCGACGGTTAGGTTATCTCCGACCTTCCACTCCGCCCCCAATTCAGCGAAAGCTTCCCAAGCGTAGGCCGCAGAGAGTTCATCCAGCAGAGGCTCAATCTCATGATAGTAACGCTCCCTGCGAAAGCGTTCCACAAGATCCGAAATACCGGGGCGTACCTTCTCTGCTAGAGCGTTTGCGGCCATTGTGTCGGTCCAGCAGGCGAGGTTCTCTATGTCGGCCACGGCCTGCCGTTCCCACTCAAAGGCATATAACCAGCTATCCAGACCCTCTCGTTTTTCTCTTGATTTCAATGCCTCGCAAGAAAGCATCCTAAGTTCAAAGAGCGTATTGCCCTGAGCGTCGAGCAGGTATACGTCGCCTTCCAGCCGCTGCTCCGACAACATTGATCGGCGTACATAGGCAAAATACGATCTATCGTTTTCCGGGAGTTCGTGAACACGCAGGAGGTCAAGCCTCACAGGCACATAGGCGACTGTCGGGTCCTTGCCGTCATTGAGCATGGTTCCGATAAGCGTCTGAAGACAGGCGTCCAGCAGTGACGGATGCAGCATGTAACTGCCAAGATCATCGGCATCATCACCATAGATCAGCTGATCGACGGGACGCAGGCTCGCAAGTGCTTCCGTTTCGCCTCGCCAAAGGCTGTCGATCCCCTGGAAACACGGCCCGTAGTCCAAGCCGCAGACTGAAAAGCTCGAATAGCACCGATTGGAGATATCATCGGGACAACGTCTTCTCAGTTCAGCCAGATCAAACGTTCGGCGGCCAGCAACCGATCTTTTTCGAACCCGTCCCCGCATGTGAAGCAGCCAGTCGGCATCTTGGCTCGAGGGCCTACTATGCGCTGTGATGCCTTCGTGGTCCGCGGCGATTCCCACCTGAACCTGACTGCCCTGTTCTTGCTTCAGGATCAGGGCATTTTCGAATGTCAGATGCTCAAGCTGAAGGGACGTCGTCTCATGCACTTCCCGACCAGCGGCCAGCGCAAGCTCGACATATCCAGCGGCTGGGAAGAGCACCGAATCCCTGACTCGATGATCTTCCATATAGCCATGCATGCGTAAATTGATGTCGCTAAGCCAGCACGGCTCCGGCTGATCCATCCGCACACCCAACAATGGATGGCAGTCGAACATGAGCCGCTTACTGATCGAATTATTGCTCTCACGCCAATAATGCTCTCGCTGCCAGGGATACTCCGGCAACGTAACATGTCGATTGTCTCCGGGATGAACCGCTCCCCAATCGACATCATGGCCTGACACGTAGAGCCGCGCTAACGTCGTCAATAACGCCTTGCGCTCAGGCTCTTTGCGTTTCAGCGAAGACAGAACCCGTCCCTTAGCCTTCGACCTTCCGAGACACTCGGCAACCAAACCCGATAAGACGGAATGCGGACTGATTTCCAGGAACGTGCGATGGCCCGCTTCGATGATCCTGTCCATGGTCGAGGCAAACATCACTGGATCGCGTACGTTACGCCACCAGTAAGCTCCATCATAACCAAAGCCGGCCACACGATCGCCCGTAACCGTCGAGTAAAGAGGGATGTCCGGTTCGCGCCAGTGCAATCCATCCAGGGATTGAAGGAGATCATCCTTCAACGAGTCCATACGATAGCTGTGAAATGGAACGTCAACGCTGAGCGCGCGAGTGAACACACCCTCCCGGCTGAACCTCTCCGTGAGCTCCAGAATGATCCCGCTGTCGCCGGACAACGTGACGGAGCCAGGACCATTCACCGCTGCTATCGAAACACGGCCATCAAACGGTTCGATCACGGCTCGAGCTTCGTCGTCGCTGATGCCTACGGCGACCATCTTGCCTTGGCCTGACGTGCGGTGTTGCAGTCGACTTCGGTTGTAGATGACCCGAACAGCATCATCGAACTCCAACATGCCCGCCACATAAGCCGCCGCAATCTCCCCCGCGCTATGACCGACGACTGCAGACGGCGTAATCCCCCAAGAACGCCAAAGGGACGCCAAGCCGACCTGGAGTGCGAAGTTGGCGGGTTGTGAGATCTGCGTTTCACTCATGCGCGAAGTCTGTTCGCCGCGGCACATTTCTTCATACAGCGACCAATCCGCGTGCTTGGCCAAGGCGGCATCGCAACGCTCGATCCAATCGCAGAACAGAGGCTCCTCGACGAGAAGCTGTCGCCCCATGCCCCACCATTGGGGGCCCATGCCCGAGAAGACGAAAACGGGTCGATCTGCACCAGGGTCTACCGGAGTAGCAATTCCGTGTATCAGGCCGTCTGGTTCCAAGCCGCCATTGTAGTCGTTCAACTTGTCGATCAGGTCGCTGCGGCCATTTCCAACAATCGCGAGCCTGTAATGAAGATGCGTGCGCCGTCGCGCTGCAGCACGGCAATAATCCTCGATCGCTAAAGCTCCTTCACTTTGGTGAAGGGCTGATAAATGTTGGCGTGAGAGATCCTGCAGGGCAGCTTCGCTGCTTGCTGAGAGCGTTAGAATATGTGTGGCATGTTGAGTGGCAGCCTGTCCTTCTTCACTTGCTGGGTGACCCCGCCCGGTTTCATCTGCGGGGGCTTCCTCGATCACGACATGGGCGTTGGACCCGCCGAAGCCGAATGAGTTCACCCCAGCGCGGCGACGGCAGCCGTCTGGCCAGAACATACTTTCTGTGGGAACGCAAAAACTGTGCTCGGCAAGCTTTAGATCGGGATTGGCGCTGCGAAAATTGAGCGTTGCCGGAATGATGCCATAGTGGATCGCAAACGCCGCCTTAATCAAACCGGCAATGCCTGCAGCGGCTTCAAGGTGGCCTATGTTGGTTTTTACGGAACCTAGATAGCTTGGGGTGCCATCGTGTCGAACCGTGCCGAAGACCTCGCCAAGCGCTTGCACTTCTATGGGATCACCAACCGGCGTTCCCGTTCCGTGGGCCTCGATATATCGAACCTCGTGGGGATTGATCCCGGCCCGCTGGTAGGCGCTTCGTAGCATGTCTGTTTGCGAGCCGGCGCTGGGAATGGTCATGCTGGGCGTATGCCCGTCTTGATTGACGGATGTCCCCCTGATGACTGCATAAACACGATCTTTGTCCTGCAAGGCCATGTCCAGGGGCTTAAGCGCGACGACCCCGGCTCCTTCGCCGCGCGTGTATCCATTGGCACGTGCATCGAAGGTCTTGCATCGACCATCAAGCGCCAGCATGGACGCACTGCTAAAGCCGATCGTTGCCTCTGGCTTGAGGATTGCGTTTGCGCCCCCGACCAAGGCCAAGGTACACTCGCCAGCCTCTAGACTGCGGCATGCCAAGTGCACTGCGGTTAGGGAGGATGAGCAAGCGGTGTCCACTGCCAAGCTCGGTCCCTTGAAATCAAAGAGATAGGAAATCCGATTGGCAGCAATGCTAAGGGTCGTGCCGCTATTGGTATGGACATCGATATAAGCTCGCTCATCGGCGCAATGCTGGATCTCGGCATAGTCGAATGACGCGATTCCGACAAAGACACCGACGCGCTGCCCACGGAGTTCTTCGAGGACAAGTCCGCCGTTTTCCAAAGCATTGAATGACGCTTCCAGCAGGATGCGCTGCTGGGGATCCATGACAGCGGCTTCACGTGGGGATATACGGAAAAAACCAGCGTCGAATTCGGCAATGTCGTCAATAAATCCGCCACGCGGTGAGGCGATAGTCCCAGGCTCACTGGCTGAATTGGCGCTGTAGAGGTGCTTATTGTTCCATCGCCCCTTTGGCACGGTCGAAGTCGCATCAACTGAATTCAGCAAGAGCCGCCAGAAGCCCTCGGCGCTGTCGACTTTTCCAGGGAACCGGCAGCCGATGCCGACAATAGCAACAGGCATCATTGACGATCGCGACTCTCCAATCTCGTGACCCGATGACGCAATATCGATGGGGGATCGTAGATCGGTCATGCTTGCGTTTCCCCTGGAATTTCTTGGAGCTAACTCGTCCTCGTCTGCGTTCGCTCGCTTAGCTTGTCCTCCAACATCTGTCGGCAGAGAAAGCGCTGAACTTTGCCACTTGGCGTTTTGGGCAGCTGTCCCGCACGAATCCAGTGGAGATAACTGCCGGTGATACCCAGGCCTGCTGTGAGAGAACTGCGTAGATCGCGCTCAACATGACGGCGCATTCGATCATCGGGAACCACACGCATGTCCAGCAACAGATGGAGAGCCTCTGTCTGCAAGCCCTCGTCATACATCCCGACAGCGACGCAGGTCGTAGGCACAATGTCGGGAAGCAGCCGCCCCACGAAGTTCTCGATCTGTAGTGCCGAGAAATTGCGACCGCCTAATTTCAAAAGATCCTTGTTTCGCCCAGTGACATAGAGGTGACCATCCGACACGTAGCCTAAATCGCCAGTTCGGAGAAATCCGTCATCACGCAAGAGGGAATTCGTCTCCTTGGAGCTGTTCCAATAGCCAGGAATGATGCTTGGTCCGCGCACCTCGATTTCACCTATCTGACGCTCTGGAAGTGGATCGCCATGCTCGGACGCAATGCGCAGCTCGTGACCAGGAATGGCAGAGCCAAGGCCAATGAAGGACATGTTGGACTGCTGACGTTCTACGGGTTCCGCCCGCTTTTCATTCAGTAGGCTATGCGTCGCAATGTGATCGATCCGATAGCGCTGATCGGATGATGGTATGCTGACCGCCAAGGTGGCCTCTGCCAGGCCATAGACAGGCCTCAAAGTGGTATCTTGCAAGCCGAAGCGTCCAAATGCCGCCTGAAAGGCGGCAAGTGTCTTGTCCGATACTGGCTCAGCGCCGCACAATGCCGTCCGCCAATGGTCGAGGCGAAGGTGCTTCGGTGGTTTTAGGGCTGCCAAGCGGGCGCAGATATGGAAAGCGTGATTAGGCGCGGGCGAAATCGTGCCTTGATAATCGGATATCCAAGACAGCCAAACAAGAGGATTGCGGATGAAGTTACTGACATCCGAAAAAACTGCGGGAATTCCCCAATAAAACGCATAGGACAACCCGATAAGGCCCATGTCATGGGACCAGGGCAACCAGGAAACGAGCAAATCGTTGCTCCGAACGCCGATCACTCGACCGATGGCGTCCACATTGGATGCGATGTTGCTATGGGTGACGACGGCAGCCTTTGGAGTACCGGTAGATCCAGACGTTGCCTGAAGGTGAGCGATGCGCCTTTCATGGATGTCCGAAGATAAAATGTCAGCCAGGATACCGTCGTCTGCCGGTTCATCGCAGATTGCAGCGGCATCCAGGACCGGCGTGCCGAGATGCTCTTTGATCCCGTGTCCAAGGTCGGCTTTGCATAGAACGACAGCAGCATCTAGGCGATCAACGATCTCTCTCAGATGAATGGCAAAGCGAGAAGGAGAGTGGCTGTCTTGGGGCGGAGCTACGATTATGGGATGGATGCCGCTGATCATACAGCCCAGATAGCAACCAAGAAGCTGGCAGGAGGTGGGAAGCACTAACAGAGCCGGCTTACCTGTCCCCAGCGATGCATTTTGAAGGCCCTGCGCTACCGACGCCATAAGCTGATGGATGTCTTTGTAACGCAACTCCCGGGTCGACAAGCCGGGTTCGATTATCCGGATGGCAAATTGATGAGGCGTCGTCGCTATATGATGGATCAACCGCTCAAGAGCAGTCTCCATCAGCCTATCATTCCGATCGAGGTCATGCGATTGCAACACCCCCTCTGACGACGCTGAACCTTCTGCTCCTGACTTCCGGAGCTTCGGTTCAAGATCGCGGCACCTCCAAGTCATCTCGCGTAGGCTTTTACGAATTGGGCATCCTGCCCTTTTGCTGACTTGGTTAGCCAGTTCTTGAGCTCGCCATGCCTGTTCTCAAAGTCATTCTGCAGAAGTGACTCTCGCAAGGCACCTGACGACGTGTAATAGGGAGCTTCCAGACGTTTGAGATGCTCGATGTGACGCTCCATGCCGACGCGGCTCATGGCGACACTCTTCGCATAGGATTTGACTCGCATCTTGCGCTGCGGCCTGCGTTCCAATTCCAGCGCATGTTCGAAGAAAACGTCGTAGCTATCCAGAATCAGTTCCTGAAGCGTGCTGGGCCGCATATGGCGTGGGAAAATACCCACAAACGAATAGTGCTGATAGGTGGGGACCTCCATGATGATTCGGTGATCCTCAATGTCCTGCCGCGAGCCGAACAGCAGATTCTGGAAGGGATACTCGGCCAAGCATACGAACGTCGGATGAACAATGCGCGCTTCGGCGCACCATTTGGCCGTCCGCCTGATGGCGTCACGATCCTGGCTTTCCAGACCGAAGATGATCGCCGAATGGATGAAGATGTCGTTCTCGGCGAAGCGCACTAGCCTTTCGGTTTGCAGACCCGGATCGACCTTCTTGTTGAAGGATTCCAGAATTTTCGGATCTTCCGACTCCACACCCAGGCAATATTCCCCAAAACCGGAGGCGCGCATGTCACGCACAAGTTCGATGTCGTCGGCGTGATCGATCCTGCTCATCGAAATGAAGCTATAGTTCTTTCCACGAAAAGCGCGCGCCAAGGCCTCGCAGAAATCCGCTCGCGTCGTTAAGTTGAGGTCGGTCACATAGAAGCGGTTGCAGCCGGTCTCCTCGAAAATGCCATTGAGCTCGAATTCAATATCGTCGATTGTCTTGGTACGGAATTGACGTCCGAGCAATCAATAGCGTAGCAAAAAGAGCAGTTGAACGGACAACCTCGCGACATCGAAACTGTAGCCCAGTGCAGACGCGGCGCATTTCTCAGAAGTTTACGATTGATAGTTGTTGGTGCGATATTATAACGCTTGACATCATTGATTTGCATATGTTTGTCGGAGTCAATAAAGGCAATATTGTCTATATTGGAAATGTCTTCATCGCAGGCCAAAGCTTCAATGAGCTGCACTGTCGGAATTTCACCCTCAGCAACAACAGCATAATCTGCAAAGCGAAGAGCTTCATAGGGCGCAAAAGCGGCGTGAGGCCCGCCCATTACAACAACACAGTCACGTCGCTTACGTCTTTGAATGATCTCCAGTGTCTGTATGTTTGACCAAAAGTGCGTGGCCAATGCCGAAATCAGGATAAAGTCATAGGTCTCCAGTGGGAAATCAGCCGGCGCCTGACCCCAAAACATCTGACACATATCGATTTTCGTATCCGGGAAACTATTCTGAACAAACGACGCAACATAATAAATACCGTCATTGTATGTTGTTGCCAGAGTGGAAACATCTGGATATTTTGAATCAAATCCTAGCTGAATACACAAAATATTCCTTGGATGTGGCATGACACTGACACCATCTAGGATCAAGGTTAAGTTCTGGACTGGAACGAACTTTCCTTATCGGCATCTCAACTATATTGTGCGGAGATACCGTCTGTGCTCTGACGACTGCCGACTCCGATGGGTGGCAGGTCCGAAATTTCTCTACGACGGCGAATTTTCTCGCGCAGTTTTTGTTTGAACTCGCCTCGGATCTTTTTAGCCATCAAGCTTGGATCATGCACCTTGCGCTGCGCCCATGCCAGAAGATCACGAGCTTCGCTTTTATTCATATGTGGATGTTTCCACACCAGATTATAGAGGTCGAACTTGCTCAGGTCCGGCTCGTCAATCAACGGCTCCATAAGCTTGTAAAGCTTGGTGCCGTGCAGAGGGGTAAGCAAGGTTAACTGACATGCAAACAAGCCTTCTTCGGCGAGCTGTTTGATATCGAATTCCATGTCTTCGATCGTGTCATTGCCAAACCCGATCATGAATGTGCCTAGGGCGCGACGACCATTGTCGATGAGCTCTTTTACGGTCGCGCGGACATTGTAGACATCGTCACGCTTGCGAACGTCCGCAATATTCTTGTCTCTATAGGATTCTATGCCGACAATCGCGCCATCCATACACTTGTCTGTCAGCTCCGCTATGCGACCGCGGATCAAGTCAGCCCGCGTCAAGCATATCCATGGGAGATTTCGATCCGCCAAAGCTTCGATGACTTTGTCGGCCACTTCATTCCGCAGAAAAAAACTCTCATCATAAATGATGACATGAGCCACCTTTTCTTGCTGGTAGCGATCTAGTGCTTCGTAGGTATCATCCAAATACAGTGGGTTTTCTTTCGGATTAAATACTGGCGTCGAGCAAAACGTGCATCCCACATTGCATCCGCGCTTCGAATAAAGATAACCTACCGGTGAACTAACGCCTTGAAAGCTGCTCACACCGAGCATTGGCGGATGGCATAACCTTTGGAGAGGGCGGCCATACATAAACTCGTGGACCGGGTACTCACCGGGCCCCTTTATCAAACGATCGAAGTGCAAGTCCAACCCAGGGCCGATCGCGCCGTAGTTCCCCCCCCAAATTTCCCCGGCCCCTGCGAGACGAGCCTCGCGGGCCATTTCTATAGCGACAGGCGTAGACCAAGTATAAAAGCTAATCCCAACCATATCCCAGGAATCAGCAGCCAATGCATCACGATATTCCTGCCAGGTCGGATACTCCAAAATGTCCACGTCCGGCACATTCGCTTTAATGAACCTCAGTCCGGTCGGCGGGCAAGTTACGGACAATCGGTCGGCTTCATCAACGGCACATGTCCAAGCCATGTAGGTGTCTGTCCGATCGTACCAATTCCCTCCCACGCCATTAGACTCGATTAATGCCTCCCTTGGCGCTGTGGTCATCAATACTTTCTTGACCATCGCGTTCTCCACAACTTCGGCGTTTCGAAAGGGCATCGTCGCGACGATGTCGACATCTTCTTACGATGCCAGGATATGTCATATTGCGATAGTAGCTATATCATATTAGTTTCATCAAAAATATATATTATTTTAGAAATTTCTCATGCAAGCTATTCGTGACGTTGAGCTTCTGAGGTGGCCTGGAGTTGAGGCCGTTTCGCGTCGGACTTTTAGAAATCGAAGTAAGCAGCGGTTGATCGGTTTGGGACCCAATGGCGACAGCGTTCATCGAGCGGCTCGTACTTCATTGCCATACAAGGACAGAACGACGTCCGCAGACCCTCGAATATTATGAATTGAAAAGACCTTCTAAATCATCGATTGGAAATCAGGTGATTGAGCCCGTGGACATATGATCTATTACGTCCATGAAAGCATGCATCTTATCGTGGAGGTGATAACGTATGTCGAGCTTTGAAGCCAAGGACCCAAACTACCAATCCCGGGTAGAGGCCAGCTTCGACCGACAGCAGGCCATGCATACACTTGGAATCAAACTCATCAAACTCTTGCCGGGAGAAACCGAGCTTTCCATGCCTTATTCGCAGGCATATACGCAGCAGCATGGCTTCCTGCATGCCGGCATTGTCACGACGGCGCTCGATAGCGCTTGCGGCTATGCAGCGTTCTCACTGATGCCCGACGACGCAGCCGTGCTGACTGTGGAATTCAAGACCAACCTCATTGCGCCCGCTCAAGGGGAGCGATTCTTCTTCCGTGGAAGAGTTGTCAAGCCAGGCCGTACCATAACGGTATGCGAAGCAGCTGCCTACGCAGAGTACGGAGGCTCCGAGAAGTTGATCGCCACAATGTCGGGGACGCTCATGGCCGTCTTCGGCCGAGGGGGCGTCGTGAACTAACCATCGTCAACGATTGGCGTGCATAGTCGCCCGCGCAACTCGATCAGGGGGGTAGTGCCGATGAATGACGTCATCAAAGCTATCGACCGATTCGCTAACAAATTGACTCGAGTCATTGTGCGCTGGCGTTGGATCGTCATCATGCTTTCCGTTTTGTCGATGCTGGCCTTTGGCAGCGGTGTTCAGTTTCTGGAGTTTGCAACCAACTATCGAGTTTACTTCTCATTGGACAATCCCGAACTTTCAGCATTTGAGGATTTTCAACAAACCTACACAAAGAACGACAATATACTGTTCGTGATGCGCCCCAGAGATCCTGCAAGTCTGACTCCTCGTCTTGCCGGGGCAATCGAACGGGTCACGGAAGAAGCGTGGCAGATTCCCTACACGCTCCGGGTCGATTCAATCACCAACTTTCAACATAGCTGGGCGGATGGTGACGACCTGACCGTAGAGAATCTTATTCGCGACGGTGCCGCAATGGATGAAGCGGCTCTCGCCAAGAAGGAGGAGATTGCACTCACCGAGCCCTTGCTTGTCGATTACCTCATTTCGGGCGATAGCAAAACGGTGGCGGTCAACGTTACCTTGCTATACCCGCAATTAAGCCTGAAAGAAGTGCCTGCCGCCGTGACCGCGGCTCGCGAGATCCGGGATCGGATCCAGACTGACTATCCCGAGCTTCAGGTAGCATTGACCGGCAGGTCGATGCTGAATAACGCGTTCTCGGAGGCGGGGCGCGCCGACATCCGCCTGCTGATCCCGCTGATGTATGTCGTCCTCTTGATCGTGCTGGCGCTAACGCTGCGCAGTGTCAGCGGTACGGTCGCAACCCTCATGGTTATCGTGTTCTCGACCGTCGTCGCCATGGGTGTCGCCGGCTTCATGGGGGTAAAACTCACGCCCGTCTCAATGACGGCTCCTACCATCATCCTTACGCTTGCGGTGGCCGATAGCGTTCACATTCTCGTTTCGCTCAAGGCGCTGATGCGGGAGGGCAAGAGCAAGATCGATGCCTTAGTCGAAGCAGTAAGCCAAAACTTCTTGGCGGTGACCGTGACCAGCATCACCACCATCGTTGGTTTTCTGGCGCTGAATTCGTTAGACAGCCCGCCTTTTCGTCATCTCGGCAACACCACTGCTGTCGGCATAGTCGCTGCCTGGCTCTTTTCGCTCACCCTTCTGCCTGCGCTCATAAGCTTGCTGCCTATGCGCGCCGGGGCTGTTGGCTACGACCAAAGGGCCAGATGGATCGCATGGCAGCTAGATCGCCTCGCCTCGGTCGTGACCACGCATTTCCGCGGCGTTCTAATCGTTACGGTCGTGCTGGCGCTTGGCCTGGTTTCTTTCGTGCCGACCATCAAATTTGATGATCAGTGGACTCGATATTTCGATACGAGTATCGAATTTCGCCGAGACACCGATTTCGCCTCGGCGCATCTGGGCGGGCTGCACGCCATCGAATTCTCCCTCGAAGCAGACGGCCCAGGCAGTGTCAGTGACCCAGCATTCTTGAAAAGGGTCGGCGCCTTCACCGACTTCCTTCGTGAACAGTCCGAAGTCGCTCATGCTTACAGCCTTTCCGACATCATGAAACGGTTGAATAAGAACATGCATGGTGACGATCCGGCCTTCGAACGCCTACCGGAGGATCGTGAACTCTCCGCCCAATTCCTCCTTCTCTACGAATTGTCTCTGCCCTACGGGCTCGACCTCAGCGACAGGATCAATATCGACCGATCGGCGACACGCGTAACGGCCACCTTGCTTGATGTCTCAACCGCAGAAACCCGAGACTTCGTCGAACGGGCCGAAGCTTGGCTGACCGCGAACATGCCAAAGGCGAAACCTGTCGAGGCGACCGGCGCAACCGTCATGTTCTCACTGATCGCCCAACGCAATGTCGAGAGCATGCTCACCGGCAATGTGATAGCGGTGACCGTCATTGCCTTCGTTATCATGCTCAGCCTCGGAAGCTTCTCGCTGGGCACACTCAGCCTCATACCGAACGCAATCCCAATCCTGATGACATTCGGCATCTGGGCCATTTTGGTCGGAGTCGTCGGCGTAGCGGCAGCGACCGTCGCTGCAACATCACTTGGTATCATTGTCGACAACACGGTCCATATTCTGACCAGGTATCTACGTGGTCGGCAGCTGGAGAATCTACCGGTGGCTGACGCTATTCGCTATGCTTACCAAACAGTCGGGTTCGCAGTGATCGTGAATGCCTTGGTACTGGCTTTCGGATTTGCCGTTCTTGCTTTTTCCACCTTCAAGATCAACAACGAGATGGGGCTGCTCACCGCCCTCGCGATCATAGTGGCGCTCGTCATTGATTTCCTCCTACTGCCCGCTCTCTTGATGCTTGCCCAAAACCTGAAAAAGGGACGGATCGATGCCCATTCCCGGCCGCAGCCATCGGCTTAGTATCGGGCCTACAGCCTTCGCTCTGGCCTTCTTCTTTTTCGAACTCTTCATTGCAGTTCGTGCCGAAACCGCCGTGGAGAAAGGCCATACGATCGCAGCCCGTAGTGACCGCTCCGACCGAGGCTTCGGTGACAGCGTCGTCGACCTCACCATGGTGCTGAGGAATGCCGCCGGACAGGAGAGTGTTAGGACGTTAACAATCAAAACGCTCGAGATTCCGGATGAGAGCGTCGGCGACAAAATCCTCGTCGTGTTTGACGATCCGAAGGATATCGACGGCACGGCTCTTCTCTCCCACGTCAAAATCCTCGAACCAGACAATCAATGGCTCTATCTGCCTGCGTTAAAGCGGGTGAAGCGAATCGCATCGGTCAACAAGTCAGGCCCGTTTGTCGGCTCGGAGTTTGCCTTTGAGGATCTGACAGTCCTCGAGCTTGAAAAATATGATTACCAGTGGCTCCGTCAGGAACAGCTGGATGGTCTCAATATGGATGTGGTCGAGCGATATCCGCGTTATGAGAATTCCGGCTATAGCCGCCAGGTTTCCTGGATTGATCAAGATATCCATCAGATTCGCAAGGTGGAGTTTTACGGCAGGCGCGGCGATATGCAGAAGACACTGCAACTCTTGGATTACCGAAACTATGGCGGCATCTGGCGAACCCACAGAATGGTCATGACCAATCATCGGAGCGGTAAAAGCACCGATCTCATCTATGACGCCTATCGTTTCGGGATCGGTTTGGACGACGCTGATTTCGCCAAAGGCGCTCTCCGAAGGGTGCGTTGATCTGGCGTCGCCATGTTGCACATTGGTGCATGGAGCGTGAATTTCTGGCAAGGAATGGGTTTGGATTTTCTCGGTTGCCAGGACTTACGCCGATGCCTTTCAAGTTCCATGCTTCTCGCCGCCACAAGATCCCGAAGGCTTGCTATGCGGTGAAGAATTGGCCGGCTTACGAGGCAGCGCTTCGACAGCGTGGCGATATTCGGATCTGGATCGGCGACGATGTCGAGACCCATTGGGCGGTGCCCGGCAAACGAACGCCCAAGGGCTATCCTGTCTACACCGACTTGGCGATCGAGACGGTGCTGACGCTTCGTTTGGTGTTTCATCAGCCGCTTCGTCAGACCGAAGGCCTGGTTGGCTCGATCTTTGGCCTGATGGGTTTGGATCTGTCGGTTCCCGACCACAGCACGCTGTCCAGGAGAGGGCGTGGCCTTGAGCGCTTGCGCCGGCAGCCCTCGGCGAAGGGCAGCCTGGATCTGGTGGTCGACAGCACCGGGCTGAAGGTCTACGGACCGGGCGAGTGGCAACGGGAGCGTTTCGGCGAGCGCAAGACGGGCAAGCCCCGTTCCGCCTGGCGGAAGCTTCATATCGGCATCGATCTGGACGATGGTGAGATCGTCGCTTCGAACCTGACCGATCACGACGTCGGCGACGTTGCGGTTTTGCCCGCTCTTGTGGATCAGGTGGAAGGACGGCTCGACAATTTTCTTGCGATGGCGCTTATGACGGCGATCCGACCTACCGGCTGTTGAAGCAGCGCCGGCAAGCCCTGCCTTTACCGGAGGTCATCGTACCGCCTCGAGGACCGGCTTCGGCAACGCGACCGGCATGTCCATACGATCCAGG
>JBPCVQ010000007.1:0-5352 GCA_051010395.1 Geminicoccaceae bacterium | reverse complement strand
ATCCCAAGGTGGCGGCCGGCGGCGAGTCGTGAGCGGCGCGCCAGCGCTGCGGCTATCGTTCAGCGACCAGTCATAGGCATAGCGATCGATCCGTTCACGTCCTTCAAGCATGGTTCGGAGCGACGGCAGGGCATGATGCGCAACTGACCGCAGCACGGCGGGCGGCTCATCGCCAAAGTCCTCGCGGAACCAGGCATAGATCTTTGACAGGCGAAGCCGATCCTTGTGATCGACATGCACACCACGCCGGTCATTGACATAAGCCACCGCCGCCGCCGTCATTGCCGCATCGATCATGTCGCCCCTGTAAGCTTCACGGCCCAGATTGGGACAACCGGCTGCAGCGCAATTCAGAACATAATGGATGCGCTGGTCTTGCCAGATCGGTCGGATAATGGCGTGTTCGATGTCATTCAGCGATAGCGGCCGACCGGAAACGCGAAGCACGGGTGCGCCCCAAGGGCCGACGACGATGAGACCGTCGCCAAGCTTGATGTCCCGAATGGAGTCGACGGGATAGTGATCAAGTACGATGTCAATGGTCTTGGCGTTATAGAGGTTGACCCAATAAGCTAGCTGCTCGGCGCGTCGATATTGATGTATCGGCACTGCCTGAAGATCGGCGAGATAGCGTTTGAGCCTGGTCCGATCGCCAGGGCCGACGCCAGCATAGTCGACGCGAGTGACGCCGGCCGCGTCGGTCGAGACATAGCGATCGAGAAAAGCCTGCCAAGGATCGTGGTCGATCTCCGCGGTGGAAGCAGGGTCATGGCGTGCCCAATACTCTTCCACCAGGCCTGGCTCGGGCAAGGCGAGGCGTTCAATCGACGTACAGCCCGACACGAAGATCAGGCCCAAGAGCAGAAAAAGACGAGTGCTGATCGTTCGAGCCACCCTAAACTCCTATAAGCGATGTGCATGATGCTGTTCGGACGGGCTCTTAGGCCACTCAATGGCCTGTGGGCTCGAAAGTAGGGGAAATCGGAAGGGGAGTCGGGTCAAATACACTCAAAGAATGGTGACCGGTCTTCGACACCTCATGGCGGTCGCGACGCTCGCCGGCATCCAGGTCAGCTTCATGACTGCCATCCCATGTCGAAATCGGCTAGGGCTAGTGTCCGACTAATGGGATGGGTCGGCTGCTCCAAAGGCCCCATCCCAATTGTCTATAATCGGCATCGATATCGGCAAGGACGTGTTTCCATTCCTATAGCCGTCGATAGCGTCGACAGCCGATTTTAGGAAGCCTGGTCCGCGCAACCAGGTTGGAAAGGGCTTCGATCTGGCTCTGGCCGATCTTCCTGTGGCCAGCTTGGCAACCGATCACGATCACCATATCGTCGAGCTCGAAGCCAAGGGGCGGGGCGCTTGGCAAAAAGCTCATGGCTATGGCCTCCGCAGCTTGGTCGAGACTATCATGAGACGCTACAAATCCATCATTGGCGACCGATTACATTCTCGCCACTGATGACGCTCAGCGGGTCGAGGTGGCGATTGCTGTCAAGGCTCTCAATCATATGATGAACCTAGCCAAACCGATCTCCGCAAGAGTTGGATGAAGACTCAGGCCTAGGGAAAACACGCCCCTCTGAACGACTCGCGAAACAACGTCATCAGGAGGGCGTTCCCAGGGAAAATGAACTAAACGCTCATGCCATCAAAGGCTCCGCTTCCTCGCGTCCGAACCTCCCTCGAAAGCCGCCTTTGAGCTTACAAGTCAAGCTTCTCGGATTTCTAGACTAAATATTGAGGATCGGCTTAAGGGGATCATTGTTGGCTGGCACAGCTCAGATTTATATCCATAGTCTTCGGGTCTGCGATACTGGCTGGTATATTTTTTCATTTTTAAACGTCATATATTCTTTGTGTATTATGAGCGTATTCCCATTGAAATGGCCTCTTCATGAAATGATTATTGTTCTTAAAAGCATTTTTCTTGGACATGCTAGGGAATATTGGCATGATAATTGCTGGATTTGCAGGCAGAGATGCCGATATACTGTCTAGATCTGTCCAATTCGGTTCAGAACACCAATACCAAACATCACCTCTTCCAGCTTGGTATTGTCACGGTGGGAATGCAATTGGCGAAAAAAAGGCCGCCCCGAAGGGCGACCTCTTTCCCATTCCTGCCCGCAAACCCAGGTCTGCGTCACCGACCCAAGTCAACGCTATTGGCCGCGCCAATCACACCGGCGGGATGCGAAGCGTCTGGCCGGGGTAGATCTTGTCGGGATCTGACAGCATTGGCCGGTTGGCCTCGAAGATCACGGGGTATTTGTTGCCGTCACCGTAGTGGGACTTGGCGATCGCCCAGAGCGTGTCTCCAGACTTCACGGTATACATGGCGGCCTCGGGTTCGGGGGCGGCCGCCTTGATCGCTTCGTCCACCTGGGCGACACCTTTGACGTTGCCCATGGCGACGATCAGCTTTTCCTTGGTCGCTTGGTCTGCAACGTCTCCTTCGACCGTGACCTTGTCGCCATCGACCTCGATCTTCAGATCTTTGGCGTCGAGGCCATGCTTCTCCACCTCTTTCTTAAGGTCTTCGGCGGCCGGCGCCGCCTCGGCGCTGCCAATGCCGACCATGGCGCCGACATCCTTGACGAAATCGAAAATTCCCACTTTTCATACCCTCCACATAGCTTTTTTGTACAACTCGTGCCGTAGCGCATTCACAAGAAATCCATGCCACTGCACTATCTCTCCAGTTTGCATCAACTTTTCCATACATAGCTGATCATTATGTTTGGATCGATGCGCTAGCCCCTCCTCGCAGAGCCTGGCCTGCTTGGCAAGCCCCTTTGGCTGCCGGTAACTGAGACCGTCAGCCGCCTGCCAAAACCCTTGGATTTGCACTGCTTACCCTAGTGTTTTCGACAAGTGTTTCTTAAATCTTCGGCTTGCTTTTTCGTAAATGCTGAATTAATTCGTTAAGTCAATCGGGCCTTATTCAGGGGGCTGCAGAAATGCAGAGCGTCGACGGTCGTGAGAAAATCACGGTGCTGGTTTTGCTAGCTGCATCGACGATGTTCGGTGTGCTGGCCAACGATTTTGGATCTGTGGGTGAGGGAGCGGAGCAGGGCAGTGCGTCAAACCGCCTGCTTTTTGCCGCAGGACTCGCCGGCAGTCTGATTGCCGTGCTGATGCTGCTGTCTCCGGGTAAAGCTCGTCGATCGCTTGGGGCGACACTGCGCGCATTCTGGCCGCAGCTTCTTGGCCTCGGTGTCCTGGTGATCGGCTATGCGCTGACTTTGGAGCCGCTGGGCTTCGTCATCGCCACCTCGCTGTTCCTGGCGATCGGATCATGGCTTCTGGGCGAACGGCGCTGGCAGCTTCTTCTTCTATCCATTCCTCTCGCCGCTGCGTTGGGGATTACCCTTAGAGTCGTGTTCGGCCTTGCGCTCCATGATCCGCTGATGCATGCCTTCGGGCTGATCGCCTGATCCGCGATCGTCCCTGCCATCGTTCGGTGGCCCCATCACAACAGATCCTATCCTGCCCTGGAGGCCATGATGATCTTCGATCACCGCACCTATACATGCAAACCGGGCACCGTTCCGCTGCAGCTCTCACTGTACGAGAAGCACGGCAAGGCACCTCAGGAAAAGCATCTGGGCAAGCCCGTTCTCTACGGCATAACCGAAACGGGCGCCATCAACACCTACATTCACGTCTGGGCCTATGAAGACGCCGCCGATCGCGCCAGGCGTCGGGCCGCCATGCAGGCTGATCCCGACTGGCAGGATTTTTTGAAACGGAGCGCCGAGGCCGGCAATCTACTTGCTCAGGAGAACCAGATTCTCACGGCGGCGCCGTTCTTCGATCTCAAGAGTTAGAGCCGCTCGCAAGCTCGCTGGATCGGTGTCGTTGCAGGGCGCCAATTCAGTCCGGTGACATCGTAGCTGCCACTTGATGGCCCATAGGCGAAATTCGCCCAAACCCATAACTTAACGAACTGTTATCAAAGCTTTTTTGCCGTTAGCCTTACTCACAGATGTGATTTTTGCCGCTCGCAATTAGCGGTGTTGGACATTTTAGGAGAAGGTAATGGGCTGCCCAAGCAGCGGCGGTGGTCCTTATGATGCCGGCGAATTAACCTGGACAGGTCATGCCGGAACCGCTTTCACCGCTTCAGGCCGCGGTCGCCCTGGCAGACGCTGAGCCGGAGGTTATCGCAGAAGCATGTCAGCAGAAAACGACGTCCCTAATCAATGGCATCGATACGCGCAAGGACGATCAGATTCGCTTTTTCAACCATAGCAACGCTAACCATGCTGAAGGAACGACCATCGATATCGGCGGAGAACGCCTGATGTTTTTCATCACCTTACCCTTTTCCCAAAAATCCCTGCTGAATAGGAGTAAATAGCTCTATTCACGCTAAGGTTGTGAATTGCCTGCCGTCACGACAAGCGGGTCAAGTGCAATGAATAAATAAATTTTCTTATTGTGAGGCAGGTCACAAAATTTCTTTTATAAATCGGTATATTATCAAATATATGGCAGTTTGATCCAAGTTGTATGTGAATTTCTCCCTCTGGTCGACTTGTTCTTTGAGACTTATTTTCATTGTGTGGACTTGATTGGGCGAGGAGGTTTCGAATGCCTTCAACTATGGCATCGTCGCCAGCAGCGGCCATCGGCCCGATATCCACCCGGAAGCCGGGGGCCAGCCTGAAGCATTGGTTCCATGCCTATGCCGAGGGTGACCCGTCCGCTTACCGCTACCTCCTGATCATGCGGTTTGCCGTCGTGAACCTGGTCGGTTTTGCCCTTCTGGCTGCCGTTTGGCTGCAGGGATGGATGGACTATGTGCTCGGCGGCGACGCCACCAGCCTTGTACTGGTCATCGTTCTGGTGTTCCTGGTCGGATTGGCGCTTTGCGGAATGAATGTGCGCCAGGTGAGTGCGGAATTGGATCGGATACGCGCGCCTGAGGCCTATCCGAACGCCCGGGTGTCGCGTTATCTCAAGACGATCGCCGGTCGGGACGGCCAAAGCCGCACACTTACGGCCTCCGCGCTTAAGCTGAAACTCGCATCGCGCATTGCGGTCGTCCGTCATATCGCCGGCAGCCTGGTATTCCTTGGCCTGATCGGCACGGTCATCGGCTTCATGATCGCCCTTTCCGGCGTCAATCCGGAGGATGCCGCCGACATCAGCGCCATCGGCCCCATGGTGTCGACCCTGATCGGCGGCATGTCGGTCGCCCTCAGCACCACGCTTGTCGGCGCGGTCCTCAACATCTGGCTGATGGTCAACTACCGCCTTTTGGAAAGTGGCACGCTTCGCCTTCTCACCGCCATCGTTGAGCTCGGAGAGCGGCATGTTCAGTCTTGAACCCTTTGA
>JBPCVQ010000006.1:0-6275 GCA_051010395.1 Geminicoccaceae bacterium | reverse complement strand
CGATAAGAAGCTCGGTCGGCTGCACGAAGGACTTGAAGCCGGAAAGACGGAGTTTGGTGATCTGCAACGGTGCTGGGCCGCCCCCAATTGTCGCTGAAGCAAAAACCTATATCAGCCCGCCGAAAACCGGAAAACCCCTGATCCCGTCATCATATCGTCATCAAGGCGACTTCGTACCACAAGATGTGGTTTTTCAGCACAGACACAGGCCAGTGCCGCTAAAAACGAAAGCGTTCAGATGGTTTGTTCAACACACAAATCCCCAAAAAGGCCGTGTCGACAAAGATATGCATACCCTTGGATTCCCTGGCGCCTTCTTCGAAGGCGGTTCAACCCCAATGACGTGGCCATGCCACCACTAGGCTTTTTCAGTGCGAATTCTCACTTCGCCCTGGATGTGTTCGGCGATGGTTTCAGTCGGCCCGCCGGAGCGCACGGGGCGCGGCGCGAAGCGTCCGAGCGACAAGGTGCGGTCATACATGACGATGGCGCCCGCGACCGCGAGGTTGATGCAAAAGCGCGTCGGGATCTTCACCACATGATCGCAGCGCGCCACCATCTCGGGCGTGAGCGAACCGCGCTCCGGGCCGAACACATAGGCGGCGTTCAGCGGATGGCGAAAACTCGGAAGGTCGATCGCCTCGTCCAGAAGCTCGATCCCGATCAGTGAGCAGGTCTTCGGCAAGGCCATGTCCTCGGGTCGATCAAACCGATAGACCGGCAGCTGCTTTTCGGCCTGCGAGGTATCCGAGCGCGCCTCGCGCACCGTGTAATGCGCATCGACCAGAAAGGCGAAGCTCGCGCCGAAAGCATGCGCCGAGCGCACCAGATTGCCAAGATTCATCGGCTTGCTGATCGCTTCCGCGCCGATGCCGAAATAGCCGCGCATGATGCCTCCTCTGCCGAGCCGGCAGTCGCTGGTGGTGTGACCGCTTCATTCGGTTCCCTCCGCCTGTGCAGAAAGAGCCAAGAAAGCCAGGAGTATGCCAGATTTTCTCGGTAAAGCCTCAGGACCTGTATCGAGAGTTAATGCCCGCAGTTCATTCGGTAACCCGATCTGGCCCTGCGCCGGACCTGAAAGATCAGCTCAACGGCTATCCAATCATCGAGACCGGCCTGCATACGGCAGCGTTAACCCGATCTTCAATATGCTCTGCCATCTTCGCTTCTGGTCCATGCGATCCTGGGAGTCACCCACCCGGCGGCAAACAGAGACTGGGCCCGGATTCCCAGGATCGCATGGACCCAAAGACGGTTTACCGCTAAGGGGTTAATACGTGGTGAACTCGAGGTCGGTTCGGATCAAAAGAGGGCGATGGCAGGCACAATCGGAAGGTGGTGCAGCAATCGTTCAATGACCGTCGACAATCGACCAGTAAAAGGCACTGTGGCCACAGATCTCTGTTCAGGCAGATGAGCGAACGCATGAACCCGCGCCCATCCGACAACCCTGAGCCGCCTGTGCGTGGTGGACGCCTGGAAGGCGCCTTCGTATGAGCGACTACGGCACGCGCCTTGCGCAAGACGTCCTTTCCGGCGATCGGCGTGCGCTTGCACGGGCGATCACGCTCATTGAATCGGGGCGGGATGACCACAGGATCGAGGCTGAAACACTGATCGCCCTGCTGCTGCCGCATACCGGCCGAGCACTCCGCCTCGGCATTTCCGGCACGCCAGGTGCGGGCAAATCGACCTTCATCGAAGCGCTCGGCGCTCACGCGATCGAAAGCGGCATGAAAATCGCCGTGCTTGCGGTCGATCCGTCCAGCCAGCGCTCCGGCGGTTCGATCCTCGGCGACAAGACCAGAATGCCCGAGCTTTCCGCCTCGATGGATGCCTTCGTTCGGCCGTCACCCGCTGGCGCAACGCTTGGCGGCGTCGCCAGGAAAAGCCGGGAAGCGGCGATCACCTGCGAGGCTGCGGGCTTCGGTGTCATCGTCCTGGAAACGGTCGGCGTCGGTCAGAGCGAGACCGCGGTCGCCGATATGGTCGATTGTTTCCTCTTGCTGCTTGCGCCCGGAGCCGGCGACGAGCTTCAGGGCATCAAGCGCGGCATCGTCGAGCTTGCTGATCTGGTCGTCGTCAACAAGGCGGATGGTGATCTCTTGGCCGAGGCGGGTCGGGTGCGCGCGGACTATCAGGCCGCCCTCCAATTGCTGCGCCCCCTCAGCTCCGCCTGGACGCCCGAGGTGCTCGCCTGCTCGGCCTTGAAGGGCGACGGCATCGCCGATGTCTGGCAGGCGATCCTCCGCCAGCGCGCGGCGTTGGACCCATCCGGCGAGCTTGATGCAAAGCGGCGGCAACAGCGGCAAAGCTGGCTTTGGTCGGAAATCCAGGCTGTCATGATCGATCGGCTGCGACGGGATCCGAAAACCCGAAACCACATGCAGGAACTGGAACGCTGGGTGGCTGACGGCGATCTCCTGCCACCCGCCGCCGCCCGCTTGTTGATCGACAAGATCACGGGATGAGGTGCTTTGAAGGGTGGCCGAGACTTTTCTGCAGCCTGTCAGGCCTTCGATCTCCAGTCACCCATGCGCAACACTGCGACCCAGGCACTTCTTCGCCTCCTGATTCCTGATATGCAGCCCCCAACCGCCACCGCAGCCAAGTAACGGCAGAGGCGCCACGCCTCCGATGGCTTAGCCTTTTTTGGACTGAATGAGCTCCTTGATCTCCTCGAAGGCTTCGGCAGCTCGCTTATTGATGATCTGCAGCGCCTCGTTGTTGGATTGGCCCGCGAGTTCCGCCAATTCCTGCATGTTGCCGACAGCGGTCTCGAATGACGACTTGGCGAGATCGAAACGCTTTTGTGCACCCGCCTGCGGATCACCTTCCTTCATCAACTCCTCAGATGCAGTCGAGAGTTCGGTCATGGCCTTGTTCATGATCTCGGACTGCTGCTGCACCACGGCCTGAGCTCCCTCGATCAGGCGCCTGTTGGCTTCGGTGAGTGCCGATATGTTTTTTTGCTGGGAGGCCATCACCTCTTGCCAGTCCACGCCTGGAACACTGAAGTCGCTGAACATCTTGCTCATGTCGGCATAGTCGAAGGGTGTCTCTTTTTTCTTCGCCATGATCGGCTCTCCTTAATTTCTTGATCTATCGGTTGGCGGAACGGCGTCGGGAAGTCACGGCTTCAGGCAGCAGCGTCCGCCGCCCCTCCTGTCTTGCCGCGAGGTGCAAGGCCGGCAAGGCTTTCGATGCGTCGAAGCTGCTTATCCAGGGATGCCATGGTTTTGGCAAGATCCGGGCTTTCATCCGAGGACCAGACGTTCAGGGCCTGAAGGTAGACGGCGCCGAGCAGGCGGCGCTGCAAACGCCGGCGAAAATCCTTCAACGGCGATGGACCATGGCCATGGGACAGGCCCGCCGCATCCTGCAGCCAGGCGAGTGAGCGATCCAGCCGGCAGGCGGTCATGGCGATGAGCCCGGGATCGAAGCGCACGTCCTCGATCAGCCGGCAAAGGCCGGCTCTCATGGGCGCCATCGCCTCAAGGCGGCTCATCATCAATTCAAAGACCCGATCCTTTGGCGGCAGCCCCTCCATATCGTCGCTATCGACGGCGAGCATGGCTTGATCGAGCCGCTGGTTCAGCGCATCCAGGAGAGCTGCCCGGCCGCTGAACGATTTTCGCACGTCGGTCATCGAGAGGTTCGAGCGTTCGGCGAGTTCGGTGAAGGTGAAGCCGCGCCAGCCGGTGGCAGCGATGATTTCAAAGGCCAAAACCAGAAGATCGGGGGCTTTCGCCTGTCCTGATTTGGCTTTTGCAGCAGGCATCCTTGGTCTCCGTTTTGGTATGACCACGTCATTTGGTTAGCGCCGCAGTCGCAGAAAGTGCCAAGAAACGCGAGGGTATGCAGGCTTTCCTCGGCAAAGTCTCCGGGAGGGTTCGCACCAACCCTACCACTGGCAGCCGCCTCAAGGCCATTCTCGAAGGGTTTGAGCCTGACGGCTCGGCCGCGCAGCCTTGTCAGGCCAGCTGTCGGGAGCGTTCCGAAGCCGCTCGGAGCGCTCGATCGAAGAGCGGCTGGATACCCTCATCGGCCATCAGGACTTCGAGAGCCGCCTGGGTGGTGCCGCCAGGGCTGGTGACATTCTGTCGAAGGACGGCCGCGGGCTCCTTGCTCGCCGCAGCGAGCGCACCGCTGCCGGTCACCGTCGCCCGCGCCATCGGCCAGGCGAGGGCATCGGGGAGGCCTCCCGCAATACCGGCCTTTGCCAGGGTCTCGATCATGAGGAACACATAGGCGGGACCGCCCCCTGACATGGCGGTGACCACGTGCATCTGCTCTTCATCCTCCAGCCAGTGCACCTCACCGACTGCTGCCATCAAGGCCTCGGCCAAACTGCGCTGCGGGTCGTCGACCCGTGGATTCGCGAAGAGGGCGGTGGCGCCCTTGCCGATCGCTGCAGGCGTATTGGGCATCGAACGAACGATCGAGGTGTTGGCCCCGAACACGTCCTCGAACCGGCCAATGCCGGTGCCGGCGGCGATGGAGATCACCAGAGCGCCACCGGCGGCTATATTCCGATAGACGGGCAGCACATCCATCATCATCTGCGGCTTAACGGCAAAAATGATCGCGCGGAAGGCACGACCTTCAGGGATATCTTCCGGGCCGCCGACAGCCTCGACCCCGAGCGCCGCGACCGCCTCACGCCCGGCCACCGCAGGCTCGACCACCAACACGTCCTCTTTCGCGAGGCCGTGATCGAGCCAGCCGCCGAGCAACGCTGTTCCCATTTTGCCGGAGCCCACCAGAAGAAGCGGGCCGGCGATGCCGGTCATCTAAGCTTCGCCCTCCGTCTCCAGCATGGCTGCGGTCAACGCCTCGACAGGCGGCTTGCCGCCCCAGATCACGAACTGGAAGGCGGGATAGAAGCGCTCGCATTCGGCAACGGCGATATCGATCAGATCCTCCATCAACTCGCCGCTGATCCCGACGCCGTCGCGCAACAGCAGCGCATGGCGGAACACCGGCAGGTTTTCGTCCGACCAGAGATCGAAATGGCCGAGCCAGAGCTTCTCGTTAGCCATGGCAAGCAGGGCGTAAATGTCCTGCTTCTTGCCCGCCGGCACCTTCATCTCGAGCGCGCAGGAGAGATGCATGACCCCAAGATCGGGATGCCAGCAGAACCAGAGCCGGTACTGGCACCAGTGGCCGCTGATCTCGGCGGCGAGCTCGTCCTCGGTCTGCCGGTGAAACGGCCACTCATTGGCGACCGCAACCTGCTCGACGAGATCCAGGGGATTGCCGATTGTCTCTTCGGTTTCCGTGCGTATAGCAACCATGGCGCACTCCTCTTTCGCTTTCCCCAGAAGGCCTGGCTGGATTATCAGCCGGTGCCCGTTTCGGCCTCGATTGATGGCATTCCGACCGACATACAGAAGGCCTTGCCATCTTACATCCCGAGTCTGCCAAAACCGGATGAGCACCGCAAGCGGCCGCTTTCGACATCACGCAATGGGGAAGTGTTGTCTACAGGATTTCTGCTCAGTCGGCCGTCTTTTGTTTGGCCGCCGGTTTTCGAGCAGGCGCCCTCTTGGTTTTAGCGCCACTTTTGGCAGCATTCGTGCTGCGCTTCGCCCGGGCAGGTTTTTCGGCCGTGCCCAAGCCTTCGAGAACGGCGATCCTTTTTTCCAGCGCTTCAACCCTTACCGCCAGCGCCTCCTGCTCGGTGCGCGCCGTCTGGGCTACGGCCTTGATCGCATCGAACTCCTCACGCGGCACCATATCCATGTCGCCGAGCCATCGCTCGACACGCTCGCGCATGCGATTTTCGATCTCGTCGCGCATCCCGGACATGGTGTGCAGGGCGCCGTTAGCCACTTTTGCAAGGTCATCGAAGAGCCGATTGTCAGTTTGCATAACCGTTCTCCTGCGAGGCGGAGCAAAAAAAGCCGCGCTTCAATCAAGATTTAGGGGCAGTGAGACGCAAAACAAGCTGATCGCTATCGAGCAGGACGCCATCAAAGCCCACCATCGCCGAGTATGGCTGATAGGTATTAACGAAAAACCACCACGCAAGGCTAAAGACATGCGAAATCGGACAAGCCGCGCCAAAACGGAACAGGCTTGGCATGCAAGCCGGCTCTGCCCTAGAGTTGATCGCCCGTGACCAGCTTCCGAGAATGAGATTTGATGATGGCGACCGTGCTGCAATCCGACCTTGAAACCGTCATGTCAGTGATCGGCCGTGAGGCGCTGGCTGCGAGAACCAAGCTTGCGAGCGCTCCCTCGTCGGTCAAGGATCGAGCGCTCCTCGCCGG
>JBPCVQ010000005.1:0-7836 GCA_051010395.1 Geminicoccaceae bacterium | reverse complement strand
CGTCGATCTGATCGAGCAGGCGATTGACGGTCTGGACGCGGTCATGCCTAAGATCGGCGACGACGCATCCGAGTGCCGAGGTCACGCCTGGAAAGCGCGGCACGAGTGCGGCGCCGAGACCGACCTCTTTGATCAGGGCGCCGGCATGCAGAGCACCACCGCCGCCGAAGGGCATCGCCGCAAACGTCGATGGATCATGCCCTTTCTCGATCGAGACCAGCCGGATGGCGCCTGCCATCTTGGCGTTGGCGAGGCGAAGGATCGCTTCCGCCCCGTCCTCGATCGAAAGCCCGAGCGGCTTGGCCACATCGGCCTCGATCGCAAGGCGCGCGGCCTCGATGTCCAGGCGATCGAGCTTACCGCCGATCGGCCGCTCCGGGTCGATCCTGCCGACCACGAGATTGGCGTCGGTCACGGTCGGACACGAGCTGCCGAGCCCGTAGCAGACCGGGCCGGGGTCGGAGCCGGCGCTTTCAGGGCCGACCTGCAATAGACCGCTTTTGTCCACCCAGGCGATCGAACCGCCGCCGGCGCCGATCGTGGTGATCTCGATCATCGGCGTGCGCACGACCATGCCGAAATCGATCGATGTCTGCGGGGCGAGCGCCGCCTCACCGCCGGCTATCAGGGAGACGTCGAACGACGTGCCGCCCATGTCGCAGGTGATGACGTTCTCGAAGCCTGCGGCTTTGGCGATCGATCTTCCCGCGATCACCCCTGCCGCAGGTCCGGAGAGCGCGGTGCGCACGGGAAAGCGCTTGGCCATGTCAACGGCCATGACACCGCCATTCGACTGCACAATCAGAACCTCGCCATCGAACCCCTGATCGGCGAGGCCGGTTTCGAGCCGGTCGATATAGGCCGAGACGACCGGCTGCAGATAGGCGTTCAAGGTGGCCGTGGACAGCCGCTCGAACTCACGGATCTCCGGTAGGATCTCGGTCGCCGCCGTGACGTAGTCATTCGGCCAGAGACTGCGCACGACCTCCACCGCCCGAGCCTCATTGTTATTGTTGGCGTAGCCGTTGATGAAGAAGATGCAGACGGCCTGACACCCGATCTCGGCAAGCTTTTCAGCTTGTCGCTGCACGGCGTCCAGATCAACCGGCTCGAGGATCGAGCCATCGGCCAGCGTGCGCTCCGACACCTCGCGCCGATCGCCGCGCTCGACCACGGGCTCGAAGGCGCCGCGCAGCCCCCAGGTCGTCGGCCGATCACGCCGCCGCATTTCGAGCACGTCGCGAAAGCCCTCGGTCGTAATGATCCCGGTGCGCGCTCCCTTGCGCTCCAGCAGCGAATTCGTTCCCACAGTGGTGCCATGCACGACGGAACGAATGATCGAGAAGTCGGTGACCTCCTGCGCGATGCCGTCGATGAAGCCTCTGGATTGATCGTCACGCGTCGAGGGGACTTTCGCTGTGGTGATCGTGCCGGCGTCTTCGTCGAGTAGGAAAACGTCGGTGAACGTGCCGCCGACATCGACGCCGATGACGAACCCGCTCATATCGACGCCGCTCGACGCAGATCCTCTGTCGCGGCGACATCCAGCGCACCGGATGCGTCGACGACGACACCATAGGCAGTGCTTGCCGATGTCGGCGTGACGAAGCCGAGCGCCACATCGCGCGCCACTGCTTCAGGATCGCGCTCGAACGCCGAGCCATAGCCGCCGCCACCCGGTGATTCCAGGCGCACACGCTGACCGCGGGTGATATGAATGCCGACCATCTTCGAGATCATCGGCGGTGCGTGGTCGCCGTCATCCTGTTGGTAAGCGAAACGGTTGGTCGTTGCCGGACCGCCGCCGACGACGCCGCGAGGCGGAAACTTGCCGCGCTCCCCGAAGAGAAACGCATCGGCCGCCTCCTCCAGGAGCTCGATCTCATAGACAGCGCCCAGGCCGCCGCGATAGAGTCCGGGCCCGCCCGAATCGTCGCGCAGCGCCCATTGCGTGAAACGCACGGGATAGGCGGCTTCCAGAATTTCGAGCGGCGGGATCGTGGCTGTCGAGATGGGTGCGTTGCCGTGGTTGAGGCCATCACCCGATCCGTGCGCTCCATGCCCGCCGCCAAAAAACGAGAACAACACCCAGCGCGCGCCGTCGGCGCGATGGCCTGCGAGCGACAAGGCATTGATCGTGCCATAGGCACAAGCCATCGCCTCTTCAGGTGCCAGCTCGGCCATCGCCTGAAACACGACGTCGACCAGACGGAGAATCGTCTCCGTGTAACCTGCCGTCGGTTTGGGCGCGGTCACGGCAAGCAGCGACTCGTCGGCGATGCGGAAGTCGACCGGTTCCAGCACGCCGGCATTGGCGGGCACGTCGCCGAAGATGTGTTTCAAGGCCACGTAGCAGGCAGCGATGGTAGTGGAGCGCGAGATATTGACCGGCCCCTGACAGGCTCCCGAACTCCTCGAAAAATCCATGACCATGCGATCGCCATCGATGGTCAGATCGAGGGCAATCTTGAGCGGCGTGTCGGTGATGCCGTCATTGTCGAGCCAGTCTTCGGCCGAGACCGTGCCGTCGGGGAGATCGGCGATCTGTTCGCGCATCATGGTCGCGGCGCGCGTCTTCAGAGCATTGAGACATGCCCGCGCCGTTGCCTCGCCATACTCGTCCAGCAGCGCCTTGACCCGCCGCTTGCCGAGTTCGAGCGCGTTGATCTGGCCGTTGAGATCGCCATAGAGCGACATCGGCTGGCGCGAATTGGCCGACAGAATGTCGACCACGTCCTGCCGGAACACGCCCTTGTCATAGAGCTTCACCGGCGGGATCAGCATGCCTTCCTGCAGCACTTCCGTGGCGATCGGATTGTAATTGCCCGGGACATTGCCGCCGACATCGTGCCAATGACCGACCGAGGCGAGAAAGCAGAACACCTGCCCGTCATGGAAGACCGGCTTCACCAGCCTGAAATCAGAAACATGCGTGCCGCCCTCATAGGGCTCGTTAAAGATCCAGACATCCCCTTCAGCGAGCCCATCACCAGCCTCGGCCTTATCGATCACCGCCTTGACGCCGAAGGCCATCACGCCGACGAAGATCGGCAGACCCGATTTCCCCTGGACCAATGTGAGGCCGGTTCCGGCTTCGTACAGACCGTGGCTGGCGTCGTGAGCTTCGGCAATGATTGGATTGAAGGCGGAGCGGAACAGGGTCGCATCCATCTCATCGGCAATCTGCTCGAAACGCCCTTTGAGAATGGCGAGCGTAACCGGATCGATGGTCATGCTCCCCCCTCGTAATCTTTGCCGATGCTGAGCAGCTCGTCGGTGCCGAGGATGCCGTTCAGCTCTTTGAGGTCGAACATCCGATCCCGAAAACCTTGGTTCGAACCTGTGGTGATCAAGTTTCGATAGTAGGCACTGCCTTGATGTGCCAGGGCGCGAACGATTCCGCCCGGGAAGATAACCAGCTTGAAGCCGAGTTCACTGAGCCCGGCCACATCGAGCAACGGCGTTTTTCCCCCCTCGACCATATTGGCCATGAGCGGCAGCCTCGCGGCGAACCGATCGACGATGCTGCGCATCTCATCCAGCGACCTTGGCGCCTCGACGAATAGCAGATCGGCCCCCGCATCGGTATAGGCTTCGGCGCGATCCAGAGCGGCTTCAAACCCCTCGACAGAGATCGCATCGGTGCGCGCGATGATCAGGGTTTCGTCCGACCGTCGAGCATCGGAAGCCGCTTGAAGTTTCCCGACCATCTCCTTCTTGCCTATCAACAGCTTGCCGTCGAGATGGCCGCAGCGTTTGGGCAAGGCCTGATCCTCGAGCTGAAGTGCATTGGCACCCATGCGCTCGAAGACACGAACCGTCCGCTGGACGTTCAACGCATTGCCGAAACCATTGTCCGCATCGACGATCATGGGAAGCGAGATCCGGTCGCGCAAAGCGGCAACCGTTTCGGCGACCTCGGACATGGAGACCAGACCGATATCCGGTCGGCCAAACCGCGAATAGGCGATCGATGCGCCCGAGAGATAGACGGCACGCGCTCCAACCTGCTCGGCCAACATCGCGGTCAGCCCGTCATAGACCCCTGGTGCCAGCAGGATGCCGGGCTCGGCCAGGAGCATCTTCAAGCTTCCATCGAGGCTCATCCCGGTCCTCACATTCGCAGCCTCTAAAGGCTGTCTCGTTTACGTCCAACGCCAGACGAAGGCGCTCCCCCCAACTCATTAGCAGATCGGTTGTGCTTCCCGAAATCCGATTACGTACCTAATGATAAAGGAATGGGCCGATCGCTGGCGATCTTACAAGCCGGCACGGCGCCGAGATAGGGAGGCGAACTGAGAATGGACGGTGCAGAGACACTGGTGGCGAAGCTCGACAGGTTCATCGAAATGACCCTGTACTATGCCTCAGGCCTCCTCTTGATGACCATTGCCAGCGCCGTCTTCTACGCCGTGCTGATGCGCTACGCCTTCAACGAGCCGCCGCTCTGGGCCGACGAAGCGCCCCGTGCTTTCTTTCTCTGGATGACCTATCTCGGCATCGCTGTCGCCACCAAGCGCGGCCAGAATATCCGCGTGACCCACTTCATCGATCAGGTTCCGCCCAAACCCCGGCTGATGCTCGAACTGTTCATGCACACACTTGTGCTGATCATGCTGGCCTCCCTGGTCTGGTACAACATGCCCGTCATCCAGCTGCAGGCCGGCGGCAAGATGCTGTCCACCGGCTGGAGCTTCATCTGGCTGTTCGCGCCGCTCACCGTCGGCTGTGTGCTGATGCTGTTCTATCAGGCACGTCTGATGTTGCGCTCCGTCTCCGACTATCAGCAAGCGACATCAGAGGGGCGCTGACATGCTTTTGGTCTCGATGATCGTCATCCTGTTCGTCTTTTCACTTCTGGGCATGGAGATTGCCTGGGCCATCGGTCTTGCCGCCTTCGGCTACCTAACGTTCTCCCAATTCACCGACAGCGCCACGCCGATGGTGTTGTTTGCCCAGCAGATGACATCGGGGGTGAACTCCTTCGTCCTTCTGGCCATCCCGCTCTTCATTTTCGCCGGCGAGCTGATGAACATCACCGGCGTCACCCGGCGCATCGTCAATTTCGCCGCCACGCTGGTCGGTCACCGCAATGGCGGTCTCGCCAATGTCGGCGTCACCGCCAACTTCATCATGTCCGGCTGCTCGGGATCGGCCCTTGCGGACGCCGCGGCCACCGGCACCGTGCTGCTGCCGGAAATGAAAAAGCGCGGTTTCAAGCCGGCCTTCTCCAGTGCCGTGATCGCATCGGCGGCAACCGTCGGCCCGATCGTGCCGCCGTCAATCTCCTTCGTGCTTCTGGGCGCGATCGTCAACATCTCGGTCGGTCAGCTGTTCTTGGGCGGCATCGTCCCCGGCATCATGATGTTCATCGCGATGTTCTGGGTAACCTGGTGGGTGTGCAAACGACGAGGCTATCCGCTGGAAGAACGCGCCACCGGGCAAGAGCGGGGTGTTGCCTTCGTCGAGGGCCTGACCGCGCTCATCGCCCCCTTCATCATCGTCGGCGCCATCATCTTCGGCGTCGCGACGCCGACCGAGAGCGCCGCCGTCGCCGCCTTCTACGTGCTTTTTCTGGGCGTCTTCGTCTATCGGAATCTCAGCGTCAGGAAAATCCTGGACGCAGCTTCACATGCCGCCGTCGCGACCTCCGTCATCATGCTCACCGTCGCGACCTCGAAAATCTTTGCCTGGCTGGCTGTCAAAGAAAACCTCGGCGTGCTGCTAACCGACGGCCTGCTGGCGATCACCGACGAACTCTGGCTTCTCCTGTTGATGATCAATGCCATGCTGCTGGTGCTGGGCATGATCATGGAGATCCTGCCGATCATGCTCATTCTGGCGCCGGTGCTCTTTCCGCTGCTGACGGGACTTGGCGTCGACGAAGTGCATTTCGGCGTCGTCATGGTGCTCAATCTGATGATCGGCATGATCACCCCGCCGATCGGCCTCAACCTCTTCATCATCTCGTCGATCGGCGGCGTCGGCGTGATCGAGATTTTCAAGGAAGCCGTTCCTTATTTCATGATCCTGGTCGTAGTGCTGCTGATCACGACATTTTTCCCCGTGCTCACCCTCTTCCTGCCCGAACTCGTCTTCAGGCAATAACCGAGGTAAGCTGACCAATAAGCAAAACTAACAATGAACCCAAGGGAGACGAACGAATGACCATGAACAGGAGGACCTTCCACAAGCGCGCCGGCGGGCTGACCCTGGCCACGGCGCTCATGGGCGTCGGTGCGCCGGCGTTTGCCGCCAAGACGCTCATCTACGGCAATGCCGGCAACATCGACAGCGCCTCCAACAAATTCGCCAAGAAGTGGCTCGACCTGGTTTCCGAGCGCACCGGCGGCGAACTCGTCTTCGATATCAAGGCCGGCACCATCGGCGGCGGCAAGGATGTCCTCGACGGAACCGCGCTCGGCACGGTCCAGGTCTACAACGGCGCCTATACGGGCCTGCGCGAATTCGACGTCTTCTACGCTCCCTACTTCGCGCGTGATTCGAACCACGCCCAGGAGATCGCCAACAATCTCCTTTTTGACGAGCTGAACACCGCGGTTCAATCGCGCTACCCGAGCCTGCGCTATCTGAGCGTCGCTCGCGCCGGGCCATGGAAGCTCTTCACCAATCAGCAGCTCGAAACCTTCGACGACCTCAAGGGCCTCAAGATCAGAGCGCCGGAGATCGAAGGGGTGATCGCAGGCCTGGAGCAGGTCGGCGCCAAGCCGACCGTCATCCCCTTCAACGAGCTTTATGGCGCGCTGCAGCAAGGCGTGGTCGACGGCATGGCCACCCTCGGCAATCTGATGATCACCCAGAAATTCTATGAAGTCGTAAAATACTGCTATCAGAACGACTGGGGCATCGGCCTCGACAAGCAGATGATGAACCTCGCCGCATGGGACGACCTGGGCGAGGCTAATCAGGCGATCCTGGTCGACACGTTCAACGAGCTCGAGCCAGAGGACTTCTTCCGTGCCACCGAGGAGGCCGAAATCGAGAACTTCAAACAGTGGCGCGAGTTCAACGGCGAAGACAGCACACCGCTCCTGGACGCTACCCAGGCCCAGACAACGCTCGAGCCGGCGATCAAAGCTCTTGCCGACGACGTCTTCGGTGAAGGCACCTACGACCGGGTCCAAGCTGCCTGACCAGCTGGGCCCTGGCTCTCTTTTCCAGAAAGCCCAGGCAACAGCGACCGTCGTCCGATCGGGCGGCGGTCGTTTCACATCAGCTCGCAAGTTTATCCGAATGCGCGAAGCACCATGTCAGCGGCTTTTTCCGCGACCATCATCGTCAACGCCAGACATGCCGTTGCCCACGTAGCAAGAGCGCCGTCATCAACGGCACCTGCAGCGTCGGATCACGACGCCCCTGCCCTCCCGCTCCGATCAACAGGACACGGGTGTCTGGGTTCTCCGACAATCGTGCCGCAAGAACGCAGCCCGCGGACCCGGCACCCACGACGATATGGGTGTAAGCGGGAGAGCGAGCACTCACCTCCGGGGCACTCTCGGGCTCACGTCAGTCCAACCGCTTCATCGAAGCCGCCTTGTCCGGTCAGCGCCGCCCAGGCAGCGTAAGGTTCGCTCGCGGTCACGCGACCGTCGGTGATCAGCGTTCGCCAGAGGTCGCAGGCATCGACGAAATTCGGCACCCCACCAGGGAACATGGCCAGGCTCAGCCCTTCTGCGATGGCCTCTTCGTCGGCGCCGGCGGCATAGGCGCCGACAATATGCTCGGCAACCCAGAACCAGCGCCGGTGGCATTGATGCGCAGCAGCCAGCCCGATTTCAGCGACCCAGCGTTCGACCGAGAACCGGACCAACAGCG
>JBPCVQ010000004.1:0-3875 GCA_051010395.1 Geminicoccaceae bacterium | reverse complement strand
CCAGGCGCCAACATCACCACAACCGTCTTGCCGGGAAAAAACGGCGGAAAACCTGGCACGAGCGCGCCCGGCTGTGTGCCACGACAGGGGTTACACAGACGGGCGCGCGAACGAAGTGGATGCTGTGACCGTCGCGAGCACAAGCGAGCACAGGTGTTGCGGAGCAACAGCAAAACCAAAAGACGCGCAAAGCGCGACATTCAAACTCGTCAAAACATAGGACAGGCGGCAGCCTGCTCTTTGCGAAAGGCAATTTTCTGACTCAAAAGAGATATAAAACATATTTTTTAACTAAAAGAATATCTTTTGTATAAAAAATATGTTTTCATAATAAATGATAGGTTTTTGAATCAAAAAGCGAGGTGCAAGAGGATGCAAATCATAGGGTTGGATATTGGCCATAGAGCGGTCAAAGGCACTGACGGACAAAAGGATGTCTTGCTCTCGTCGGTAGCAATGCCGGTCGCGGTAGCGCCTACAAATCTGAGCGGAAAGTCGGAAGGGCAGATCGTCGATGTGGACGGCGAAAAGTGGATCGCCGGCATTGATCCGGACAGCGTTAGTGACTGGTCCCCTGCTTTCGGGCCCAAGTTCATCGAATCAAATGCCTGGCTGGCTTTGGCGCGCCACTCTCTGAGCCAATGGCAGCATGACAAAGTTGCTGTGGCAATTGGCTTGCCGAGTGACCTTTACGGCATGAGCGACTTGCGAACGTCCGCGCGCAGCAGGCTGAAAGGTGTTCATCATGTTGCGGGGCGTTCGATTGAGGTTGCCAATGTAGCTGTGATTGAACAGCCTTGCGGCACGGCGCGGGCCTTTTTGGATACCCCAGCCGGCAAGGGCATGGCAGGAGCCGTGCTTTGCATTGCAGACGTTGGCGGCGGAACTGTCGACGCTAGGCTGGTCCAGGATGACAAAGCCTTTCCTGATGTCGGCGGGTCATTGCGCCCAAGCATGATTGCCCTTTGCCAGGGAATGGTTGGACGGGTTGCCGCTAAGATCAACGTTGCGTCTGTTGCGCCTGGCCTTGTTGAACGGGCGATGCGCAATAACGGAATGCTGTCGCATTTCGGTGAGGAAATCGATATCTCGGACATCATCAAGGATGGTGCCGATGAGATGGCCGGGCGCGTGGCGAGGTGGCTTGACGGCATGCTACAAGGCACGTCCGCTCAAGGCGTGCTTCTGACCGGTGGTGGTGCGGAAGTTCTCTTTGAGCCGTTGAAAGATCGGTTGCCGAAGATTGTGAAGATGGATGACGCGTTGATGGCGAACGCTCGCGGATTTCAGAAAATCTTGCTTGAGGCCATGCCTGTTGAAGTGCCTCCGAGTGATGCAGGCCTGCAAAGGGTTAGTTGATGGCTGAAGATGATTTCACCATGCCGCTGAGGATTAGCGACCGGACAGCGCCAAAGACCAAGAAGTGGTTGCTGGCGATGCCAAGCGGTCAAAGAGCTGCGGCGGTTCGAGCTGTCCTGGAAGACCACATGACAAAGGAGGGCGAGACAGCCGGCTGGGCTGGGCATGGTGGGGCGGCTAAGGCAGCGCCGGAAGGGAAAGGTTGGCCGGGCCTGAAGGAGGGCTCGGAGGAATCCAAATCGGCAAAGCTGGAGTCGCGAGTTGATCTGGACATCGACTGATTGTGAGTTTTTACACTCGCGCTTGCGCGAGTGTAATCTCAGAAAATAAGAGGGTCAAGCGCCGGTTGACCGCCGGTGCGGTGGCGCTAGACTCACTATAGCGAGATGGCCAAGCCCGTGGGGGGCCTGACCATCTCTGACCACAACCGAGATACGAGCTCGGCCATGGCTGTCTGTAGATCACACAACATGATGTGTTTGATCAAGGAATCGCCTGCCGGGGGAAAGGTAGGCGATGTTTCTGCACGCGCGCTTTACGGAGCGGGTGAACCCGCTCAAGCCGTCGCAGCCGCTCTATAGGCTGCGCTTAAAGTTCGATCATGGCGGTGATCTGTCGTTCATCGACAAGCTGAGATCGGTTGGCAACTGCCGGCTTGGCCAGCTGTGCAAGGGCGTCAAGCTCTCCTCCCAGGACTTGGGTGAGCTGGTCGAGAAGCGAAATGCGATCGACAAGGAGTTGGATCAGATCCGGCCTCGCCTGCCGCTCGATCTCCATCCCAGCATGTTTCAAGAGCACGGCCATATCATGGCCGGCATCGGACACGGCAAAAGCCTGCTGATCCAAAAGCTGGTGGCGGGTTGGCTTCCTCATGTCGAGGCCGGCGATCTCTCGATTGTTGTCATCGACAGCCAGCGCGACCTGATCCGCGATCTCGTCGGCATCAAGGCCGTGACCAACGGGCCGCTGGGTGCCCGCACCATGCTCTTGGACGGCAGCGCCATGCCTGCGCCGTCGATCTCTCCATTCAGCCGACCGGCTCGCTGGGCCTCTTATGGCGGCGCTCATGCCGAGCGTATCGCAACCGCTAGCTCTGACGCGCTGATCTACGCGATTAGCGCCCTCTTTGGCGACGGCGCGATGACCGCCATTCAAGCAACCCTTCTAAGCTGGGCACTTCGGGCTCTGGCTGAGAGGCCAACCCCGACCTTGCGCGAGCTGATGGACCTTCTCGAGGTCGAGGCGCTGAGCAAGGAGGCTAAGGAAACCGGCGCAGTCACGGCAAGGAAGGATATCAAAGACCCGGAAACGCGATCCTATTTCGAGGCGCTGCCGTTCAACAGCCGTGCCGCGAACACGGCAAGCGAGCTGAAGACAAGGCTCTATGGCGTCATGGCCAGGCCGGCGATCGCGCGGCTGTTCGATATCAGCGGGGCCAAAATAGACCTGTTCGACGCCATGGCGGCGGGCTCCTTTGTGCTCGTCGATACTGCCAAGGATGCCTTGGGCTCAGTTGGTGCCTCGCTCTATGGCCGGCTGATTATTGCCATGCTCAGTAATGCCATCAATGAGCGCCTGGCGCTGCCTAAGGATCAGCGCAAACCAACGGTCATCATCATTGATGAATGTGCCGATTACCTAGCCGGCAATGACCGGCTGCTTATCGAGCTGCTGACGCAAGCCCGGAAAGCAAATGTCGCGATCATCCTGGCGCATCAGCATCTAGGTCAGCTGTCGCCAGAGGTGGCGGCGGCAGTCCTGGGCAATGTCAGCTGCAAGATCTATGGCGCGCTGTCTCATGCCGATCGGGGCCGCATCGGCCCGGAAATCAACTGGACCCATGACGAGCTGTCATTGCTGCGCAAAGCCGAGACGATGACGCTCTTTGCGCTCTGGTCCAAGGCGCATGGACAGCGTGCGATCAAATGCGGGGTGCCGCTCGTCGGGATCGGCTCGATCCTGCCGCAATCAAGCCGCGATGACATCAGCGCATGGCGGACAACCAACCGCGAGCGAGTAGCGGCCTAAGCCGCAGTGGCACGCCCGCGCCTTTGGTTTGCACGCCGATCGGCGCGGGCGGGCCTCCTTACAAGGAGGAGACATGACCCAAGACAACCACGAAAACAAGGCGGCCTTGGTGCCGATGGATCAGCGGGCGCTGGAGAAGATAGCGCGGGAACAAGGTTATGACCTGATCCCATCCGGTCAAGCGTTGCCAAGCCAGCCTTTGCCGCAGCGCGGGGGCAATGCCTGGTCCTTGAGGGGCGAGATCGCCTCTCCTGATCAGGCAGCGAGGAAAGAGCAGCGGAATTTCCGCTATGCGCTGATCGGTGCCGGCGTGATCACCGCGCTCGGATTGGGCTGCACGATGATCATCGCGGGGGCCGTCCAGGACATGTTCACCGCAAGCCTGGAGGTTACCAACCGCGCGATGGGTGTCATTGAGCACCAGGCCACGGTCGCCGGCGAGGTCACCAAGCATCGTGAAGAGATCGACGCCAGCAAGAGCACGGGAT
>JBPCVQ010000003.1:0-2580 GCA_051010395.1 Geminicoccaceae bacterium | reverse complement strand
CATGTGGATCTGACCATCGGCTCTTCCGAATCGGTCGGGATCATCGGCGACAATGGTGCGGGCAAGTCGACGCTGGTCAAAATCCTCTCCGGCGTCTACCGCCCGACATCGGGCGAGATGCGTCTTGCCGGCAAGAAGGTCGAGTTCCAAAGCCCGCTTGATGCCAGAAGCAACGGCATCGAGATGATCTACCAGGACCTCGCCCTTTGCGGCGATCTGGATATTGCCGCCAATATTTTCTTAGGCCGCGAACTCAAGCGGCGGATCGGCCCGTTCCGCTTTCTCGACCGCGACCGCATGGCCGAGATCGCCAGGAATGATGTCGCCAATCTCGGGCTCGATCTCGATGTTCACCGGGAGGTCGGCAAGCTTTCCGGTGGCGAACGCCAGATGGTCGCCGTCGTCCGTGCCCTTCAGTTCAAGCCCCGCGCGTTGCTCATGGACGAACCGACCGCAGCGCTCTCGACCGAAAAGATAAAGAAACTGCTTGAGCTGATCGGCGAACTCAAAACGCGCGGCGTATCGATCCTCTTGGTCAGCCACCGCTTCACCGACATCCTGCATGTCTGTGATCGGGTGGTCGTCATCCGCGGCGGCAAGGTCGCGGGCGAGATGCTGCCCCGCGAGCATTCGACGGCGGATGCGATGGCGCGCATGACCGAACTGATGACCGGCGATCTCCTGGAAAACGGGACGGTTCATTGATGAACCCCGCCTTGATGTGGAAACACTTCTTTGCGGACAAAGGCCCCGCCTCTGTGAACCCTGGCCTGATCGTGGCCCTGGTCGTCGTCTTCATCATACTCTGTTTCATCTCCCCCTATTTCCTGACCTCCACCAACCTCTTGAACATCGCCAAAGCGCTGGTCGTGGCCGGCATCGCGGCTGCGGGCGAAACCATCGTCATCATCGCCGGCGGCTTCGATCTCTCCATCGGCTCGACCATGGCGGCATCGGGCATGCTGTCCGCCTATATGCTGGACAGCGGCTTTCCCATCTCGATCGCGTTTGCCTGCTCGATCCTGCTCGGCGTTCTCATCGGCGCCACCAACGGCACGATCATCAGCTACTTTCGGGTCAATCCACTGATCACCACGCTCGCGATGCTGGCCATCATTCGCGGCCTCGCCTTCGTCATTTCCGACGGCCGCGAAATCATCATCACCAACACGACCTGGCTGTCGCTCGGAACCGGAAAGTTCCTAGGCATTCCACTGATCGTGCTTCTTCTCGTGGCCCTCTATCTCGCCTTCATGTTCATCATTCCGAGGACCACCTTCGGACGCTACATCTACGCAATCGGCTCGAACGCACGCGCGGCACGCCTTGCAGGCGTTGCGGTCAACCGTTGGCTTTTGACCATCTACATCACCTGCGGAGCGACCGCAGCGCTAGCCGGTCTCATGCTCGCAGCCCGCACCGGCAATGCCCGTCCCGCTGCCGCCATGGGCTTCGAGCTGGACGTAATCACCGCGGTCATTCTCGGCGGCGCCAGCCTCAAAGGCGGACGCGGCACCATCGTCGGCACCGCTGTCGGCCTGATGCTGCTGTTCATGATCAACAACGGCCTGACCCTCGCCCAGGTCCCCTCCTTTTGGCAGCAGGTCGTCAAAGGCATGATCCTCCTCGCCGCCGTCCTCTATGACGAAATCAGACGTGGCCGAACCGATGATACCTAGTGGCGTGGCCACCTCATTGACTTTCCGCCGCCATTGCCGGGATCGACGGTATGCGCCCAAGCTATCGAAATCCGTCGACCGCGTTCGTTGGTGACGTGAGGTCAGGGGCTCGTTTCGTACAAGGACGCTGATATGTATCTGAACAGCCAGAACGATGACGACGACCTGAAGCCGACGCCGGGTCTGCCCAGGATCAAGGAAGTTCGCGCTTTCGTTACGCGCGCCGATGACTATGGCGCGAGTGATGTCCACGACACTCCCGATAGCTACTGGATCATGGGACAAACCGATAAAAAGGGCGGCTGGAGCCACAAGAAAACCCATCCGCCGATCGCCAACCCGATGACACCGTTTCCAAGATATGCGGGATCGCGCGGCTCCTGGGGCGTCGCCAACGTGCCGTCCGTTATCGTCGAGATCGAGGACGACAACGGGCTGATCGGCGTCGGCGTCGGCGTCAGCACCGGCGGCGAAGCGGCGGCGTTCCTCATCGAGCACCATCTCGCGATGTTTGTCGAAGGCCAACATGCCCATGATCGCACCCATATCTGGGACCAGATGTGGCGCGCCTCCATCCACTATGGCCGGAAAGGGCTGGCGATCCACGCGATCAGCGCCATCGACATCGCCCTTTGGGATCTCTACGGCAAGACGGTCGGTGAACCCGTCTATAACCTAATGGGCGGACGCACCAAGCAGCGGATACCGGTCTATGCCACCACTTCGCGCCCGGATCTCGCCAAGGAGATGGGATTTCATGGCGCCAAACTGCCACTTCCCTACGGCCCGAGCGCCGGCGTTGCGGGACTGGGGCGGAACGTCGCCTTCTATACCGATTGGCGTAAAAAAGTCGGCCCCGATTTTCCGCTGATGGCCGACTGTTACATGGCAATGGACGCCG
>JBPCVQ010000002.1:0-3255 GCA_051010395.1 Geminicoccaceae bacterium | reverse complement strand
GGCCTGATCTATGTGAATCCTGAGGGGCCGAACGGCAATCCGGATCCACTCGCAGCGGCAAAGGACATCCGCGAGACGTTCGGACGCATGGCGATGAACGATGAAGAGACCGTGGCGCTCATCGCCGGCGGTCACACCTTTGGCAAGGCCCACGGTGCTGCCGATCCGGGCAAACATGTCGGTCCGGAGCCCGAGGCCGCGGGCATCGAAGAGCAAGGCCTTGGCTGGAAGAACAGGTATGGTACCGGCAAGGCCGGTGATACCATCACGTCAGGACTGGAAGGAGCCTGGACCGCCACACCTGCCGCGTGGAGCACCGGCTTTTTCGACAATCTGTATGGTTTCGAGTGGGTGCAGACGACGAGCCCTGCAGGAGCTACCCAATGGATCCCTGATGACGAGGATGCAGCCGAACTGGTACCGGACGCCCACGATCCATCGAAAAGCCATGCGCCTATCATGCTGACGACGGACCTCGCGCTTCGGTTCGACCCTATCTATGGACCGATCTCGAAACGCTTCCACGAGAATCCGGAGGAATTCGAAGCTGCTTTCGCCAAGGCCTGGTTCAAGCTGACACATCGCGACCTCGGTCCGCGCGTTCGGTATCTCGGTGCTGAAGTCCCTGAAGAGGCATTGATCTGGCAGGACCCTGTGCCTGCGGTCGATCATGCCTTGATCGACGCTGGGGATATTGCCGATCTCAAGGCCAAGGTCCTCTTGTCGGGGGTGCCCATCGCTGACCTCGTCGGGACCGCCTGGGCGTCGGCTGCCACCTTCCGCCACACAGATAAACGCGGGGGCGCCAATGGCGGACGCATTCGCCTTGCACCACAAAAAGACTGGGCGGCCAACGATCCGGCTGAACTGGCCAGTACGCTGAAGACCCTTGAAGGCATCCAGACCGACTTCAACGAAGCACAATCGGACGGGAAGAAGGTTTCCCTTGCCGATCTGATCGTGCTGGGCGGGGCTGCCGCCGTCGAACAGGCTGCGAAGAATGCCGGACACGACATCGAGGTTCCCTTTACACCTGGGCGCACCGATGCATCGCTTGAGCAGACCGATGCGGCCTCGTTTGCCGTCCTCGAACTGAAGGCCGATGGGTTCCGGAACTATGCCGGTGACGTCGCTCCGGAAACCTCGGTGGAAATGTTGATCGATCGGGCTGACCTGCTCGACCTGACCGTCCCTGAGATGACGGCTTTGGTCGGCGGGATGCGGGCATTGGACGCCAATACCGATCAGTCAAAGCACGGCGTGTTTACCGAGCAGCCTGGCGCGTTGACCAACGACTTCTTCAGAAACCTTCTCGATCTATCGACGGAGTGGACAGCATCGTCCGGGGGTATCTACGAAGGACGCACGTCAGGGGCGGACGAGGTCAAATGGACGGCCACTGCCGTGGATCTCATTTTTGGCTCGAATTCCGAACTGCGTGCTGTCGCTGAAGTCTATGCAACGGACGATGCAAAGGAGGCATTCGTGCATGACTTCGTCGAAGCCTGGACCAAGGTGATGAACCTCGATCGCTTTGACCTGGTCTGACAATAGCAACACGGTGTTCGACAGTGCTCGGAGAGCCGTATCGGAACAAGAAAGGGAGGATCCTTCATAAACCTGGCTTGGCCTTTGTAAATAGATTTGGCGGTGCATCAACGATCTGATGCGCCGCCATGATCACTCAAGCACGATATGAGCTTTGTCCGGACCGGGTCATGACTCGTCACAAGAGGCTGCTGAAGCCAATGCGTGCTTTTTTAGGGAAAGCAGCAGGAAGGGCGGGGTTGTCACTTGTTAGGACGCTGTTGAGTCCGGCCCAGACGGGCGCCTTCTGTCCGCTGATCGATCTCGAAGCGGGAGTAAGCAACGGCCGGATGAAGCGGGCAATGAGTGCCAAAAGCCGCCGCGCGCGCTGACCGCCGAGGCCGCACTGACCAACTGCCGCTGGCCAGCACGCTCGACCACCGACGTTTGCCCTTTCACACCCCAGGTCTTGTCGTGAACCGTGTCAGCGCGAAAGCCGGACTGCAGCTCCATCCCGGCGCTGCCCGCTATTATGACGAGATCGGCCCACACTAGCGCCAACACGGCTTGCCGGAGCGACCGCGGGCGGCATCGTGAGTCCGGGAGCAATTTCCTTTGTGCTCGCAGCCAAGCATGACCACTTTGCCGCCTGATTGAAACCGCTGATCGGTTTCAGGCTTGGGGCATTCTCCAGGAACGGGATCCAGGGCTGTCATGAACACGGGTATCGGCAAGGTCATCACCCTTGGCAGCGTCGCCGCCCTGGCGCTCGGGGTGTGCCTCTACTGGCTGCTGCTCGCCGCACCCGGCAGCGAGAGCGTCACCCGCACCTTTATCCTCCCGCTTGGCACCCCGCCGGAGAACGTGCTCGCCGAGCTCGAACGGCAAGGGCACATCAAGAGCGCCTGGGCGTTCGGGCTGGTGCATTCGGCGAGGATCACGCCTGGCGCCTATCGGCTTGCCCCCGACATGAACGCCTTCACGGTCGCGCGCCGGCTGGCGGCAGAGCCGCAGATGAAATGGGTGGTGATCCCTGAGGGCTGGCGCAAGGAACAGATCGCCGAGCTGCTCGCCGCGACCCTGGACTGGAGCGAGCGCGAGAAGCTGGACTGGCTCACCGTCGCGACCACGCGCAACCGCGAGGAAATCGAGGGCGTCTATTTCCCGGACACCTATCTCATCCCGGAGGACGAGGACACCGAGCAGGTCGCCCAGCGGCTGCGCGCCCGCTTCCACGAGAAGTTCGCGCCCCACGCCAAGGAAGCGCTCAAGCAGAACATCAAGTGGACCTCGCTGCTCACCATCGCCTCGCTGGTCCAGCGGGAAGCCGCCGGCGAGGCAGACATGCCGCTGATCGCCGGGATTCTCTGGAACCGGCTGCTGCAGGACCACAAGCTGGATGTCGATGCGACCGTGCAATATGCCCGCGACACCGGCCGCGCCTACGGCATCGAGCCCTGCGGGACGCCCGCGGATCCAGCACTGCCTGCGGCAGCGACCGATTGCGATGGCGCCGCGCTGGCGCCGGCAGCCGGCACCTATCTCGGCATGGCCACCTGGTGGGCGCCAATCACTATCGACGACAAGCGCAACGATTCACGGTTCAACACCTACCGCCACCGTAAGCTGCCGCCGCATCCCATCGCCAATCCGGGCCTGGCGGCGATCGAGGCGGCGCTATTCCCGCAAAAGACCGAGTGCTTCTACTACCTCCACGCCCCCAATGGC
>JBPCVQ010000001.1:0-4044 GCA_051010395.1 Geminicoccaceae bacterium | reverse complement strand
GGCGCCCTTCCTAGCTTTAAATAGTCGTGACGTCCAGGACTTCACCGACTTTGGATTAGCAATGTCAACTGGGGGTCCGTACCCGTGGACCTTACTGGTCCCCAGCCGGAGCAAACGGGCCTCTTTGGAAAATCCAAGTGCGTCGGCTTGCTCTGCCATGTAGTGATGTTCGCTAGTAGGCAATGTCTTGCCCTTGTACGTAGTAGGGACAAGCGCATGATTACTGAACGGGAAGGGGTTCAGTTTCCCGAAGAAAGGGAGCACGGCTTTTCGTCCGAGTGCGGTGGCCCAGGCCAAGGCCTTTAACCAGAGTTGCTGCATAAGTTTGTGGGGTGTGTTGGCCTGATTTCTTTGGTGTCGCTTGCGGCGCGCGGCGGCTGATCATTGACGGGGGCGATGGCTGCGATTGCCCATTTTGTCCTAGAACAAGGTAATAACGTTCTGTGAAGACGTGCCCGTGCCAGTGGTAATCGCTGCACAGAGCGGCCAGTGGTCGGCACACCAACTACCAGAACAATACCTCATTCCAGACCAAAACAAGCTGGTCGTCCACCGCCCCAGCCATGGTCTTATGTGAAATTTTGGTTCTACAGTAATGTTCGCGCAGCTTCGCATGGGTTGAAGCGAGACCCGGGAGGGAGCAATTTTTAACCCTTTTCTTTCCCCGGCCCCAATTTGACCCTTTTTGGTATTGCGAGCTCCTAACCTTTCTTCTACAGGTGTTCTGACAACATGGCGAAATTTAGAAGCGCCTATACTTTAAAGAAACACCCAAAAATCAATCTTACCATTCACGCACGATTAATTACTCATACACACGCTAGCTAGCTATCTGGTTTCGTAAATTTTCGTCATCTCGTTAGGCCTATCTATAATTACCGGTGTACTATAATTTTATTCCCCATCCGAATCTTCCAAATTGGGATCGACCCAGCTATCAGGCATAGCTCTCAATTCTGGCGGAACTTCGGCCAAAAATCGCGATTCATCGCACAACCGGAGGCGATCGAAATGCGCGGAAGTTTCTCTAAGCGCTTGATGCCGCCGAAAGTTTATCACTGCCAAGGGCCTCAATTTTGCTTCTTTTCCTTTGATATCGATGATTCGATATGGACCTACAAAAGGCGGCAACAGCTTTCTAGGCAATGCTGTTCGCGTCGGAGGCGGACGAGCCAAAAGAACTACGTCTCCAAGCGCGAAATATTGGGGGCGAATATTTCTGTCATAGTAATCCTCATTCTCCCTCTTACTTATTTCAATAGCCTGAATGGCAACTTTCCTAGCTACGCGCCACCGCCGTACCCGATGTTCTGGTTCTACGCCATCAGGTATGGGGTACGCGGCGATGCCAGTATGGGAGTCCATATCTGGATCGCGGCCATACATTAAAAAGAAAGGAGTATTTTTTGCCGACCTATGGAAAGAAGAGTTATACGCAAAAATGGCGTGCGAGACATAGAGATCCCAGTCCTTGGGATCGTAGATTGACAACGATGACAGCATCGTTCTAAGGGGACGAAAAAAGCGTTCTACTTGCCCATTGGCCTTCGGGTTACCGGGGGCTGTTAATTCTCTCGTGACTCCTGCGGTATCGAAAACAGTAACGAAAAGTTGAGAAGTAAATTCAGGGCCACGATCCGAAACAATTTTGTGAGGAAGGCCAAACTGGGCGAAAATGTCGTTAACTAACGCGTCGATGATAATCTGTCTGGTATGCGCTGGGAGAACTCGCGCTACTACAAATTTCGAAAGCTCATCGACGACGGCCAAAACGCACGTGTTTCCACGTGTTGTAGGACTAGTGCCCCCCGGTGTCCACAAATCTATGTGCACCGTTTGCCAGACCTCCGTTGGAACGCTGCGGTGGCCAAGGCTCTCCTTAGGCCCTACGGAAGGCGGTTTAGTTTGCTTGCAAATTGGGCAACTTTTGACATACGTCGCTATCTGCTCATACATACCCGGCCAGTAGTATCGAGCAATTATTTTAGCATAAGTTTTCTTAAGACCCAAATGCGCGGCTTGAGGGGTGGCGTGGTATTGGTAGATAACAGAATGCTGTAAGGGGGGAGGAATGCAGACCTGCAGCTTCCCGTCCGTGGCTTTCCATAAAACCCCATCGTCTAGAGCAAACTGCGCAGCAGCTTGTTGGACGCGTTTTCGTTGGTTTACTTGAGGGGGGAGAGTTCCTTCCTCTAAATACTCCTTGATTGGCCCAAAATACTGATCCTCGGCTTGGTATTGATGGAGGTGGTCCCACGTTCCCATGGCTGCTAAGGCTTGTTCCGGCATAGTAGTACCAGAAAGCCGGCACGGAGGGGTCTGCCCAGGGGGGTAAATAGGCGGGCGAGGCTCGAGGGGGTGTGTCTGTAGAGCAGCCACACTCCCTTGGTTTTGTAGAATGGGGATAAGGTCGGCCCACATCGAAAGTACTTGAGGGGGGACGGGCTTCTCCTGCTTACTAGGTATGGGGACGATGGGGTAGCGAGAGAGAAGATCAGCATTTTGGTTCTTTTTACCCGGGCGATACTGGATTTTGTAGCGGTACCCTTGGAGTTTCAAGGAGATTTTCTGAAGCCGCGTATTCTGATCTTTAATTTTGCTCAGCGATTCCAACGGACGATGGTCTGTTAATACCAAAAATTCCCTACCTATCAAGTAATGCCTGAAATGATGAATACCCCACGCTATAGCCAAAGCCTCTTTCTCCACAATTGCATGCCGCGTTTCACGGTCTTCTAGCGTTCGTGAGGCATAGGCTATTGGCTGTTCACCGTCATCAAAAATTTGTGTTAACACTACACCAAGTCCATAGCCCGAGGCGTCAGTTTGTAATATCATTTTACGCGTAAAGTCCGGGTGCCTTAAGACCGGAGCTTCACAAAGTTGGTCTCGCAGCTGCTCAAATGCTTCCTGCTCTTCTGGGCCCCATCTCCATTGGACCCCCTTACGTTTTAACCGATTTAACGGGTATGCCAGCTTACTAAAATCCTTGATAAATTTGTGATAGTAACCGACTTTGCCGAGAAAACTTTCTATGTCCTTGACACAGTTGGGTGCTGACAGTAATTTTATTGCCTCCGCCTTTCGTGGATCGGGCGCCTTCCCCATAGAGTTAATGACATGGCCGAGATAATTTAGCTCAGTGCGCGCCCATTCGCATTTTGATAATTTGATTTTTAGATTGGCTTCAGCTAACCGAGAAAAAACCTTATCTAGGGCCGAAAGTTGCTCATCGAAAGTGGGCGAAAAAACGAGGATGTCATCCAAATAGACCATGCATTGTACCCAATTTAACCCTGCCAGAACAGTGTTCATGACCTTTTGAAAGGCTCCAGGGGAAGTTGCTAATCCGAAAGGGAGACGCCGGTATTGATATTGCCCATAAATTGTAGTGAATGCAGCTTTGTGCTTGGACTGTTCGTCCAAACAGATTTGCCAAAAGCCTTTTGCCAGATCGATTGCCGTGAAGTACTTATGCCCCTCTAAGGTATCGAAAATATCCTCGATTCTAGGAAGTGGGTAGACGCATGGGCGGACGACTTCGTTCAATTTTCGAAAGTCGACGCACAGGCGCCAAGTGCCATCCTTTTTTGGTACATACAAGCAAGGAGCCGCCCAAGGCGAGTCGCTCGCTTCTATGATCCCTCCCCTTAATAAAGAATCCAGCTCCTCCCGCAAAACCCCACGTAAATGGTACGGCAATCGATGTGGATTACATGCGATAGGACGTGCGTCGCCCGTATCGATAAAATGTTTTTCGATGTTGCATTCACCCATGTCGTTACTATCTTTGGCAAAAACACTGTTGTGTTTTTGTAGGAGATGGAGAAGAGCAAGCTTTTGCGCAGGAGTTAAGGAACTTTCTTGAATCCTATATTGGTCGCATAGGCGCTTTTGCTCCTCACTGAGTGTGCACAGCGGCACTGGCAAATTAGGGTCGGACCGCAGATTCGAACTTTTAAACTCCTTTGCGGGTCGCGACCGTTCCTCACTGAACCACATGTCGTCCACGTTTTGCCCCTCCTGTTGGGCCGCAATTGCCAT